>JAKLKE010000040.1 GCA_023150775.1 Myxococcota bacterium
CGTCGATCTGGGCGCGTTTGCCGGAGAAGCCGGCGTAACGCAGCTCACCGTCGAGGGTCCAGGTGGCCTGGCTCACGTCTTGGGCGGGGCCCTCACCGCCGGGCTTGGGGGGCTCGGCGCCGCCGACCGCCGCGTCCGCGCCCGCGCCGCCGTCGCCGAAGGTGAAGTGGTCGCTGTAGACGGGCCGGGCCTCGCCGGTGCCTTCGGTCATCAAGGGCGCGCCGGTCTCGGCCCAGGGCTTCAGCGCTTCAGCGAGCTTCTCGGCGATCATCCCGTGGCCTTTGGCCGTGGGGTGCATCTCGTCCAAGAAGAGGTCTGGTTTGCTGAGGCCGCTCTTGTAGAACATCTCCGGCACGTCCACCAAGGGGGCGCCGTGGCGTTTGGCGGTCTCGCGCATCACGTCGCGGTAGAGCTGCCACGCCGCGGGCTCGTCCCGAGGGCCCTTGAGATCCTCCTCGTTGGAGAGCAGCACAAACACGACCTCGGCGCCTACCCGCGTCGCCATCTCCACCAGGCGGTCGAGGTTCGCGGCGTAGTCGTTCACCTCCACCCGGCGGCGGCCGATCTGTTTGCCGCTGCCCACCGTCCAGCCCACCTTTCTGGCCTCGGCGGCGGCGCCCGTGGCCACGGTGAGGCGGTAGTGCAGCAGGCGATAAAACGCTGAGCCCTGGAACAGGCGGTGCATTCGGTGGGCGGAGGAGCCCTCAAAGGTGGTGTAGGCGGCGAGGAGCTCCTTGTCGACGAAGGCGTCGAAGTTGTTGTCCGACCAGAGGTTGGCGATGACGAGCACGTCGGGCTCTAAGGCCAAGGCGCGCATCTCCAGCATGTTGATCGTCTGGTAGGTGGAGTAGCCGGGGATCGCGGCGTTCCAGCCCTCGATCTTGGCCTCTGCGCCGCCGAGGAGCGCCGCGGTCTTGGTGATGAAGACCTCGTCGTCACGCACCCGGAAGCCGTAGACGCTGGAGTCGCCCGTGGCGAGCAGGCGGCGCACCCCGGCCGGCTTGGGCATGGTGGGCTCGTCGCCGCGTAGGCCCAAAGAGTTGATGTTCGCCGGGATGTTGTGCTCCACACGCACGCCCGGGGCCTGCTCCCACAAGAGGTAGGGGTTGCCCTTGAGCGTCGGGGCGCCGTCGAGGGCCTGGGGAGGCGGCGCCTCGGCGGCGGCGAGCTCCGTCGAGAACAAGAGCCGCGCGCTGAGCTCCATGAGCCCGAAGAACGCCGCGCTGATGACGAGCCCCGCGATGAGCTTGGGGGCGCGGTTGCCGCTCTGATTGGCCATCTTGGCTTGCTCCTATGGGCGCTTCTGCTTCCGCCGTTCACCAGCCCCGCTGGACCCGCCGCTGGATCCGCCGCCGCCAGCTTCTTTCTCTTTCTCTTTCGCGGCGCGCGCCGTGGCGTCCCCGCTCAGCACCAGCGCGTCGGCGACTCCTTGGGCTTGGGTGACCTTGGCCTTGAGCGTGAGACCCCCGACCGAGGTGGACTGGCCGATGGGCACGGACTGGGCGGCGGCGTCCTCGATGACCCGCAGGATGAGGCTCTCGCCCAAGAGCGCGAGGGGATCTACCAGGGCGGCGCCTTTGCTGCGCTCGCCCTCCTGCACCTCTCTGGGCTGGAGCTTGAGCACCTGGTTCACCAAGCTGAGGTCGCCGCGGATGGTGTAGTCACGCCACCACCCGTTGCCTTTGAGGCGCCACAGGCGCAGGCCCAAGGCGAACTCGCCGCCGTCGAGGTCGAGAGAGGTGGGCTCGGCCCAGACCTCCATGGAGATCTCGCCCATCTCGAAGGCCGCGCGGCGGGCGTGATCGAGGAGCGTCTCCTCAGAGACGGCCACGGCCCAGCCCCCCGAGGGCGGGGTCGGCGGCGCGTAGAGCGGCCCGCCGTGGGCGGCGTCGGTGAGCAGCTCCACCAACAAGGCGCCGCTCGCGCTGCGCACCCGCAGATCCCGAAGGGGGAGATCGTCGCCGCCGAAGGCGCCCAGGCTCAGCTCAGGGGTCTCCCGGGCGAGGTCGGTGCCCCAGCTCGCCAAGGTGTCCTCCAAAGAGAAGCCGAGGCCGCCGGATTGATCCAGGGCGAAGTCTAAGCGGTCGATCTTCGTGAGCCGGGCGAACACCGCGCGGCCTTGGGCGTCGTCAGCGGCCCGGGTGCTCACCTGCAGGCTCCCGCGCAGGGCCGCGGTGAAGGGCAGGTTCTTGGTGAAGCCCATCGCCTCCACCTTCGCTTTGCCCGTGAGCTTGCCGTTGAAGCCGACACACTGGGCGCAGCCGGCCACGTCCGTGAGGCTCAACGAAGAGAGGGTGGCCTGGGGCGTGACCTTGGCCAGCTTCACGTCGAGGGGCGGGAGGTCCTTGAGCGCCACCTCAAGGGCCTGGGCGAGCACGGCCTGCACCAGGGGCTCGGACAAGGTGACGACGGCTTCAGCCTTCCAGCTCTCCGGGGCGCCCGTCGCCCGCTCTAAGCCGTAGGCTTTGCGGGTCTCAAAGAGCTCGTGCACCCCTGCAGCGCAGCCAGTGAACGACAAGAGCGCCGTGAGGGCGAGAATCATCCGGGACATCTTCACCTGCGCACACGAGCGGGTTCACCGGCGACCATATCAGGCGGCGAGGACAATCGCCGCATTGACCTTGGCCCGGCGCTTTGCTACACCGTCCTAGAGCCTGGAGGTGCGCATGGACGAGGTCTCTCTCGACATTTTAGACAGCGGGACGATTCATGCGCGGGCCGAGGTCGGTCGGCAGCTCTGTAAGGTCGGCACCTTAGATCATCTCCCGAGGCTCTTGCGCGCGGCGCGTGAGGACGGCAGCCCCGGCGTTCGCCTCTACGCCGTCTGTGCCGTGGCCGACATCCTCTCCCGGTATCGTGTCGGCCCCAACGCCGAGCTGCTCACCCCAGAGGCCCGCGAGAAGCTCTTCGTGGAGGCCCGGGGCATCGACCCTGGCTTCAACGCCGGGGTGTTCTCCGTGCTCGCCAACCTCGGCCTGCCCCTGGCGGCGCGGCGGATCCTCGTCGGTGTGCGGGATCCCCGCCTGGACGTGCGCACAGGCGCCTTGGTCGGGCTCACCCGCTACCTCACCTCGGCGGACGGCGCGAACGACCTCGCCACCCGCGCTGAGCTGGTGTCGATGTTGGAGGACGCCCGGGTGCGCCCCGACGCCTTGGCCCGGGTCGCCAAGCTGGCGGCGGCTTGTGGCTGGCAAGAGGCCCGCAAGCCCATCGAGCGGCTTCTGGGCCGGGATGATCAGGTCGCTGAGGCCGCCCAGCAGGCGCTAGACTGGCTCACCACCGCCGCAGATCCCGCCACGCTCTTCGGGGTGTGGGTGAGCGACGGCCGCGACGCCACGGAGATCCGCCCCAGCCTGGGCGCGCTCTCCGCCTTCGTCATCAGCCGCGACCAGCTCATCGAGATCACCGGCAACACCGCCAAAGCCACGTCGCTGACCCGGGTTGAGCCCAGCCGCCTCGTGCTCAAGGGCGGGGCGACCCTTGATCTGCGCCGCATGGTCTTGACCGCGCCGGAGACCGAGCGTGAGGGCCCAGCGTTCCAGCTCCGCCAGATCACCTGGTTCGCGGCCACCACCGCCGAGACCCACGCCGCCATCGACGTGCTCGTGGACGCGCACCCCGCGGTGAACCTCAGCGCCGACACCCTCGCCGTCACCCGGCAGGCCGTCGGCGACGGCGCGGGGGGCCGCCGGGCCATCGCCCAGCTCGACCTGCGCACGGGCCGCTACGCTGAGGCCAAAGAGTCCCTGGAGCAGCTCATCGAGGGCAAACGCCCCACGCCCGAGCTGTGGTTGTGGCTGGGCATCGCCAAGGAGGCCCTCGGCGACGTCGAGGGCGCCCGGGCCGCCTGGACCGAGGTCACCCAGCGGGCGACCAAAAAGTCACCGGCCTTGGCCGACGCCCTGCGCCGCCTCGGCAGCACCGCCGACCCCAGCGCGCCGCCGAGCTGAGCCCCGCTACTCGTCGAGCAGGTACAGGTGCCCGTCGTGCAGCCGAGCGCAGAAGGGCTCAACATCGGCGAACTCGTCCGCGTCGTCTAAGCCCAGGCGCGCGGCGAGGGTTGGGGCGTCGGCGGGCGGGGCGGCGCTAGGCTCAAACGGCCCGGCCTCTACGGCGTCCAAGAGCGCGCTCATCGCGTACAGCGCTGAAGACTCCGGGTCCAAGCCCGGGAGGCTGCCGCCTTGGGCGAGGCGGGTGGCGAGGCCGGAGAGATCTCCACCTTCCCCCGAACGCACCCAGCCGGTCAAGGTGAGCGCGACCCAGGCCGAGCGGCCGTCGAGGCGGGCGTAAGCGGCGGCGGCGAGGGGCTCTCCGGCGAGCTCTTCGGCGGCGGCGGCCATGGCCCGAGGTTTTGACGAGGCGGGGCCGACATCGGCGAGCAGCTCCTCGACCTCCTCCGCGTCCCGCTCGACGAGGCGAACGGCGATCTTCTTGAGCACGGCGGCCAAGGCGACGCCGTCGCGGCCGGTCAGGGCGGGCCAGGCCTCTTGGGCCAGGGGGAGGAGCAGCTCATCACAGGGGGCGCGGAGCCAGGGCATCATCACCTCAGTTGGGCCGCTTGGGTTATCTCATCCCGGCCCCATTGAGGAGACGCCCATGCGCCAACCCCCCCGTGGTTCCCAGACGACCCTCTGGCATGACTCCGCCCGCCTGCGCGGCAATCCTCTGGGAGATCCGCACCTTCGGGAGGTGGTGATCCTGCACCCGCCCGGCCTCGATCCCTCGGCGCCTTGCCCGGCAGCCTTGGCCTTGGCGGGCTTCACCGGGGGGATCTTCTCCTTCCTCAACCGCCGCTGGCGCGAAGAGAGCCTGCCCGAGCGCCTCGATCGCCTCTTTCAGGCCGGGATGCCGCCCCTGCGGATCGTCATCCCCGATCCGCTCACCCGCTTGGGCGGCGGTCAGTTCTTGGACTCGGTGGGCACCGGAGACTACGGGAGCTGGCTCGTCGAGGAGCTGATGCCCGCCGTGGAGGCCCTGCACCCCACCGCCGAGACCGGCCCGCCGCGCTGGGGCGTGTTCGGCAAGTCGTCGGGCGGCTACGGCGCGTTGATGCTGCCGACGCTCTTCCCCGGGCGCTTCTTGGCCGCCGCCGCGCACTCCCCCGACGCGGCCTTCGACGTGGCCTACCCCCCCGACTTCCCCAGCGCCGTCGAGGCCATCCGAGACGCCGGGGGCGTGGCGGGCTGGCTCTCCAACTTTGAGGCGGGCAGCGGCATGAAGGGCCCGGATCACGCCGTGCTCAACCTCTTGGGCATGTCCCTCGCCTACTCCCCCGAGCCCGGCGCCACGCCGCTGCCCTGCGTCTTGCCCGTCGATCTAGAGACCGGCGAGCTGGTCCCCGAGGTCTTTGAGCGCTGGTTGGACCACGATCCCGCCCGAGCGATGCCCCGCCGCCCCGAAGGCGCCCGGGCGCTCAAGATGTTGTGGCTCGACGCCGGGCGCCGGGACGAGTTCCGCCTGCACGTCGGCGCCCGCCGTGTGCGCCGCGCCCTCGATCCACTCGGGATCCCGCTGCGCTACTTTGAGCACAACGGCGGTCATTTCACCTTGAACGATCGCCTCGATCAGAGCCTCCCCGCCCTCGCCAGGGCGCTTTGGGGGGCCTAAGTCGTCCGGGGGCCCGCCCTAGATTTCAGCGGACCCCCACCTCGTCGATCTATGTTCGCCGTGATGCTTGCAATCCTCCTCACACTTCTGGCATGCTCACCCGTTTCGGGCGTCGGCGCCGACACGGCGGCCGACACGGCGGTCGACACCGCCGATGAGGTCACGCTCACCCAGGTGAACGACGGCCCCGCGTGGTGCCTCGACGTCGAGGACGCCTCCTTGGGGGCCTTCGGTTACCCCGGCGACCACGCCGAGATCGCCCACGGCGTCGAGGTCTTCGTGGCCGCTGAAGGCGCCGACTTCTCGATCCTCGACGGTGAGGAGGCCCTCGACCTCCCCGGCGTCTACTCCGTCGGCCTCCGCGCCGAGGCGGGCGATCGGTACGCCCAGATCACCACGCCCCTGTTCACGATCACCGAAGACGCGCTCAGCTTCTCCCAGCTCAGCGAGGCCGACCACCGCGGCGTCGAGCTCCTCGTCGAGCTGCTCGCGCCCAACGGCGCGCTCCTCGCCGTGGGCCGGGTGCCCGCGGTGACCGGCGGCTACGTCCCGGCGATGCCCGGCGACGAGGACACGTCCACGAAGACGAACACCGGCAACGGCGGCACCACCTCCACCCAGTCGAGCGCGGGCATGTTCACGCCGCAGCAGCTTGACCTGAGCCCCTGGCGCGGGCAGTCCGCGCGCCTGCGCTTCTCTCAGCGCAGCGTCATGGAGCGTGTCGTGTTCTTCACGCTCTTAGACGACCTCTGCCACCAGGCGCCCTCGGCTGAGGCCGCCGTGGTGCCCCTGACCGCGCGTTAAGCCGCGTCGGCCAGGGTGTCAGCATCACACCGCGCGGGCGACGACCCGGCGCACCGGCACGTTCGAGACCAATGCGATCTCGCCGTTCGAGCGCTCCAGCTTGAAGTCCACGGAGTCGCGGTCGATCTCGACATAACGGCCGATCACCTCAATGATCTCCGCCTTCATCGAGTCGAGCTGGGCGGGGCTCAGGTCCACCTGATCGTGGACGAGCAGCAGCTTGAGCCGCGCCTTGGCGTCGTCTTTTGAGCCCAGACGGCTCCCGAAAACCCGGTTGATGAGCTCCATCATCACACACCTGCCTTGGCCGAGAGGCCCATCCAGCGCTTGACGTTCTCCCAGATACCCACGGGCTGAAGCGCGACGAAGGGCACGTCGGCCTCACCAGACACCCGGCGGGCGATGCGGCGGTACGCCTCACCGACGACGGAGGTGTCGTCGAAGGCCACCGGCGCGCCACGGTTCGCGGAGACGATGATGTCCTCGTGATCCGGCACGACCCCGATGAGCGGGATGGCGAGGATCTCCAGGATGTCGTCCTTGTTGAGCATGTCGCCGCGGTCCACCATCTTCTGGCGGAAGCGGTTGATGATCAGCCGGGGCTCGGGCAGCTCAGCGGCCTCGACGAGCCCGATGATGCGATCGGCGTCGCGGATCGCGGAGACCTCAGGCGTCGTGACGATGATCGCCTTGTCGGCCCCAGCGATGGAGTTCTTGAAGCCCTGCTCGATGCCCGCGGGGCAGTCGATGATGACGTAGTCGAACTCAGCCTTGAGCTGCTCGACGAGCTTCCGCATCTGCTCCGGGTTCACCGCCGACTTGTCCCGGGTCTGGGCGGCCGGCAGCAAGAAGAGGTTCTCCAGACGTTTGTCGCGGATCAAGGCCTGCTTGAGCCGGCACTCGCCCTCGATGACATGCACGAGGTCGTAGACGATCCGGTTCTCAAGGCCGAGGATCACGTCGAGGTTACGCAGCCCGATGTCTGCGTCTACGACGGCGACCTTGTGGCCCATCATGGCGAGGGAGACGGACAGGTTGGCAGACGTGGTCGTCTTGCCGACTCCACCCTTTCCCGAGGTGATGACGATGCACTCGCTCATAGCTTCTGCTCCTCTGTTCGCTCAGCGTCTGCTTCAGCTCTGCCCAGGGTTGCGTGGCAGGCGTCCCGCGTAGGGTTCGATGGTGATCTCGGCGCCGTTCACCCAGGCGATCTCCGGGGCGTGGCCATAACGGACGTTCGTGGCGGGCCGCGCCGCGGGGAAGGCGATCTTCCGGCCGATGCGGAGCTGCGGCGCCCGCAGATCAAAGCTCAGGATGATCGCCGACTCGTCGCCTCGGGCCCCGGCGTGAACCGTGCCTTTGAGCGCCCCGAAGACGTGCACGTTGCCCACGGCGATGATCTCGGCGCCGGGGTTCACGTCGCCGTAGACGACGACGTCGCCGGAGTAGCGCACGACCTGGCCGGAGCGTAAACCCCGGTCAATACACAAGGTCCGGCGGCCCAAGGGCTCGACCGGGGCGAGCTCTTCAGCGTCACCTTCACACACCAAGACCTCGTCCTCGGCGGCGGGCGCGGGGGCGGACTCGGCCTTGGCGGCGGGGCTGGCCTCGGCCTTGGCGGCGGGTTTGGTGGGCTGGGCGGGCTCGTCTTCAGTGGGCGGCTCGTCGAGATCCTGCGCCCGGCGCGGCCAGACGCGGAGCTTCAGCTCACGCTCGGCGTACCGCTGGAGGTTCTCCGGCGTGCAGTAGAGCCCCGTGGCCGTGACGCCGAACTCGTCCTTGAGGACGTGGATCAGCCGCCGCAGGTCGAAGAGCTCGATGGTGCGGGCCTTCAGGTCCAGCCGCGCGTCCATGCCCCGGAATCGGTCGGGGGTCGCGGAGAAGGTGTCACGCACGGCCTGACGCAGCGCCTCAAACGACGCGGACGGGTCAAGCTCCAGGACGAGCACGCCGTCGAGGGCGTGCAACACCAGAGCACCCCCGGTAGGGGGTCGCTGCTCAGCGGGGAGGGTCATGGGACAGCCGGAGGGGAGGGCGCGCCGAGGGGGAGGGGGATCTCCCAGGACTTCGGCGCGGGGAGGGGCGTGAAGGGAGACTTCACGCTGATTGGCTGTCTACCATGACTTCATGTAGTGGCGCAATAAAAATCTTGTCGTGTCAATACTTGATGCGTCTGAGGCCGACGATCAGAAGGTCGCCGGGCGGATCGTGACGGCGTCGTAGGCGTCCCAAGAGTCATACGCCACGATGTCGATCTGGTAGCCGCTGTAGTAGCAGTCCATGTACGTCGAGTACTGCAGCCAGTCCGAGAACCAGATCTGCGGGGTGGGGCCCTCGGGGAAGAGCTGGAAGGTCTCCACGAAGGTGCCGCGGGCGTCGTACACGTCGGCGTAGACGGCGACGACATCTTGGGCGCCGTTGTCGTCCCAGACCTCGGTCTCAAACCACCAGATGAAGTCGTTGTAGTAGCTGTCGTAGTAGCAGCCGGCGTCAGCCCAGTTGACGTAGGGGGCGACGTTCACAGGCCGCGGCGCGGGATCGTTGTCGTCGGCGACGACGACACAGCCGCTGGTGAGAGAGAGGGTGAGGGCCATCAGGAAGGCGTCGCTGCGCATGGTGTTGTCCTCCGTTCTGGCCGCCACGACGGCGAGGGCGTCTTGGCTATTCACCGCTTGTCGCTTTCTGTTGGTGGCGAGATCCTCCGCCGGATACCGGAGCACCCCCCGCTAGAAACGAGCCGCCGATGTACACCCGCCTCCGCCTCACCGACGACACCCTCGGCCCCGTAGGCCGCGGGCACCCTTGGGTCTGGAAAGGCGGCGTCGAGGGCCGGGCCAAGGTGGGCGAGTGGGTGGAGCTCACCGACGGCAAAGGCCGCGTGGTCGCCTTCGGCGTCTTTGACGAGGGGGCGATCCCCGTGCGGGTGCTCGCCCGCAGCGCCCGCGACCCGGCCGCCTTGGTCACCGAGCGCATCACCCGCGCCGATCGCCTGCGCGCGGGCCTCGGGCTTGGCGACACCGACTGTTACCGCGTCGTGAACGGCGAAGGCGACCAGCTCCCCGGCGTGGTGATCGACCGCTACGGCGATCTCGCCGTGCTGCGCCTCTACGCCCGCGCCTGGGAGCCGATGCTCGATGACTTAGCCGATGCGATCATGGGCCTGGGCTGGGCGAAGTCGGTGTTTCGCCGCCTGGGCGTGGGCCTCGTCGATGGAGAGCAGGGCGGCGGTGTCACCCTTCGCGGCCCCGAGACCCCACGGTCGCTTGTCGTCAAAGAGCACAGCCTGCGGTTCATCGTGCGCCCCTATGAGGGCCAAAAGACGGGGCTCTTCTTAGATCAGCGCGAGCACCGCCTCCGCGTCGGATCGTTGGGCCGCGACCGGGAGGTGGTGAACCTCTTCGGCTACACCGGGGGCTTCTCGGTCTTCGCCGCCGCCGGGGGCGCCCGCCGGGTGACCACCGTAGACGTCGCGGGCCCGGCCTTAGAGGACGCCAAAGAGAACTTCCGCCTCAACGGCCTCGACCCCGGCCAGCACGCCTTCGAGCGCGCCGACGCCTTCAAGTGGGAGCCGAGCGCCAAGCCCGACCTGCTCATCTGCGATCCGCCGAGCCTCGCCAAAGAGAAGGACGACGACGCTGGGGCGCGCAAGGCCTACCGCGATCTCAACGGCCGGGTGGCGATGTGGGTGCGCCGGGACGGCCTCTTGGCGACGGCCTCCTGCACCGCGCGGCTCTCTGGGGCGCGCTGGGAGGAGGCGGTGCGGGATGGCCTCCGCAAGGCCGGGCGCTGGGCGTGGATCGAACGATCCGAAGCGCCAGCGGACCACCCCGTCGCCGTGGAGCACCCCGAGGGCCGCTACCTGAAATGGGCGCTGCTTCGCCGCTTTGACGGCGCGACCTGAGCCCCCGGTTGACACCGCCTTGTGTGTGTGTGAAGGAAGATTTCTCTCTCCTCTTCTCTACATCTACCGGCAAGGTCCTGCATGCAGGGTACTGCCTCCCTCGGCGCCACATCGCCCCGAGTCCCCCTGACCGACGCGCCGCGCGGGCCACGCCTGCCCCGCGGCGCTCGTCTATTCCCTTTTTCTGAGCCAACGATGGCCCCCCTGCGCGTCGCCCCACCACGGGCGCGGCCGCTGGTTGAGGCCTCCCGGCTCGCCTGGAGTGTTCCGTGCCCGCAGAGATCATCGTCAACGTCACTGGTAAGGAGACTCGGGTCGCCCTGATCGAGAACAGCCAGCTTGCTGAGCTGCACATTGACCGAGGCCGTGAGCGCGGCACCGTCGGCAACGTGTACAAGGGCAAGGTGGTGCGGGTTCTCCCGGGGATGCAGGCCGCGTTCGTCGACATCGGCTTAGAGCGCGCGGCCTTCCTCTACGTCGGCGACATCTTCCCCGAGTTCTTAGAGCTTCACAAAGACGCCACCCCCACCACCCCCGATGAGACGGTGGTGGAGGAGATCCCGCGCGCCCAGCCCCGCGCTGGCCAGCCCGCGATCCAGGATCTTCTCAAGGAGGGCCAAGAGATCGTCGTGCAGGTCGCCAAGGACCCGATCGGCACCAAAGGCGCTCGGCTCACCACCCACATCACCCTGCCGGGCCGGTACATCGTCTACATGCCGACGGTGGAGCACGTCGGCATCTCTCGGCGCATCGAGAAAGACAAAGAGCGCCGCCGCCTGCGCGACTTCGTCGAGCGCCACCGCCCCAAAGGCGCGGGCTTCATCGTGCGTACGGTCTGCGCGAGCCAGCCTGAAGAGATCCTGCAGCAGGACATGGACTACCTGCTGCGCACCTGGGAGAAGATCAAGGCCGCCGCCGCCGCGAAGAAGCCGCCGAGCCTGCTCCACCAAGACTACAACCTCGTCATCCGCTTCTTGCGCGACGGCCTCACCGAGCAGATCGACCGCGTCATCTTGGACGACCGCGCCGCGTTTGACGAGGTGCAGACGTTCATGTCTGACTTCATGCCCAACTTTAAGGACCGGGTTCACCTCTACCGAGGCAAAGATCCGGTCTTTGACGTGTATGGCGTCGAGACGGAGATCATGCGCTCGCTGGGCCGTAAGGTCTGGCTCAAGAGCGGCGGTTACCTCATCATCGACCAGACCGAGGCGCTCACCGCCATCGACGTCAACTCCGGGAAGTTCGTGGGCAACACCTCTCTGGAGGACACCACGACGAAGATCAACCTGGAGGCCGCCAAAGAGATCGTCTACCAGCTCCGGCTGCGGAACATCGGCGGCATCATCATCATCGACTTCATCGACATGGACAAAGAGTCCAACCGCGACAAGGTCTACAAGGCCTTGGAGGAGGAGGTGAAGCGCGACAAGGCGCGCACCAACGTCCTCAAGATCAGCGAGCTGGGCCTCGTCGAGATGACCCGCAAACGTGTTCAAGAGGACCTCACCCGCTTCATCACCGAGCCTTGCCCGGTGTGCCAAGGCAACGGCCACGTCCGCAGCCGCGAGACGATCTGCTTCGAGATCTTCCGCGAGGTGCAGCGTGAGGCGGGTCGCTCCCCCAAGAAGGAGAACATCTACGTCAACGTGAGCCCGGCCGTGGCCGACATGCTCTACACCGACGAGATGGACTCTTTGGAGCAGGTCGAGCGTGAGCTGGGCAAACGCCTCATCGTGCGCGCCTTGGCCCACTTCCACCAGGAGCACTACGAGGTCTACGCGCGTTGAGCGCGCGGGAGCGCCTTGAAGGTGAGCTTCTGGAGGTCACCTACCAGGCCGATGATGGGGCCTGGGCCGTCGTGAGGGTCGCCCCCATCGACGAGGGGGCCCCTGTCACCGTGGTCGGCGCGCTGGGGCACCTGAGCCCCGGCGTTCACCTGACCTTGGAGGGCCGCTGGTCAAACCACGCGCGGTTTGGCCGCCGGTTCAACGCCGAGACGGTCTTGGTGCAAGATCCCCGCACCAACGCCGGGCTCGCGCGGTACCTCAGCTCGGGGGAGGTGCGCGGCATCGGCCCCAAGCTCGCCGAGCGGCTCATCAACCACTTCGGCTTAGAGACCCTGCGGGTCTTGGAGAGCGCGCCGGAGCGGCTCACCGAGGTGGAGGGCATCGGCGAGAAAAAACGCGACGAGATCATCCAGCACTACGACCGCGACCGCCGCGACCGCGAGGTGGCGGTGATGTTGCGGGGTTACGGCCTCGGCGCCGCGGTGACCCGCCGGGTGCTCGCCAAGTACGGCGACGAGGCCGCGAGCATCCTGCGCGGCGACCCTTACCGCCTCGCCGCCGACATCCCCGGCGTGGCGTTTAAGACCGCAGACCAGATCGCCCGGGTGCTGGGCATCGCTGAGGACGACCCCCGCCGGGCCCGCGCCGCCGTGCAGTGGTTGTTGAGCGAAGGCGAGAGCGAAGGGCACTGCTTTCTGCCCGAGGCCGAGCTTTTGCGCCGGGGCGAGTCTGTCGGCGTGCGCCAAGACACCTTGGCCGAGGCCCTGGGCCCCTTGCTCTTGGAGCGAAAGGTGGTGCTGCGCGAGTCCGCGCTCACCGGCAGCCGCCCGGTGTACCGCGGGGTCACCGATCGCCGCGAGCAGCGTGTGGCCGACGCCGTCGTCGCCAGGATCGGCGGCCAAGACGCCAGCGAAGAGGCCGTGCGCGCCGCTGAAGAGAAGGTGGGCTTGTCGCTCAACGACGAGCAGCGCCGGGCCGTGGCCATGGGCTTAGAGCGCGGCATGTGTGTGATCACCGGCGGGCCGGGCACGGGCAAGACGACCATCGTGCGGGTCTTGATGACCGCGGCGGCCCTTCGTCGGGAGACCTGGGCCTTGGCCGCGCCCACGGGTCGGGCGGCGCGGCGTCTCTCGGAGAGCTGCGGCCAAGAGGGCAAGACGCTGCACCGGCTCCTGCGCTACTCGATGCAGGCCGGGGGCTTTGAGCACGACGCCACGAACCCCCTTGAGCTCGACGGCGTGCTCGTGGACGAGGCGTCCATGGTGGACTTGGCGCTCCTCGACGCCTTGCTGCAGGCTCTGCCCGAGGGCGCCCGGCTCGTGCTCGTCGGCGACGCGGACCAGCTCCCGTCGGTGGGCGCGGGCCAGTGCCTTCGTGACCTCATCGACTCCGGCGCCGTGCCTGTCGTGAGCTTACGCCAAGTCTACCGCCAGGCCGCGGGCTCGGGCATCGTGCAGAACGCCCACCGGGTCTTGCGCGGCGAAGATCCCGTGAGCGCCGAGAAAGAGCCCGAGCCCCTAGAGCGCCCAGACTTCTTCGTGGTGCCCCGCCGTGAGCCTGAAGAGCTGCTCCAGGCCCTCGACGAGATTCTGCTCAAGCGCCTGCCCGCCCGAGGATTTGACCCCCGCGCCGAGGTGCAGGTGCTCACGCCGATGCGCCGGGGGCCTCTGGGCACGGTCTCGCTCAACGTGCGGCTCCAGGCGCTCCTGAACCCCGAGGGGCCCTCGGTGAAGGTCGGGGAGCGGGTCTTCCGGGTGCAAGACCGGGTGATGCAGGTGCGCAACGACTACGAGTCGGACGTGTTTAACGGCGACGTCGGGCGTGTGGTCGCCGCCGGGGACGGCGTGGTGAGCGTCGATTTTGATGGCCGCACTCTGCGCCTCAGCGGTGAGGCCCTGTACAACCTCGATCACGCCTGGGCGATCTCGATTCACAAGAGCCAAGGAAGTGAGTACCCCGCCGCGGTCTTGGTGATGCACACCGCGCACCACGTCATGCTGCGGCGGGCGCTGCTCTACACGGCGATGACCCGCGCCCGGCGCTTCTGTTGCCTCGTGGCGCACCCTTGGGCCGTGCACACGGCGGTGACCGAGGTGGCAGGCACCGAACGTTTCACCGAGCTCAGCGGCCGCATCCGGGCGCTCTTGGCGGCGGGCGTCACCCCCGGCGGCAAGGGTGCGAAGGCCCGCGCCCCACGTTAAGCGCTGCGGTCTGCGCCCGGATTGGCGCCCCTGGCTGACGGCGGTGACGAGCGGCGATGACGGTGCAAACGGCTGAAGGCAAAACTGACCTCAAGTCCCTGTCGTTTCAGGGGCTCTGCGAGTTTGTGCGCGCCCTGGGCGGCTCGGATCACAACGCCGGCGTGATCTGGCGTCAGCTCTACCTCGCCGACGTGACCGACCTTGGCGCGCTCACCGGCATCACCCGGGCCCTGCGCGCCGCGCTGGTGGAGCGGGCCTACCTCCACCGCCTCACCCCGGCCTTCGTGCTCGACAGCCACGACGGCACCCGCAAGTTTGTGTGGTCCTTGCCTGAGGGCGGTCAGATTGAGTCCGTGCTTATCCCCGACTCGATGCCGTCCCGGGGTCGCCCGCGCCTGACCTTGTGCATCTCGTCCCAGGTGGGCTGCGCCATGGCCTGCCGCTTCTGCCTCACCGGCGATCTGGGCCTCAAACGAAACCTGCGCCCCTCGGAGATCGTCGGCCAGGTGCAGCAGGTCCGCGAGCAGCTCGCCCCCGGCCAGCGCATCACGAACCTCGTGTTTATGGGCATGGGCGAGCCCCTGCACAACCTCGACAACCTCATCATCGCCTTGGGCACGCTCTTTGACGACGCGGCGTTCAACTTCTCCCACCGCAAGGTCACCGTCTCGACGGTGGGCCTCGTGCCCCAGCTTCGCCGCCTCGCCGCCCTGAGCCCGGTGAGCTTCGCCGTCTCCCTGAACGCCACGACGGAGGAGCAGCGCCGCCAGATCATGCCCATCACCCGGCGTTATTCGCTGGACGAGCTGATGCGCGCCTGCCGCGAGCTGCCCTTGGCCCACAGCAAACGCATCACCTACGAGTACGTCATGATGGAGGGCTTCAACACCTCCGATGACGACCTGGAGCGGCTCTGGCGGCTGATGGACGGCCTGCCGAGCAAGGTGAACCTCATCCCCTACAACGAGAACCCTGACCGGGAGATCCGCCGCCCCAGCGCCGATCGGGTGCGGGAGTGGCAACACTACCTCGTCACCCGGGGCGTGCAGACGTCCGTTCGGCACACCCGGGGCACCGACATCTCGGCGGCCTGCGGCCAGCTCGGGAAAGCGAGCCTCGGCGAGCAGATCCCCGAGGCCGCGTTGGGGTAAACTGCGACAGTTCAAGAGGAGCGACACATGACCACACGCATCGGCGTCATCGGCGGCAGCGGCCTGTACGAGATCGAGGGCCTCACAGACATCCGTGAGTACCGGATCGAGACGCCGTTTGGCGACCCCTCCGACACCTACGTCGTCGGGCGCTTGGACGGCGTCGAGCTGGTGTTTTTGCCCCGGCACGGCCGCGGCCACCGCCTGAACCCGTCCGAGGTCAACTACCGCGCCAACATCTACGGCATGAAGAAGCTCGGCGTGGGCTGGATCGTGAGCATCTCCGCCGTGGGCTCGCTGCGTGAGGACATCGCGCCGGGCCACATGGTCATCATCGACCAGTTCATCGACCGCACGAAGAGCCAGCGCGCGGTGACCTTCTATGAGCAGGGCATCGTCGCCCACATCGCCTTTGGGGATCCCGTCTGCAGCGCCCTTCGGGGCTATCTGGTGAAGGCCGCCCAGGCGTCCGGCGCCGTCACCCACGACGGCGGGGTCTACGTCTGTATGGAGGGCCCGCAGTTCTCCACCCGGGCCGAGTCGAACCTCTACCGCTCCTGGGGCGCCCACGTCATCGGCATGACGAACCTCACTGAAGCGAAGCTCGCCCGGGAGGCCGAGATCTCCTACGCCACGGTGGCGATGTCTACGGACTACGACTGCTGGCACGAGGGCCACGACGACGTGACGGTGGAGGCCGTCGTCGCCGTGATCAAGGCGAACGTCGCCCGGGCGAAGGCGATCATCGCCGGGGTCGCGCCGATGATCGCCGCCCACGAGGGCCCGCCGCCCATGCACCAGGCGATGAAGGGCGCGATCATGACCGCGCCGCACCTCATCCCCGCGGATCGCCGCGCCGCCTTGGACCTCATCATCGGGAAGTACCTGTGAGCCCCGGTCGCCTCGTCGGGCTCGCCCTGGCCGGGCTGTTGTTCTTCGGCGCCGGGCCGGGCTGCGTCACCCAGCGCCGCGCCGGTCGGGCCCAGGCCAAGGTGGACCTGGGCGCGGCCTACCTCACGGAAGACAACCCCGAGTCGGCCATCCCCGTGCTGCAGGAGGCCGTCAAGCTCAACCGGCGCAACGCCGACGCCTGGCACACCTTGGCCTTGGCCTACCTGCGCCGTGGGGCGGCGGACAAGGCCGAGCACGCCTTCAAGCGCGCCCTGCGCCTCAAGCCCGAAGACGCCCAGATCAACCTCAACTATGCCTATATGCTCCAGCGCACAGGGCGAAACGCCGAGGCCATCGAGCGCCTTGAGATCGCCCTGAACGACCTCAGCTACCGCGAGACGTCGAAGATCCTCAACAACCTCGGCTACGCCTTGATGCAAGAGGGTGAGCTTGACCGCGCCGTGGCCGTGCTTGAGGAGGCCAGCCGCCGGGCGCCGAACTACTGCCAGGCCTGGTACAACCTCGGCTTGGCCTTGGAGCAGGCCGCCCAGCCCGGTCAGGCCCTGGACGCCATGGACCGCGTGGTGATGTTGTGCCCGGCGGAGTTCCCCGAGGCGAGCCTGAAGGTGGGCGAGCTGCTCGTCTTGTTGGGCCGCACCGAAGAGGCGCGCATGGCCTTGGCCCAGGTGATGGGGCAGTGGCCGGGCACGCCGGTCTCCGAGCGCGCCCGGGGCCAGCTCGCCGCCTTGGAGCAGACGCCGTGAGCCTCCCGCCGCCGCCCCAAGCGCCGCCGCCTCCGCAGTCGTCTGAAGAGCGCCTGCGCACGGCGCTTCGTGTGTTCGCGGCGGCGGCGGCGATGGTGATCATCACGCTCTTGCTCATGCAGATCATCCATCGGGTCACCGACGCCCCGGCCGAGACGCCGGAGACGCCCGAGACCATGGCTGAGGGCGAGCCGCCGCCCGTAGAGCCCGTCGCCGAGCTTCCTGCGGCGCCCGCCGCGCCGCTCGTGCCCGACTCCGAGAGCGGTTTACGAATCTCCGCCGTTGAGCCGGTGAAGGTTCGCGTGGAGATCGACGGCGTAGAACGTTATGACGCCGTGCTCTGTGCCAGCTTGGACACGACCTGCGAAGAGCGGGTGCTCAAGTTCCCGTTGGCGGCAGAGATGGCGGTGGAGGTCGCGGACCTCACCCGCCTGCGGGTCAGCTACAACGGCGCCCGCGTCGAGCCCCTCGGAAACCTGAGCGCGTCGCGGCGGTTGGTCTTCATCGACGACGCACGACGCTGACGGTCATCGCCCCTGCCCAGCCCTGGTGGACCACCAGGAGGTGCCTATGGCCGAGATGAACCTTGTCCAGACCCGCGTAGACGCCATTCGGCGCCTCGTGCGGCGGAAGGCCACCCAGCCGCTCACCCGGGCGCTCACGAAGTCTTCAGCGGCGGACATCGCCGAGGCCTTGGCGCACCTCACCCGAAACGAGTGTTTGTTCCTGGCCAAACACCTGCCCGACACCATCGCGGGCGAGACCTTGCTCACCTGCAACGAAGAGACGATGCGGGTGCTCATCGACGGCGTGGCCTTTGAGCGCCTGACCCGCTGGCTCGACGAGATGGAGCCCGACGACCAGGCCGACCTCATCGAGCGCCTGCCCGACGAGCTGCAGCGCCGCTTGTTGGAGCGGATGCTGCCGACAGACCGGCAGAACGTCGAAGAGCTGATGGCGTACCCGCAGGACAGCGCCGGCGGCATCATGTCCCCGGTGGCGTTCCGGCTGAACGACGCCACGACCTGCCGCGAGGCCATCTCCGCCCTGCAAGAGCAAGGCGACGTCGAGATGGTGTTTTACCTCTACGTCGAGAACGACGCCGGGCAGCTCGTCGGCGTCACCTCCTTACGCCAGCTCTTGATGAACAGCCCGTCTACGGCGCTCGCCGAGATCATGACGTCTGACGTCATCGCCGTCTCCGCCGAGACCGACCAGGAGGAGGTGGCGCGCATCGCCCAGCGCTACAGCTTCTTGGCGATCCCCGTCGTAGACGACACCCGCAAGCTCCTCGGCATCGTCACCGTAGACGACGTGCTTGACGTCGTCCGCGAGGAGGCCGCCGAGGACATGCTCAAGATGGCCGGCGTGCCCGAGGACTCGTCGAACGACACCGACGGGGCGCTCACCGCCGCGCGCAAACGCCTCACCTGGCTGCTCGTCACCCTCGTCGGCGGCGTCGGGCTCTCCGAGGTCATCGGGCTCTTTGAGGAGACCTTGGCCCGAGAGGCCGTGCTCGCGGGCTTTATCCCTCTGGTGATGGGCCTCGGCGGCAACGTCGGCATTCAGGCCGCGACCTTGACCGTGCGTGGCCTCGCCGTGGGCGGCGTGGCGTATGACCGCGCCAGCTCCGCCCGGCTCTTGTTCAAAGAGGGCCAGGTGGGCCTCGTGATGGGCCTCGCCTTGGCGGTGCTGCTCGCGGGCTACTGCCTCGTTCGTTACCCCAACTGGGAGCTCGCCGCGGCGGTGGGCCTCTCCATCGTGCTCGCGGTCTTGACCTCGGCGGTGCTGGGCACGCTCATCCCGATGTCTTTGGACAAGGTCGGCGTCGACCCGGCCGTGGCGACGGGGCCGTTTGTGACCACGAGCATCGACTGGATCGCCATCGTGGTCTACTTCGTCGTCTGCACCCGCCTGTTTGGCTTTTGATGGCCGCCCCCGCAGAGGAGCGTGTGGCCCTGGTGCTCGGGCACCTCGACTATGGCGAGAGCGACCGCATCTTGCGCCTGCTCATCGCCCAGGAGGGCCTCGTGCCGGCCTTGGCCCGCAGCGCCCGCAAGTCCAGCAAACGGTTCGGCGGGGCCCTGGATGTGGGCGACCGGGCGCGGGTGATGATTCGCCCCGGGCGCGGTGAGCTGTGGCACCTCGACGGGGCGGAGCTGCTCGACGGGCGCCCCCGCTGCCGGGACGACCTGGGCCGCATCTGCTTGTTGCCGTACCTCTGCGAGTGGGGCCTCAACCTCGCCCGCGAGGGCCACGACGAGTCGCGGCTGTTTGGGCTCTTGGACGTGGCGCTCACCGTGCTCGACGGGGTCTCGGCGCCGCCGAGCGACCTCTTCCGCCTGGGTTTTGAGGCCAAGGCCCTGACCTTCGCCGGGCTCGCCCCCCAGCTCACCCGCTGCGTGTCCTGCGGCGCGGCCTTTGAGGAGGAGCCCCTCGTCTATGACGTCGGCCTCGGCGGCGTGGCCCACGCCCGCTGCGGCGGCGGCCTGCCCCTCACCGCCGACGACGCCGCGCGGCTGGAGCGCGCCCGGCGCACGCCCTTGGTGGAGCTCATCGACGAGTCGCCCTTGGAGTGTTCACCTTGGCTCTTCGCCGAGCACCTGCGATGGCACACCCATCGAGATCTCAAGAGCCTCAAGGTGCTGCAGAGCGTCGGATAAGTGACCCAGAGTCAGTATTCAATTTGAGGGAAATCCAAGGAGCGTTATGCAGTTCGTGCATGTCTCAGAGGGCGGCGCGCTCCGCCTCCAGACCGCGCCCGACCCGACGCCAGGGCCGGGAGAGCTGCTCATTGACGTGCGGGCCTCGGGGGTGAACCGCGCCGACCTCATGCAGCGCGCGGGCCTCTACCCGCCGCCGCCCGGCGTGAGCCCCGTGCTCGGCCTAGAGTGCGCCGGGGTGGTGCTCGCCTTGGGCGAAGGGGCGGAGGGCTTCGCCGTGGGTGACCGGGTGTGCGCGCTCCTCGCCGGCGGCGGCTACGCGAGCCGTGTGGTCTGCGACGCCCGGGTGTGCCTGCCCATCCCCGAGGGCCTGGGTTTTGTGGAGGGCGCGGCGATCTTGGAGGTGTTCACGACGGCCTGGCTCAACCTCAAGGAGGAGGGCGCGCTTCTGCCCGGGGAGCGGGTCTTGATCTGGGCGGCGGCGAGCGGCGTCGGCACCGCGGCGCTGCAGCTCTGCGCGCGCTGGGGCAACCCCGTCTGGGCCGTGGCGAGCGCGCCCAAGCTGCCGGTCTGCTTGAGCCTGGGCGCGGCGGGGGCCACGGATCGCCGGGCGGGTGACTTGGCCGCTGACTTACGCGCCTTCACCGACGGTCGCGGCGTAGACGTCATCCTCGACCCGGTCGGCGCCTCAGCGTTGGACCTCAACCTGCGCGCCTTGGCCCTCGGCGGGCGCCTCGTGCTCATCGGCCTCCTGGGCGGGCGTGAGGCCCCCATCGACCTGGGCCGGGTGCTGATGAAGCGCCTGCGGATCCAGGGCTCCACCTTACGCGGTCGGTCGGCGGCCGAGAAAGGGCGCCTGCTCACGGCGATGCGGGAGGCCCTCTGGCCGAGCTTCGTGGACGGCAGCCTGCGCCCGATCATCGACCGTGCGCTGCCCATCACCGAGGCGGAGCAGGCCTTGGCCTACGTCGGGAGCGACGTCAGCGTAGGCAAGGTCGTGTTGACCTGGGATGACGCGCTGCTGGAGGCGACATGAGCCGTTTGGCCTTGGTGACCGGGGCGAGCGAAGGCATCGGCCGGGCGATCTGCCTGCTCCTCGCCGCGCGTGGCCACACCGTGATCGCCGTCGCCCGCCGCCCCGAGCCCCTGGCGGCCCTGGCGAACGAGGCCGAGGGGGTGGTGCCCATCTCCGCCGACGTCGCCAGCCCCGAGGGCCGCGACCGCGTGATCCGCGCGCTCACCGAGGCCGGCTCCCGCTTGGACGTGCTCGTGAACAACGCCGGGGGCAACCTGCGCAAGCCCACCGCCGAGCTCTCGTTGGAGGAGCTCCGCGCGCTGATGGCGCTCAACGTCGAGAGCGCCTGGGACCTCAGCCGCCGGGCCCTGCCTTGGCTGCAGCGCGCTGATGACGGCAACATCGTGAACCTCAGCTCCGTCTCGGCGAACCGCGTCGTGCGCACGTCCACGGCCCACTACGCGCTCAGCAAAGGGGCCATCGACAGCTTCACCCGCTTCGCCGCCGTGGAGTGGGCGCCGGTGCGGGTGAACGCCGTCGCGCCTTGGTATGTGCGCACCCCTCTGGCCGAGCCCGTGCTCAACGACCCCGCCCGCCGAGGCCCGATCCTCGCCCGCACGCCCCTGGGCCGGGTGGGTGAGCCTGAGGACGTCGCCGAGGCCGTCGCGTTCTTGGCCTCCCCCGCCGCGCGCTGGATCACCGGGGTCGTGCTGCCCGTAGACGGCGGTTTCTCGGCCCTGGGGCTATGATGCCCTACCGCTGAGGTGCCCCCGTGACGCCGACCGACTGCCTGCCCGACGATCTCTCCGCCGCGCTCCTGCAGCGCGCCGCGAGCCGCCCCGAGCTGGGCGACGGCGTGTACACCCTGGACTCCGAAGATGGCCGCTTCCGCCTGCACTACACCTTAGAGGGCGCCGACGCGCTGCGCGGCGTCAACGACGAGAACGGCGACGGCGTGGCGGACGTGGCCGTCGAGATCCTCAGCAGCTTAGAGCGCGCCCGAGGGGTGTACCAGAGCTGGGGCTGGCCGGACGTGGTCGGCGACGACGGCGGCGGCGGCACCGACGCCATCGACGTGTATGTGCACGCCATCGACGGCAACGGCTTCGCTTACCCCACGACCCCCAACGACGCCCGCTTCGCCAGCACCTGCCACATCTCGCTGAACAACGACCTCACCGACGGCGACGGCGCCATCCTCCGCAGCGTCGCCGGCCATGAGCTGCACCACTGCCTACAGTTCGGCTACACCCTCGACGTTCACTCCTGGCTCTACGAGTCCGCGGCGACCTGGGCCCAGTACCGCCTGGAGGAGAGCGAGGCCCTCACCTTGGCCTTGGACGCTCTGTACATCATCCGCCTGTTGAGCCCCGACGACCCCGTCGCGACCACCGACGGCCGCTTTGAGTACGCGGGCTTCTTCTTCTGGAAGTATTGGACCGAGCGCCGCGCCGACGGCCTTGGCGGCCCCGCAGACGACGCCTCGGCGGTCTCGGCCTGGGAAGACATGCGCGGCGGCGACGGCGGCTGGGTCCTGCGGATGGACGCGGCGAGCGAGGAGCGCTTTGGCCAGCCCTTCGCCGCGACCTACGCCGAGTGGAGCGCCTGGAACCTCTTCGCCTGCGCCCGCGACGACGGCCAACACTACGCCACCTCCCCTCGTCGAGGCCACGGGCCCCGAGCTGGCGTTTGAGGCGCTGGAGGGCCGCTTCACCACCCAGTCGGTCTCCGTGGCCCTGGGCGGCGACGACGCGGGGGTGAGCCTCGACTGCGCCTTGGTAGACCCCGGCGAGGAGTCCGAGGCCTGGGTGAGCCTCGCCGCCGTAGACGCGGATGGCGTGTTGATCGCCCGCACCTTGGGCCAGGTCGGCGAAGGCGCCTTGTCCTTGGCCGGCCCCCTCGACGGCGGCGGCGCGCTGTGGGTCACCTTCAGCGACACCGGCAAAGACCAGACCGCCGGCCTGTGCGCCGTAGCGCGTGAGACCACAAAGAGCGGACGCTGCGCGGTGGGCCCCCAGTCTTCGGGCTGGCTCTGGCTGGTCGGCGTGTTGACCTTCAGCCTTCGCCGTCGTGCGCCCTTCGCCCCGTCCTGAACGTCCTCGGAGCCTCGCCCCATGCGCCACCTCACTGTGCTGCTCCTCGCCCTCGTCGCCGCGTTGAGCCTCATCCCCGGCGCCCACGCCGAGGGGGACGACCCGGCGAGGGCCGTCGCCGAGGCCCTCGTCGAGCGAATGATCGCCGCCGAGCGCGGGGTCAAAGACGCGGTCTACACCCTGCACCGCCGGGAGTGGGCCGATGGCGGCTTGATCCCTGAAGAGCGCATGGCGATCAAGTGGCGTCGTGGCGGCGACGTGTACATGCGCTGGGTGGGTGAACGCTACAACGGCCGCGAGGTGCTGTACTCGCCGACTCTGACCGGGGGCAAGCTCATCGTGAGCACGGCGGCCTATGTGCCGACGCTCACCCTCGACCCCAAAGGCTCTGTCGCCATGCGCGGCAACCGCCACAGCATCCTCGACGCGGGGCTGTCGTTCCCGGTGCGTATGGTGCGCGAAGACTTTGAGCTCGCCCGCAGCCGCCCTGAGCTGGCCTTGACCGCTGAAGACCTCGGCCCCCGGGTGCTCTTCGGCGAGAGCGCCCGCTGCGCCCGGGTGACGATGCCCAAAGACCAAGAGCCTGGGTTCTACGCGATGAAGTCCGAGTTCTGCATCGCCGACCGCACGGGCCTGCCGGTGTTTTTTGAGATCACCGACCGCATGAACGGCCAGGTGCAGGTGGTCGAGCGCTTCAACTTCGTCGGCGTGAAGGTGAACCAGGGCCTCACCGACGCCGACTTCAGCGTCGACAACCCGGCGTACAACCTCTAACGGCCCAAGGTGGCGCTGCCCGAGGCGGTGAGCGTGGCCCCCGTCGTGCTGGCGACGCCCCACACCGCGTTCTCCGGGTGCCGCCCGTAGACCACAAACCCTTGGCTGTACACCGAGATCTCCAGCCAGCGGGCCAAGGGCAGGCTGAGGCGCAGCTCACCCCAGGCGCGCAGGCGCAGGTCGCTGGGGTCGTCGTTCTGGGTGTGGGCGAACCACATCACGTCGCCCAAGGCGCTCAGCCGGGCCACGTCGCCGAGGCGCCGGGAGGCCTCTAGGTCGAGGCGGAGGCCCAGCTCAGTCGGTTTGGTGCTGAGCTGGTTGAGGTCGCGGTTGGCGAAGCCGCCGAGGCGCAGGCGGCGCAGGGTGGCGCTCGGCGCGGCGCCGAGGCCAAAGGCCATAGAGAGGTCGGCCTGGCGGGGGTTGAACGCGCCCTCGCCGTCTTCGGTGGGCGTCCACTCGCTGTCGTAGAGCAGCTCACCGTAGGGCGCCCAGGCCCCGGGTGCGCCGGGCAGGGTGAGGCGCCGGGAGACGAGAGACGTGGAGAGGCGCCAGTCGTCGCTGGCCTCTTGGGTGGCGTCGGCGGTGCGCACGACGGAGTACGCGCTGCGGCCGCGCAGATCCCAGGCCCAGGCGGCGCTGCCGTACTCCAGGCTGAGGTCTCCGGCGGTGCTCAGGGTGAAGCTCGACGGGCTCACGGCGAGGGTCTCGGGTACGGCGGCGAAGGGGGTCGGGTCGTTCACGCCGTCGAAGCGGGTCATCTCCAAGGAGAGGCCCCGGGCGCGCAAGAGCCACAGCGGCTCGATGGCTTTGGGGCGCTCGATCAGAAAATGCTGCACCGCAGCATCGGCACCCCTCGTCTCCACGGCCTCGGTCAAGGTGTCGAGCACGGCGGCGTGTAGGGTGAGGCCGAGGGGCTGGGGGCCCCGTGGATCGAGGGGTCGGGGCGGCGGCCCGGCCTGGAGCAAGGCGCCCAGGGGCGTGCTCTGCCGGGTGAGG
Organism: Myxococcota bacterium; assembly: GCA_023150775.1. Taxonomy (GTDB): domain Bacteria; phylum Myxococcota_A; class UBA796; order UBA796; family CAJQPC01; genus JADKFE01. Next base: position 24,651 of record JAKLKE010000040.1, read on the forward strand.
TCGGTGGTGACGAGGCGGTAGGTGCGGCTGGGGTCCAGCGGGCGGCCCCCGGCGAGGGGGAAGGCGGCGCCGGGGACCGAGCCGCAGGTCAAGAGCTCGACGGCGGGCAAGGCGTTGAGCAGGTCGGCGTAGCGGTCGGCGGGGACGGGGTGGGCCTCCAGACGCTCCAGGCTGGCCAAGGCGTCGGCGACGGCCAAGGCGGTGAGCGGGCCGGGCGGCACCCGGGGGCTGGGCCTCGGCGCCAAGACGACCAGATCGGCCCCGGTCTGCGCACGAACGGCCTCACAGACGAGCTGCCCGAAGGTCGCCGCGCTCCAGGCGACGGCTGGGCCGCCCGGGGGCGCGGGCAAGAGCGGCGCGTCGAGGCTGGGGTAGAGCTCGGCGCGCACGGCGGTGATCGCCGCGGTGGTCTCGGGGTGAACCGGCGCGTCACCCCGGACGAGCAGGGGCTCGGCCTTGACCTCCAAGACGCGGTGAGCGTCAGGATCCACGACGAGGGACACCATGAGCAGGCCGTCGAGGGGCAAGGTCACCGGCGCGCCCTTCTCGGCCCGGGTGGTGGGGCGCATCACCCAGGTCTCCGACGCCACCCGCAGCGTCGCGAAGCTCGTGTCGCCGATGAGCAGGTCGGCGCCGCGCACCTTGCGTCGCAGCATGTCTTGCTGCGTCGCGTCAGCGGTGGTGAGCAAGATGACGGCGTCCGGGGGCTCGGGGAGGGCCTGGAGGCGGCTGATCTCGGCGTTGAGGGCGGCGATGGGGTCGGTCAAGGTCACGCCGTCGGCGGCCAAGGACGGCAGGCGCTCCATCAGCGCCGGGTCCAGCACCCCGAGCACGGCGACCCGGGCCGCGCCCCGGGTGACCATCACCGAGGCCGGCAAGGTGAGGGCGGGGTCGGTCGTGGACCAGTTCGTCACCATCAGCGGCAGGTCGTAGGGCCTCGCCTCGTCAAAAAACGCCCGGGGCCCCGCCGCCAGCTCGTTCTGCCCGGGGAGGTACGCGTCGGGCCGGGCCTCGCTCAGGCCACGCAGCCCCGTGGGCCGATGGAGGGAGAGGGCGCCGTCTACGACGCTGCTCGCGCCGTCCAGGCTGTTCCCGGCGTTGAGCACGATGGTGTCGGGGTGCTCTTCCAAGAGGCTCAAGGCCCGGGCGTGGGTGCGGCTGGCCTCTTGGGTGGGCTTGCCGACGACGGTGAACGCCGTGCTCACCCCTTCGCCGTCCTTCACCGACAAACGCAGCCCCTGCCGCAGCTCCCAGGCGCCGAGGGTGGCGTCGGGGAGGCCCTCGGCGGGGCCGTAGAGCGTGGCGCCAGGGCAACGGCGCACGGTCAGCTCGGTCATGAC
>JAKLKE010000410.1 GCA_023150775.1 Myxococcota bacterium
GATGCCGTCGCCGGTGGCCACGTCGGGGTTGGTCGTGTGCAGGTAGACCTTGCCCGCGCCGCCGCTGCAGATCGCCACCACCCGGGCGCAGTAGACGTCCACCTCGCCACGCGTCACGTCCAGGGCGTAGGCGCCGAGCACCCGGTCGGGGAAGGGCTCGGGCTCGCCCCGGCGGCGGTTGAGCCAGCGCTCGGTGATGAGGTCTACGGCGACGTGGTGGGGCCGCACGTCGATGTCGGGGTGCGCCCGCACCGCGGCGACCAGCGCGCGCACGATCTCCGCGCCGGTCTGATCTTTCGCGTGCAAGATTCGGCGTTTGCCGTGACCGCCCTCCCGCGCGAGCTCCAGCTCATCCGAGGTCGTGGAGTGCCGCGAGAACGCGACGCCCAGCTCAATGAGCTCTCGAATACGCGCCGGACCTTGGGTGACGACGTGCTCCACCGTGGCCCGGCGACACAGGCCCGCCCCGGCGACGAGCGTGTCTCGGATGTGCTCCTCGAAGGAGTCGGACTCGTCCCAGACCGTGGCCACGCCGCCTTGGGCGTAGCGGGAGTTGGACTCCTCCAGCTCGGTCTTCGTGAGCAGGATGACGCGCCCGTGCTGGGACGCCTTGAGCGCGTAGAGCAGCCCGGCGATGCCGGAGCCGATGACCAAGAAGTCGCAGATCTGCCGCAAGGCACCTCCGTTCGTCCGCCCACGATAACGCGCGAGGCCCCTTCGCGGGTATCCTGTCCGCGTGAGCGCTCTGACCCCCCTACTGCTGATCGCCGTGCTCGCCCAGGACATCTGGATTCGTGAGAACCCAGACGGCACGCTGACCTTCACCGACTCGCCCCCGGCGCGCTCGGGCTACACGGTGCTCTTGCGTGAGAAGCCCCTGCCCGCGCCGTCTGCGGTGAGCTTACGGAGCTTCCCGGCGCTGAACGACTACGACACGGTCATCGCCGGGGCGTCATTGCAGTACGGGGTGCCCGCGCCCTTGATCAAGGCCGTGGCGCTGGCGGAGTCGGGCATGAACCCCCGGGCGATCTCTCCGGCGGGGGCGCAGGGCCTCATGCAGCTCATGCCGGGCACGGCGCGAGAGCTCGCCGTGGTGGATCCCTTCGACCCGACCCAGGCGATCGACGGCGGCGCGCGTTACCTCGCTCGTCAGCTCAACGAGTTCGGCTCGACGGAGCTGGCCCTGGCGGCGTACAACGCGGGCCCCGGGGCGGTGAAGCGCCACAACGGCATCCCGCCGATCCCTGAGACCCAGGAGTACGTCGTGAAGGTCATGGCCCTCTACAACCACTTCCGCGGCCAACAAGACGCCGGGTCAGGTGCGCCGTGAAGAGTAAGGGCTTCTGGAACCTCCCCAACAGCCTCACCGTGGCGCGTATCGCCGTGGTGCCGCTGATGGTGTGGCTGTTGTACACGACGCCGACGCGTCTAGAGGCCGCCTTGGCCTGCGTGATCTTCGTCGTGGCGATGATCACCGACGTGATCGACGGTTACCTCGCGCGAAAGTGGGGGCTCACCTCGGTGATCGGGGCCTTCTTGGACCCCCTCGCCGACAAGCTCATGGTCGCCACGACGATGATCATGCTCGTCAACCTGGGCTGGATGCCGGCCTGGGTGGCGGCGGTGATCATCTGCCGGGAGCTGACGATCACCGCGCTGCGCACGGTCGCGATCAGCGAGGGCCTCGTGATGCCCGCCGACACGCTCGGCAAGTTCAAGACGTCCTTCCAGTCCACAGCGCTCGGCTTCTTGTTGTGGCACTACCCCACGACCCTGTGGCCGAGCCCACGCTTTCATGTCGAGGTCCACTCCGCGGGGCTCGTGCTGATGTACATCGCGCTCTTCTTTACGCTCGCGAGCGCGACGAACTACCTCGTGACCTTCTTCCGCCACGCGGCGAAGTTAGAGCGAGAGCGCGCTGGGTTGACGCAGGGCTGACAAAGCCCGCGCTTGCGGTCGGGAGAATCTGGAGACAGATTGGCGGCATCCCCAAACTCTGAGGAGTCGCCATGATCATGCCCTCTGCTCTCTTCGCCCTCGCGCTCAGCGGCGCGGCCCTCGCGGGCGAGCCCAGCGCCTTCGAGGCCGCTACGCCCAGCGCTGGCGCCAACACCCCGACGGTCTCGGCCATCATCAACGGCGAAGACGCCACCATCGACGACTACCCGATGGCCGGCGGCATGATGATGGACGCCGACCTCAACTTCCAGGGCAAAGACTACGAGATCCGGATGTTTGTGTGCTCCAGCACGCTCATCGCCCCGGACGTCGTGCTCCTCGCCGCCCACTGCCTCGATGACTACGCCTTCACCTACGGCTTCGGCACCATCGAGAACAAAGACATCCGCTGGACGCGCCAGGCCGATCTTAGCGCCCATGACGGCAGCGCGGTCAACGAGTGGCCCTCCGACGCCGTCGTCGCCTGGGACTGGGTGACCCACGAGAGCTTCGACCTCCAGAAGCTCCAGACGGGCATCGCCACCAACTACGACGTCGCCCTGCTCTTCCTCGATCAGGCCGTCACCGACGTGCCCCACGCCTACCTCATCACCGAAGAGGAGGCGGCGCAGCTCGCCGTCGGCACCGAGGTCGCCGTGGTCGGCTGGGGCCAGCAGGTCGCCTCAGACAGCCCCTTCGATCCCCCGGAGCCCGGCACCTACGCCTACAAACAGCAGGGCATGAGCGCCATCGCGGAGCTCGGCGAGGCCGAGTTTAAGGTGGGTGAGCTGGAGACCGACGTGCGCAAGTGCCACGGCGACTCCGGCGGCCCGTCCTTCGCTTGGGTCGAGACCGATCTCAAGGAGTCCATGCGTGTCGTCGGCGTCACCTCCCACGCCTACGATCAGACGGACTGCAAAGAGACCGGCGGCGTAGACACCCGCGTTGACTTCTACCTGGGCTGGATCGACGCCGAGATGCGCGCCCGCTGCGAGGACGGCACCCGCGTGTGGTGTGACGAGCCCGGCCTCGTGCCCGTGCCCGCGAAGGAGCCTGAAGACGACGGCGGCGAAGACATCGACGGCGACGAGGAGGAGAAGGGCGGGCGCTTGACCTGCTCGACCTCCACCGCCCCGGCCTCGCGTGGCCTGGGCATGTTGGCGGCTTTGGGCCTCGTCGGGCTCATGGTCCGTCGTCGCCGCTAGAGGATCTTCGAGAGGACGGGGGCGCTAGGCGCCCTCGATCTCGGCGATGGCCCGCGCCGCCGCCTCCCGCACGGCGGGGGTGCGGTCGCGCAGGCGCTCACGCAGGGCCGGGATGGCCGCGGCGCTGCGAAGGGCCGCCAAGGCGTGAATCGCCTGGAGCTTCACGCTCCACTCCCGGGCGCGCAGGAGCCGCACGTTGGGCTCCACCGCCCGGGGATCGCCGATCTGGGCCAAGCCGACGGCGGCGCGCCAGCTCTCGGCCTGGTCTTCTCGGGCGAGACGCCACAGCGCCTCGCGGGCGGCCTCGTCGCCGAGGCGCGCTCGGGCGGTGATCAGGCTCACCCAGGTGGGCGCGTCTTCAGTGAGCCGGGGCTCGCTGCGGATGAGCGTGCGTAGGCCGGGGAGCTGCCCGGGCTCAACGACCGTGGCCAAGGCGGCGGCGGCGGCGCGGCGCACGCTGAGGCTCTCTTCGCTGAGCAGGTGCAGGAGCCGACGGGCGACTTCAGGGCTGGGCACGCCCAGACGACCCAAGGCCTCGGCGGCGGCGGCGCGCACACGCTCGTGGAGATCCGACGCCGTGGCCTCCATGAGCCCGTCGATGCCCTCGGGGGAGCCGATCGCCCCGATCGCCTCGGCGGCGGCGGCGCGGATCGGCACCTCGTCGGCGACGAGCGCCGCGGTGAGGTTGGGCAGCGCGGCGGGCTCGCCGAGGCGGCCAAGGGCGCGGGCGGCGGACTCTCGAACGGCCTCGCTGACGTCCTCTAAGGCGAGCACGAGGGGCGGCACGGCCTGGGCGAGCTTGAGGTGGCCCAGGCCCTCGGCGGCCCACTGGCGCACGGCCTCACGCTCGTCGTCCTGAGCCCGCTTGAGCGGGGCGAGGGCGCGGGGATCACCGCTGAGCCCCAGCGAGATCGCCGCGCCGGCGTGGGCGTACTCGCCGTCCATGTCGGCGAAGAGGTAAGCGACGAGGGGCTCATAGGCCTCGGGAGCCCGAAACGCGCCGAGGCACCAGGCCGCCGTGGAGCGAACGGCGCTGTCGGCGTCGCCGAGCGCGGCGATGAGCGCGGGCAACGCGGCGGGATCCCGGGCGGCGCTCAGGGCCTCGACGGCCTTAAAACGTACACCGCTGCGCTCTTTTGGGTCGCCCAGGCGGCCGAGCAGGGGGCCGACGAGGGCGGCGTCGGGCTGCTCCCGCAGGAGGATGCAGACCTCCTCGCGCAGCCGCGCCGAAGGATCTTCGATGAGCCGGGACAAGGCGCGGTGACCGGCCTCGCCGCCGATGCGGGCCAAGGTGCGGCAGACGTCCAGACGCAGCGCCACGCCGGGATCGTCGAGCAGGCTGAGCAGCTCATCGGCCACCCCGGCGCTGCCGAGCTGGCCAAGGCCCCGCACGGCGATGCGCCGGACGTCCTCATCGGGATCCTCCAGGGCCGCGAGCAGCCAAGGCACGCTGCGGAGATCCCCGTGGGTCACCAGCGCCTGCACGATGAGGCGGCGGCTGGCGACGGGGGCGTCGATGAGCCGGGCGCCGAGGCGCTGGGCGAGGTCCAAGGCGCCCAATCGGCGAGACAGCGCGCGCTGGGCGACGGCGCGGACGGCGTCCTCGACGGCGGGGCTCACCGCGAAGTCAAGGAGGCCCTCGACGCTCGTGTCGTCGCGTTGAAGCTCCAGGCCCGCGATCACCGCGAGGCGCTCCTCCACCGAGGTCCTCATCACGGCATCCTGCCTTGTCGCGCCGGTCATCAGCATGAAGACGTACTTCCTCACCCTGATCGATACCACGCGCCAAGGTGTCAGCGGCGCTCGTGGCCGAGCCCTGGGCGAGCGGCGCCAGCCCTCAAGCCCAAAGCGCCGCTCTATGCGGAGAAATGGGTCACTCCGCTCGGGGCTTCATGACAAAAAACGACAAGTCTCGATACGCCTCGATAAGATCATCGGTTTGATCCTCGTCGCCGGAGCGCGGTTCATGAACGATCCTCACGGTCTGATCGGCCCGATCGTGCTCTTGGGGCGCTGCGGCCTGGATCGCCTCGCCGCGCCGCTCCGGGCGCTCACCGGGGCCGAGGTGATCGTC
>JAKLKE010000411.1 GCA_023150775.1 Myxococcota bacterium
CGAGCTTGCTCGTGACGAGCAGGCCCTCGCCAAAGCTCGTGAGCGACGAGTCCCAGCCCTGGCCGGCGGCGTCGAGGGTGCCGAGGCCCTGCGCCCCAGCGGCGGCCTTGACGGCGGCCTCCTCATCCACCGAGGCCGTGTCGTAACGAAGCTGGCCATAGCCGACCGTGGTGTTGAGCACGATCTTCTTGGTGAACCGACCCGAGAGCCCCGCGTTCACCCGGAAGCCCAGGCCGTCGGGGATCGCCAACCAGTCGTCGGAGAACTCCAGCGCCGTGCTGCCGGTCGTCTGGATGAGGTTGTTCTCCCAGCTAAACCGCTCAAACTCCGCGCTGGCGAGGAGCGAGGTCTTGGGGAAGAAGGCCCACTTGACGTTGAGCTGGGGGCCGTAACGCCAGCGGTTGTTCAGATCCGAGCCGAGGACGCCCGAGTTGTTGTCGTCGGCCGGAGACGGCGTCGAGTTCGGGTTGGTCGTGAAGTCATCGACGTCGAAGAAGCCGCCGACGTCGATGTTCAGCGCGCCGCCGGGGTGGACCGCGAGCCAAGCGTCGGAGCCAGAGTGAAGCTGGGTGACGAAGGGGCGGCCGGTGTTGTCCTCAAGACCCGCGAAGCGAGCCTCGGACGGGCGGTTGTCGATGTAGAAGTCTTCGCCGAGCTTGAGCCCGACCACGGCCTCGGGGAGCAGGTCGAGGTTGGCGAGCGCCGTGGTGTCTGTGGCCCGGCTCAAGTTGCGCGCGGACTTGTTGAGGAACTGCCGCGCGGCGAGGCTCGCGGTGAGGTCGAAGACGAGGAGATCGTTGTTGACCTCCAGCTTGATCTGGGGACGGGCGAGGAGGTTTACGCCTCGCACGACCTGGCGATCCGCGGACACGCCGCCGCCGTCGACCAGGAACGGGTTGGACTGGAACTGCATGCCGACATCAAGGGTAGGCGTGAGCAGCCCATGGTCGGCGAAGCGGACGCCGCTGCCCGGCCCGCCCGCCGAGGCCGGCGTGGCGAGGAGCAAGGTCACGAACAGCGCACCGAACGAACGAGCCGCTCGCGCGCTCCGTTCATTCCCCCGAGAGTTCTTTGTCATCGCTTCTTGCCTCAACGTCTGGCCTGCCTCAGCGAGCGGCAGGGCCGCGAGAAGTCTTTCGCGCGACCCGTGCGGGCGGCGCGTCCTCGGATTGTAGAACGCGCTCATTCAAAGGGCGAGACGCCAGGGGGGTCGATGCCGATGCCAGCGTTCCCATCGGCGATGGTCTCGCTGAGCTCGGCGCCCTCGTACTGGGCGCTCTCTTGCGTCTCGGCCTTGCCTTCTTCACCGACGCAAGCGTCAGCCTCCCCACGGAACTGGACCGCCTTGTTCTTGGCGACCCCGATCTTGCGGAACTCGTAGTCGGCGCGAGCGTCGTCCCCGACGGAGAGGGCCTCTTGCATACTCGCCAAGGCGGACTCGCTGACCTGAACCAGCGCGCGCACCGCGGAGAGCTTCTTGTTGAGGCACTGAATCTTGACCGCGTCCTGCTCGGGCTGCGCGGCGACGAGGAGCCCGTTGACGTACTCAGCGGTCTCTTTCATGTCGGTGATCGCGTCGCGGCCGAACTGGATCTTCTGAGAAGACGAGGTGGAGGAGCCACTGACGACCTCCCCTTGGCTCGCCGGATCTTGGGCGAGGGCCGTCGACGAGCTGAACCCGAGCGCCATGATGAGCACGAAGAGGTTCCGAATGGTCATGACTCACTCCTGAGGACAGCAGGACGTTACCGTTGAACGGGCGGGGCTGTCAACCGCACGCCGCCTCTCATGTTGTTCAGACACCGCGTTGATCACTCCAGATCACCAGATCTTTAGGAAAGATCAAGGCCGATTCCAAGCAGCGGGTGAGATCCCAAGACGGGCAACTCCGTGAGTAGCCTCAGAGAATCGGCGAAGAGGGCTTGGCGGTTTTGCTGGAGCGGCGCGGACAAGCCCACCTGTAGTCTCTTCGTCAAACTCTCGGCGGATCTCCCCCGCGCCTGGGTCGTCGGGCCAAGACACCCCGGGAGTCCCCTACCCCACCGAGCGCCCGGCGAAGGACGACGCCCGGTGAGGCCACGATCAATCGCTCGGCGCATCAGGATCCTCCTCAGCCCTCGGGCCTGAGCGTGACGTACTCGCCGGTCTGGCCGTCGTTCAGCCGCCATCCCTTCGCCTGGCTGACCAACCACTCCGCAAAGGCGTCGTCCCCGGTGGTGTTGAGGGGGTCCAGCCGCGCGCCTTCGAGTCGCCCGCTTGAGGAGCTCGATGTGCACGACGGGCGCTGACCTCTCCGCGCAGGCGAGGCTCATCCGCAGCAGGCCCATCGCCTCCCCCAGACAGAGCACGGGCCGGACGTCATGAACGCCCGGCCCGGACTTGACGATCAGCTCGAGGGCGTGAGCGAGAACGGGTAGGTGAACTCGCCCACCACGTCCTCATCAAACCGCCAGCTCTTCACCTTGCCGACGATGCACTGGCCCAGGGCGTCGCTGCCGGTGCTGTTCGAGACGGCCTTGGCGCTGGTGACGCGGCCCGCCTTCACCAAGAAGGTGATCTCAACACGACCCGCGAGGGTGGGGTTGGCCTTGAGCTGTGACTCGTAGCAGTACTTCACCTGGCCGGACTGCTTCTTCACGACCGACTTCACCTTCGCGGCGTCGCCGGACTCCAGGTAGGCGTCCTCTTGCTCGACGCCGATCTTGCCGGTGACCTGCACGGCGGGGCCGCTGCCGACGCCGACGGAGCCGACCTTGCCACCCTGAAGGTCACCGATGTCGGCGTCACGACGGCCACCCGCGGTGCCCGTGCGCGCCTCCATCGACGTGGACGAGGCCACCTCGGCGCCGGAGACGTTCGCCAAGGCGGAGTCGAGATCCTGACCGGCGAAGTCCGCCTCGCCGAGGAGGTCCTCGACGCGGCTTCCCGAGGCCGACTCGCCGCGGGTGCCGATGATCGCCATGAGCAGCCGGGACTGCTGCATCACCTGCTCACGCGCCTGTTCGCGGCGCGCGGCGGCGTCCTTCTCCGGCTTCTTGGCGACCTTCTCGGAGGACTCGGACTCCTTCTTGACGACCTGCTCGCCCTCGTCGGACTCGACGGGCTCGGGCGGAGGCGGCGGCTCGTCTGAAGGGGGCGTGCTGATGATCTGCGTGAAACGATCCGGCAGCTCGCTGACGTCTGGCTGCCGGGGCGGCGCGTTCACCGTGATGATGCCGAAGACGATGCCCAGCGCGAAAAACACGCTGAGGAACCCGTAGTAGATGGGATCGTCGTCATCGATGAACTTCGGCCGAAAGTCCATCGACGTGCCGAGGGGCTCGGGCGGCGGCGGGACAAACTGGAAGAGGATCGTCAGGCCATCGACGATGATCTTGCCGCGGTTGCTGTCGTTGAGCGGCAGGTGGAAGCCGTCGGACTTCTTGACGACCTCGCTGGCCGTCTTGAGCTGGTCAAAGCCCAGCACATCATCCTTGTACGACACTCGACCGGTCATGCCGTCGGTGAAGACAAGGTTGTAAGTGCCGCCTTTTTGAGGCTCAAAGAGCTGAAATCGCTTGCCCAAGGTGGGCGCGGCGAGCTGGAAGGTGTTCTTCTCGGAGTCCCCGATGGTGACGGGGTCGCCGGACTTGATCAGCTCTTCCTTGACGATCTTGCCGTCTTGGACGATGCCAATCCGAAGAACCTTGATCTGAACCTGCGTCTGTCGCTGAGGCTGCGCCATGGATCAATTCCCTGTAGACCTTGGTTCCCGAGCGTCCTGGAGAACTACACACCCCGAAGAGGCCCAGGCGACCCGCCTGTCTGCCCGAAGACCGGACAATGAATCGGAGTTGAAGTTCTCGGGAGATCTCAAGCGGGTGTTACCACAGGATGAAGTGTATCAGAGTCGAGGGTCTGAACGAAGAATCTTGACGCCCAGGCCCCCTGCCCGCACGAGCGGGGGCACGATCGCAGCATAAACGAAGGGTGCCCACCGGCGCAAGCGACGCGAGTGAACACCCTTCAAATCCGCGGCAGTGCGGGGCTCAGAATCAGCTCGTGGACGAGTAGACGACGAACCGGAAGTTCGAGAACTGCGCCTGGCCCGCGGTGTACATGACCTCGCGGATCACGGAGAATGGGAGCTCCTTGTCGCACTGCATGAGGATCTCGCCCTTGAAGGCGTGCTCCTCGGAGGCCGTGGCCTCGGCGATGCGTTTGGCCTGCTCCGCCTTCTCCAAGAGGCGATCGTAGAGGCGCGTGATCATCTGGCCCTTCTTCTCTTCATCGGGCACAGCGATCCACTCTTTGCCAGACTCGTCGGGCTTCTTGGTGAGCGCGAGCACGGCTTGGCCGTCCACGGTGATGCCCACCTTCGAGACGACGACGTTCACGGCGAGCTTGGGCTTGACCATGGTGGTCGAGACCGGGAGCTCAAGATCTCCAGACGCCGCCACAGAGATGTCCTCGGTGGAGTACGACTTGAGAAGGAAGACCAGGATGATGGTGAACATGTCCATCATCGAGGTGATGTTCAGCTCATCGGTGACTGTTCCGCGACGGGGCTTTTTCATGACCGCTCTCTGAGAGCCCAGGTAGACCGGGCAAGAGTGGAGAGAAGGAGGAGGGAGATCCGATCAGCCTGCGCCGCCGGCGATGACCACGTTGGGGAAGAGCAACCGGGACTTGCCCTTGTCGTCCTTCTTGTTGACGTCCTCACGGGTGGCGTCCATGAGCAGGACGAGCACCTCGTAGGGGATCCGGGACTCAGGCACCAAGATGACGGTCTCGTCGTCGGGGTACTGATCCTTGATCTGGTTGAGGAGATCGGTCAGGCCCTTGTAGTCGTAAGACTGGGGCGTCTGACAGGGGCGCTCTTGGCAAGGGACCGTCGGGCCAGCGTCCGCGGAGGGCGGCGCGCCTTGGGGGTTGAGCACCGCGTCGGCGCCCATCACCGTGAAGCCTTCGTTGGTGACGGCCACGGAGAGCATGAGGGGGGGCTTGTCTGGAGGGGTCTCAACCTCTTGGGGCGGCCCGATCGCAGGCAGCGTGGAGTCGATGACCGCCAGGGTCACGAACTGCGCCGCCATCAACAGGAAGGGGATGAGGATCGAGACCAGGTTCATAATCGGAACCAGGTTTAGTGGCTCTTCCTGGACATGAGCACGTTTGCCAGCCATTCCAGCGCTCCAGCGGAG
>JAKLKE010000412.1 GCA_023150775.1 Myxococcota bacterium
CGATGTCGGTGCCGGCGCTGTCTTCACAGTACATACAACGCTGAAGCCCAGGGGCCATGTCCTCCAGCACCGCTCGCACCTCATCAAAGGTGGACTTGGGCTTGTGATCCCAGCTCGTCTGCGCCTTCTTGGAGGGGTCGGGGTGGTTCACCACGTCGGTGGTCAGCGCGAGCAGCGCCGCCTGGGCCCCCTCTGAGAGCGGGCGCCGTTGGATGGCGCGCATCAGCGGTCCTCGCTCACGAGGGCGCGCAGGCGACGATCGGCGAGCTCACCCAGGTTGGCGCCTAAGCTCTGGCTCAGCACATCATATCGGGCACGATCCGCCTCCGTCCCTTGCCCACGCAAGAGCTTCGCCTCAAGTCGAGCGGCCTCTTGGCGTCGCAGCTCGGCGGGCAAAGAGTGGGCGTGCTCTAACCCAAACAGCTCCGTGAGCACCGTGTCATCGGCGCCGCCGTTTGTCGCCTCACGCCACACCTCGTCGCTCACATGGCGCAGAGTGTCGTCCTCTCCTGGGGCGGGCAGGCGGATGATGCCGCGTGGGCTGGCCGCCTGACACACGAAGGGGCTGTGGGTGGTCACCAAGAACTGAATGTTCGGGAAGCAGCGCGTGAGCCAGAACCCGAGACGCTGCTGCCACGCGACGTGTAGGTGAGCCTCGACCTCGTCGATCAGCACGACGCCGGGAATGGGGCAGACCAAGTGGCCTTCGGGGTGTCTCTCTAGTTCGAGCCAATCGTAGTTCTCAAACAGGCGTCGTAGCAGATCGACGACCAGCGCGGCCACGGTGCGGTAACCATCGCTCACCTGCTCCAACGGTACACAGACACCATCCCGTTTGATCCACAGCCCCTCGGAGTCCACTCGGTCGATCTCGCTGTTGTCTGGGAGCAACCCATCCCGCAGCACACGAAGCACGTCGTCGCGCATCACCGCCGCCCTGGGCCGCCCTTCCAAGGCCCGAGCGTGCAAGAGCTTTAGCCAGTCCACCGCGTCGGAGAGCGTTGAGCCCTCATAGAACAGGTTCACGAGGCGGGCATACACCATCGATTCAGAGAGGCGCACCAGGTCTGCGGAGGGGGGGCCGAGGTGCCGGTACGGGCCGTACCCGGCGACAAACCACCCCGAGCTGATGTGAGTCCAGGGCGCTCCATAGGGAGAGACAGGCGCCGGTTCATCTTGGCGCTCGCCATAATAATGAGCCTCCAAGCTCTCCGTGCGATCCTCCATGTGGTTGGAGCCAATACGTCTGGTCCAGCGCAGCCCCATCGCCAAGGCCCGCGGCCGCGCGTCCCCCACGTTGCTCGGCATGTCGTAATCATGATCCACGGTGAGCCCCACGCCGACCGTCGCCTCAGCGCAGCCCTGGCGCACCCAGCCCTTAAACACCCCCACCAGACCGCGAGCCGCGTCTGGACCGATCACCGCCAGCGCTATGGCACGGAGCAAGGTGCTCTTTCCGGCGCCGTTGCGGCCCACAAGCACCGTCCAGCCCGCGTAACGGCCATCACCTCGATCCAGAGAGATGTGGTGTTCACCGCCGAAGCTCCGCAGATCACGCAGGGTCAGGTCAGTGATGTACATCGCGCAGCTCCAGCGGGGGTCGGGGGCCGCATCATATCGCGCCCCGCCTAGCCGCGCCCCCCACCCCAGGCCTCCCGTCGTAAGACCCAGCGGACGCCTCCGCCGCTGGCCTCGTAAGGGGCGGCGGCGCGACCCTCATGGGCGTCTGGGCCCTCGGCGAGACCGGGGCGGGAGGCGCTGGGCGAGCCGATCGTCGAGGGGGAGCGGGGGTGGGTGTTTGGGGTGCCTCAGCGCTGAGGCTCCGCTGGCGGCGGCGGCTCGGCCCGGGCGACGAAGTACTCCTGAACGCTGCGGTGGGGGAAGAGCCAGGCGCCGCCCGCCCGCAACAAGAGGCCGCGGTCGGTCGCGACGCCCAAGAGCTCGGTGACGCGGAGCGGGAGCTGGCCCGTCCAGCGCAGCATGAGACGCAGCAGCAGGTGGGCGATCACCGCCGCGCCGCCGAACGCGAGGCCGACGCCGACGGTGGCCATGATCGAGCCTGAGACGATCAGCCCGGCGGTGCGCACGAGCCCGTGGGGCAAGCTCTGCATGAGCGCCGCCAGCAGGGTGAGCGTCAGGCTCACGCTCACCGCGGCGCGGCCTGAGACCCCGAGCGCCGTGATCAAGGTCGCCCGCATCCCGGCGTTGGAGCGCACACGCTCCTCCCGCACCAAGGCCTTGTGACCCCACATGATCCCGCCGACCACCATCCCCACGGCGGCGAAGGCGATGGCGAAGTACTCATCGCCGTGCAGGGTCTCCGGGCTGTACCCTCGAATTCGCACCGTCTTGGACTCATCCAGAAGTGACCAATACGTCACGGTCGGGGCGATGGAGACGATGAGGCCGCCGAGCGCGCCGCTGAGCGCCGCGCGGGTCGTGAAGCTGAGCCGCTCGACGGGCTGCGCGCCCCAGAGCGCCCGGCCACGCGCGGCGAGAATCAGCACGATCGCGCTCAACAACACGCCGGACACCCCCGCCAAGGCCAAGGTCAGCGGGGGCGGCGTCGTCGGCGCCACAAGCGCCCAGGCCCCGAGGAGCAGGCCCCAGACGACCATCGGGAGCGCCGCCTTCGCCGCGAAGGACCGCGAGAGCGCCGGGGCGACCTTCACCGCGCGCGCCTCGATCCCCATCAGGATCAAGAGCCACAGCGGCACCATCCCGAGGTGCCAGGTGAGGGGGATCACACACAGATCGGTCCAGGGCACCCCCATGAGCGGCTCGACGGACAGATCACAGAGCGCCGTGGCCCCAGAGAAGCCCCGCAGCCCAGCCCGGGTGTCGACGCTGACCCAGCCGAAGCCGCCCCAGAGAAGCCCCGCAGGCACCGCCATGATCACGCCCAACACGACGGCGTAGAGGAGCGCCCACGCGCCGCGCTGGGCCGGGCGCTCCAGCCACTCTGGCTGCAGCTCCTCGATCAGAAACAGCGTCTTCTGTGTGCGTCCTAAGCCCCGGGCCAGCCAAGACAGTCGCCCCAAGAGCGCCAGACGCTCGGCCTCCTCTCCTTTGCTGACGGGGTACGCGCGCTCAATAAACTGCTCAAACAGATGGTGCAGGCGGCTCTGCGCGCCCCCGATGGCCTCTAGCTCGGCCACGGGCACGTCGCTGTAGGCGCGCTGCATCACCTGGAGCATCATCGGCGAGCGCGCCAGCTCGGCCAAGACCGGATCCTGCTTCACCGCCTCGCTCAGCCCGGCGAGGCGTGGGCCCGCCGCCTCAATCCACGACTGAATCTGCGCCCCGGAGAGGGGCTGCAGCGCCAAGGCGCCGTTGAGACGCAGCAGCGTGCTGATGCCCGAATATTCCTCGGCGCGGCAGCTCACGACCACCCCGCCCGCGCCGACCTCGGCCAGATAGCTGTTGATCGCCACGACACAAGGCGCCTGAGACGCCTCGGGCACCTCATCCAAGCCGTCGAGGAGCAAGGTGAGGCGGTTCTCGGCGAGCCAGGCCCGCCCGACCTCACGCGGCACCTGGTATTTGCTCCCGAGCTCCTCCTCTAGCCAGACGCCGAGGCGCTGGCCCTTCCAGCTCGACAACAAGAACACCACGGGCACGGGGCTCGTCGGCTCTTGCTCGGCCTCCCGCACCAGCTCCCGACACAGAGACAACAAGGTGATCGTCTTGCCCGCGCCAGGGAGCCCCAAGATCAACAGCGAGCCCTCCAAATCCTTAAACACCGTATAAATCGACGTGCCCGGCGGCAGCACCTCCGACTCTTTGTGCGGCACCTCCAGCACGCCCTCCCAGGGGCGCTCGACGGCCTCAGGGCGCGTCTCTTTGAGCACCTCCACGGGCTCGGCGCCCTGCAAAGTGCGGGTCAGGAGGCCCTCGATCCAGAAGCGTTTGACGCGGTCTCGAAGCACGGTGAGGTCGCGGCTCTGCACCGTCGCGGCCTGGGCCATCCGCGGCGTCGGTCGGGGCGCGGGGTCGAGGCTCACCTTGGCCGAGGGCGCGGCGATGGGCGCGGCGCAGTAGTGCTGGATGGCCGAGGCGTCCGCGGCCCACTCGCTCTCCCGCAGGGCGCGGCGGGCGAGGCCAACGGCGCGGTCCCAGCCGCCGCCGATCTTGTCCAGCTCTTTGTATAAGGTCTGGGTGAGCAAGACCGAACCCTGCACAGAGAGCGGGAAACGTGAGGCCACGACGCTCTGTACGCCGCAGCGGTGAAGCTCCCGGGCGACGCTGCCCAGCACGCTCTCCATGAGGCCCGGGTCGCTGCTGCGGCAGGCGCAGAGCGTCACACCGCGGAGGTTCGTGGTGAATGTGCCGATCAGCTCCGCCAAGGTCAGCGCGTCT
The DNA here is from genome assembly GCA_023150775.1 of Myxococcota bacterium. Taxonomy (GTDB): domain Bacteria; phylum Myxococcota_A; class UBA796; order UBA796; family CAJQPC01; genus JADKFE01. The sequence continues at coordinate 4,360 of JAKLKE010000412.1, forward strand.
ACGACGCCGTCGTCTAAGGCGAGGCCGATGCCTCGGCCATCCGCCGTGGGCGCGCCGTGGGCGAGCAGGTGCAGGCGCGTGAACGGTCGGCCCTCGTCATGGGCCTGGCGCAGCGCCCGGGCGAGGTCGCCATACCCCGCAGACGCCACGATCTCCGGCGCGGCGCCGCCCTCGGCCAGCTCCGTGAGCGCCTCGGTGTGCTGCCGGGCGGGCACACGCCCCCCACGATCCGACCACAAAAAGAGCAGACGCTCCGCTGACTTCGGCTCCAGCGGCGGCGCGATCGTCACCCCGGGCCAAGTGTACCGAACATAGACCCCCTCCAAGCTGCCTAAGGTGCGCCCGGCCTCCCCCACGGCGAGCACCTCCCAGGGCAACACGAACAGCTCCGCGGCGGCGAAACACAGGCGCACACACACCGGCTGGCCCCGGGCGACCGCCTCTAGCAGCGCGGCCTCGTCAAGCTCCCAGCCCAGGCCGAGGAGAAAGGCGCGTAAGAGCGCGCCCAGCCGCGCCCGGGCCTCTGAAGACGGCGGCGTGCGGGTGAGGGCCTGAATGTCGTCGCGCAGGGCGTCTGACCAGCCCAAGGTCGCCGCCCGCCGGGCGCCGCTGGAGAGCCGCCGGATGTACTCCTGCGTGCCCCACTCAAACGCGAAAGGATCGGCCCCGCTGCGGGCGCGGCCAAGGTCTACGACGAGCTCGATCATCTCCATGCGGTCCACTCCTGGGCGGCCAATCATCGCATAGGAGGGGCCGATTCAGCCAGGGGCCTGGTCCGGCG
>JAKLKE010000413.1:0-4813 GCA_023150775.1 Myxococcota bacterium
GCGACGATCTTGTCGGCCACATCGTCGAGGTCGACACCGGGCGCGTCTCCGACCGCTTCGGCCAGGCCACGGTGTACAGCCAAGGCTCGGATCACGTCATCCAGGTGCGAAACGACCACGAGCAGAACGGGCTCAAGAAGGGCAGCCGAGCGCTCATCGTCAACTACGACGACCACCGCGCCGCCTTCCTCGTCGAGCCTCTGCCCGACGAGCCGCCAAAAGACGACGCCCGCCGCCGCGCCGCCGCGCGTGGGGCCACGTCCCAGGGCGGCGCCGGTTGAGCCTCAAAACGACCTCCTCCTCTCGTAGAGCTCCTTCTGCTTCTCCTGCCGCTTCAATCTTCTCGCCCGGGGCCTTCGCCCCGCGCCGCATGGGGTGAATGACATGGATCTGGTCACGATGTTGGTGCTCGGTGTGATGGGCGTGGTGGTGATCGCCGCGCTGGTGCTGTTCTTGGGGGCGCTCGCCACGCGCTTCTACCGCAAGGTCGATCAGGGCCAGGCGCTCATCATCAACAAGACCGGCGACGACAACACCATCGTCACCTTCTCCGGCGGCTTCGTGCTGCCGGTCATTCACCGCGCCGAGGTGATGGACATCTCCATCAAGACCATCGACTTAGAGCGACGCGGCTCTGAAGGCCTCATCTGCCGAGACAACATCCGCGCCGACATCAAGGTCACCTTCTTCGTCAAGGTGAACCCCCAGCTTGAGGAGGTGCTCAAGGTCTCGCGCTCCATCGGCTGCTCGCGCGCTTCTGACCAAGAGACGCTGGAGGCGCTCTTCGTCGCCAAGTTCTCTGAGGCGCTCAAGACCGTCGGCAAACGCCTCGACTTCGAGCAGCTCTACACCCAGCGCGACGACTTCAAGGACCAGCTCATCGAGGTCATCGGGCGCGACCTCAACGGCTATGTGCTCGATGACGCGGCCATCGACTTCTTAGAGCAGACGCCGATGGACAAGCTCGACCCCAACAACATCCTCGACAGCCAGGGCATCCGCAAGATCGTGCAGATGACCGCCGACCAGAACGCGAACACCAACGCCTTGCGCCAGAAAGAGCGCATGACGGTCTCCAAGCAGAACCTTGAGGCCGACGAGGCCGTTCTGGAGCTCGGGCGCCGCCGGGCCGAGGCCGAGGCCAAGCAGAAGCGTGAGATCACGATGGTCCAGGCCAAAGAGACGGCGGACTCCGACAAGTTCGCCGCCCAGCAGCGCCAGATCACTGAAGTCGCCCGCATCGAGGCCGACGAGACGATCAACGTGCGCAAAGAGGCCCAGATGCGGCAGCAGATGGTCGCCGCGAAGGACCGCGAGCGTGTCATCGCCATCAAGACTGAAGAGGTCGAGAAAGACCGCCAGCTTGAGGTCATCGGCCGCGAGCGTGAGGTCGAGCTTCAGCGCATCGAGAAAGAGAAGGCCCTGGAGATTCAGCGCAAAGAGATCGCCGATGTCGTGCGCGGCCGCATCTCCGTCGAGAAGACCGTGGCTGAGGAGGAGGAGCGCATCAAGGATCTGCGCGTTCGGGCCGAGGCCCTGCGCCACAAGGGCGTGAAGGTCGTCGGCGCCGAGGCCGAGGCTGAGGAGTCCTTGGTCAAGACCATCAAAGAGGCCGAGGCCCAAGAGAAGGTCGCCGAGCACACCGCCCGCCAGCGTGTCACCTTGGCCAACGCCGACCTGGAGAGCGCCGACAAGTCCGCCCGGGCGCGCATCCGCGTCGCCGAAGGTGAGCAGGCCGAGCACGCCGCGAAGGGCCTCGCTGAGGTGAAGGTCCGCGAGGCCGACGCCGTGGCCTTAGAGAAGACCGGCCTCGCCCAGGCCCGGGTCACCCTAGAGAAGCTCCAGGCCGAGGCCCAGGGCGAAGAGCAGAAGGGCCTCGCCCGGGTGCGGGTGCAAGAGGCCGAGGTGAACGTGTTCGAGCGCAAGGGCACCGCCGAGGTCAACCTCTCGAACCTGCGCGCCCAGGCGGCGGCCGGGGCCATCGAGGTCGAGGGGCTCGCCCAGGTCAAGGTGCGTGAGGCCCAGATCGAGGCCGACGAGAAGGGCGCCCACGTCCAGGCCCTCACCGTTCGGGAGCGCCTCGCCGCCGAGGCCCACGGCTACGAGCTCCAGGCCCTCGCCGAGGCGAAGGGCATCCGCGAGCGCATGAGCGCCGAGGCCGCGGGCATCACCGAGAAGACCCAGGCCCTGCAGAACCTCCAAGGCGCGGCCAAAGAGCACGAGGAGTTCCGCCTGCAGCTGGAGACCCTGCGCGCCATCGAGGCCCAGCGCATCGAGGCCCGGGTGCGGGTCGCCGAGGCCCAGGGCAAGGTCATGGGCGAGGCGTTCAGCAAGGCCGACATCCGCATCATGGGCGGCGACGGCGCCTTCTTCGACCGCTTCGTGCAGGCGGCGTCGTTGGGCAACGCCGTGGACGGCCTCGTGGAGTCCTCGGAGTCCATCAAGGGCCTCGTCGGCGGCTACACCTCGGGTGAGGGTGACCTCGCCGCCGACCTCGGCCGCGGCCTCTCCAAGGTGGTGAGCGGCCTGCGCGGCGCCCCTGCGGCGAACGAGGCGAAGAAGGGCGAGTGAGCTAGGCCGCTCGCCCCGACACGCGCCGTCGTCGCCCACCCGCGGCGGCGGCGCGTCCCCTCTCTGAGCCTAAGCCATCCGAGCCATCGCATCTTTCGGTCGTCCTTCGACCGCGTTTCACGGAGCATCCGGTGAGCGAAGCACAAGCAGTAGACGCCGCGGTCACAGGCGGCGGCAACTATGAGGTGATCCGCGCCCGGCTCATCAAGGCCGGAGATGAGCTCGCCCGCCGCGCCGAGGCGCTCAACACCGAGCGTAAGTCTCGTTTTGGCGGCACCGAGCTCTCCATCATCGCCAACACCCGGGTGCGCACCGAGGCCGCGTGCCTGCCCCGGGCCGTGCTCCAGGTCGAGGGCCGCCTCGTCTTCGGCTTTAACGTCACGACCTTCCGCAAGAAGATCGAGCTCGCCGACCTCTTCTCGGTCCACAAGCTCATCCAGGCCCAAGACGGCCTGGAGTTTGAGCCCGTCTCGTTTGATGAGACGCCCTGGCTCAAAGACGCGAACTTTGTGCGTGAGCTGGATCAGCTCTTCGAGTTTTACCGCGACACCCGCCTCTTGCAGCTCCGGCAGACCGAGCGCGCGAAGCTCCTCGCCATCTTTCAGGTTGGCCAGACCCACAAAGACATCAAGGTCTTTCGCTGGTCGGTGGACTCCACCGGCGTGCCCACCTACATCGACGACCGCGGCGAGCGAGACAACATCGTCCCCGAGCAGACGCCGTTTGACTGGAAGACCCCGGGCCGCGAAGACTACGTCTCCGGGCGTAGCCCCCACATCGCCATCCTCGGAAAATGTTTTGTTGAGACCATCGGCGGCGACCTCACCGTCAAGATCGAGGACAACACCGAGAGCGGCCAAGGCATCTACTCCGAGCCCGTAGACGACCCCAAACAGTCCTTAGACGACGCGCAGTTCCAATACTGCGCCGTGGGGCCCCTCATCTTGATCAAGGTGCTGCCCTACCGCGAGAAGGTCTGGCGGCACCTCATCTTCAACACGATCACCCGCTCCGTCGTGCGCATCGACGCCATCGGCCAGTCCGCCGTGCCCTTGGACGAGGGCCACGGCCTCGTCTTCCCCAAGGGCTATTACCTCCGGACGGGTGAACACAAGCTGTTTGACTTCGACACCGAGGGGCTTGAGCTCAAGCGTGTGATGCGCTCGCCCAACGGTGAGGACGTCCTGTACATCTTCCGTCGGCCCACCGACGGCCACATCGTGCTCTTCCCCTACAACAAGATCCGCCAAGAGGTGCAGACGCCGATTCAGGCCCACGGCACGACGGTGTTTGAGGACGGCAAGCTCGTCGTCTTCCGTATGGTCAGCGAGGAGCCCACGAAGGTCCACCCCGTGCAGATCTGGCAGACGCCGTTCTGCTCGGACGTGTACTACGCGGCCTTGCCCACAGACGGCTCTCTGTACGCGAAGATCGGCAACGCCGAGCTCGTGCGGGGCATCTCCGACGCCTTGGCCTTGCAGCGCCTCATCAAGAACACCGAGCCCACCCGGCAGGTGTTTGAGGATCTCACCCGGGCCTGTGTGCGGGCCATCGACACCTACCACTGGCTCTCCAACGCGGAGCTGGGTGATCTCGCCTCGGTGATTCATGACATTCGCCGCACGGGCGAGCTGATCATCGACGAGTTTGAGAAGGTCCAGACCTTACGCCGCGAGGCCACCCTGGCGCTCGGCGAGGCCGAGAAGACCCAGGGCCGCCTGCTCATCGACACCAAGGTCGGCGACTGGCGTGAGGTGGAGCAGTTCCTCGTGGCGATGACGGCGCTGCGTCGCCAGCGTGGGCACCTCATCAGCCTCAAAGAGGTCAAGTTTATCGATCTCGCCCGGGTGGACGTGCTGGAGAAGCAGGTCATCGAGGCGTTTGACGCGGTGAGCCGGTCCTGCGTCACCTTCTTGTTGGGCGGCACGGCGTTTAAGCCGATGTTGGTCCGCATCGAGGCCCTGCCCCCACGCGGCGAGGCCATCCAGAAGGCGCACGAGATCAAGCCGCTCTTAGACGAGCTGGAGGTCGTCAGCGAGGGCCTCAACCTCTTGGCCGAGGTGGTCGGTGGGCTCAACGTAGACGACCCCACGGCCCGCACGACCATCTTAGAGGGTGTGTCTGAGGTCTTCTCCCAGCTTAACCGGGCCCGGGCGAGCCTCACCGGGCGCCAAAAACAGCTCGCCGTCGCTGAGGGCAAAGCCGAGTTCGGCGCGCAGTTTAAGCTGCTCAGCCAGTCCGT
>JAKLKE010000413.1:4823-5133 GCA_023150775.1 Myxococcota bacterium
CTTGGCGGATACCCCCGAGCGCTGTGATGAGCAGCTCTCGACGCTCATGCTGCAGGTGGAGGAGCTAGAGGGCCGGTTTGGTGAGCTTGAGGAGTTTTTGCCCGAGCTGGCGTCCAAACGGGAGGAGATCTACGACGCGCTCAGCGGCCGCAAACAGACGCTCCTCGACGCCCGCCAGCGCCGGGTCGAGGCCATCCTCAACGCCGCCGGGCGCATTCTGGAGGGGATCGGCCGCCGCGCCCGCACCTTTAAGGCTGAAGACGAGCTGAACACCTACTTCGCGTCCGACGCCATGGTGCTCAAGCTGCGG
>JAKLKE010000414.1 GCA_023150775.1 Myxococcota bacterium
GAGGTTGGCCCGATAGCGCTCAAGATCGTTGGCGAGGCGCTCAAACCGCTCTCGGCGCGGGTTGCGGCCGAGCTCGGTCAACATCTGATCGCCCCAGGCGCGCAGGTTGTCTAGGCGGTCGATGACCTGGCGGGCGCGCTCTAAGTCACGCATGGCCCGGGACGCGCCGACGATGTCCGCCCAGAAGTCGGGGCGATCCCGCATGGCCTCTAGCCGCGCGCGGCCCTCGATCAAGATCGGCTCCTTCGCCGCGGCGGCGAGGCTCTCTACGCGCTCTCGCAGGGCCTCCAATTCGGCGCGCACCTCATCTCGGCCCAGGCGGCGGCCTGACTCCACCTTCACCGGGGCGCGCTCGGCGCGGTTCTCGCGGCTGGTGTCGCTGTCGAGGAGCCGCACCCGAATCTGCCCCTCTTTGGCGGAGACGCGCAGGATCTGCCCGGCCTCGACGGGCTCCTCCATCAAGGTGAGCGCCAGAGGCACGACGAGGTGGTGCTGCAGCTCTCGTTTCAGCGCCCGAGCGCCGTAGCGGGGGTCAAAGCCGCGCTCGATCACCAGATCTAAGGCCGCGTCGTCCACCTCCACGACGAGATCGCGGCCGGTGATGCCTTCACGGGCGAGCACCCGGCGCAGCTCTTGCCGGGCGATCTCGCGGACCTGCTCTCGGGTGAGGGGGTGGAAGATGACGACGTGCTGAAACCGGTTGAGGAACTCGGGGCGGAAGTGGCCCTCAAGGGCCCGGGTGACGTCGCGGCGGCGAATGGCGGCGTCTTTGGCCGAGGCGAAGCCCAAGGCGCGCTCGGCGTCCACGGCGCCGACGTTGGAGGTGGCGATGAGCAAGGTGGAGCGAAAGTCCACCGTCGTCCCGCCGGGCGGGGTGAGGCGGCCCTCGTCGAGCAGGGGCAGCAGGAGATCCCAGACGTTCGGGTGCGCCTTCTCCAGCTCGTCCAAGAGCACCACCTGAAAGGGCTGGGCGCGCACGGGGTCGACGAGGGCGGCGGGGCGGTTGGGCTCCCGGGCCGAGCCCAAGAGCGTCTCGAAGGAGTGGAAGTCTTTGAACTCCGAGAGGTCAAAACGTAGGAGGCGCTCAGGACCGCCAAACAGGTAAGTCGCCAGCGCCCGGGCGAGCTCGGTCTTGCCGACCCCCGTAGGCCCCACAAAAAAGAAGGTGCCGATGGGTCGGCCGGGGTCGTGAAGGCCGGCCTTGTACAGCGCGATGGTCTCTAAGACCGCCTCAATCGCCTGGGGCTGGCCGATGATTCGCTCTTGAAACCACTGGCGAATCTCACGACCTGGCCGGGTGCTGCGCCGAGAGACGACAAACTCCGGCAGGCCCGTGGCCCGGCACAAGGCGCGCTCGACGCCCTCTGGAGAGAGCGTGGCCTCGCCGCGCTGGCAGAGCTCCTGCAATTGGCGGAGGAGGTCGAGGGCCGGGGCGGGCTGGGGCCGAGCGGGGAAAAATCGCGCGCTCAAGGTGAGCAGGGTGGCGCGGGTGGCGGCGTCGGGGCGCAGGTCCATCACCTCGGCCACACCCAAGAGCGCGGCCTCGGCGTCTCGCTCGCCCAGAGGGTTGACGGCGATCTTTCGGAAGAGGGTCACGAAGCCCGCGACCCGCTCCATCTGGCGGAGCTGCTCCGGGCTCACCTCGCCGAGCAGGGTGAGGCGCCCGCTGAGCAGGTGGGGCCGCAGGAGGTCCAGGGCGCCGGTGTCGGACTGCTGGGTGCGGCCCGTCGTGGGCAGGTTCCAGAGGTCGGTGATGTAGAGGATCGCGCCGCGCCGCCCGGACTCGGTCACGATGGCGTTGAGCTTTGACTGCCACTCGCCGAGGTAACGGGTGCCGGTGAGCAAGACGCTCGTCGAGAGCTCAAAGAGCGGCCGATCGTCAGGGCCCACCCATGAGCGGGCGAGGCCGTAGACGAGCGCCGTCTTGCCCACCCCCGAGGGCCCGACGAGCACGGCCGAGCCGCCGGAGCGTAAGGCGTCTTGCAGGGCGAGGAGCTCCGCCTCCCGGCCAAACACGGGCTGCAGGGCGCCCTCGATCGCCAAGGCGGTGAGGGAGCGGGCCTCGTTGACCAGCGCGGATTGATAGTCGGGGTCAGCCATGGGGCGAGAGTTTGCCACAGCGCGGGGCAGGCCGTCGGGAAGAAAAACGCTTTCCTTTGACGCGTCAACGGTGTAAACTTTTGGCCGTGCGGGATCTGTTCGCCCGCGCGCCAACAACTGAGGTATCTGATGCGCACTACCCTGCTGACGCTGTCGCTGATCGCCCTCGTCGCCTGTGGCGACAAGAAGCCCCCCGAGGCCGCCGCCGCCGCTCCCGAGGCCGCTCCGGCCGAGGCCGCCCCCGCCGCTGAGGCCGCCCCCGCTGAGGCCGCCCCCGCTGAGGCCGCCCCCGCTGAGGCCGCCGCCGCCGAGGCCCCCGCCGAGGCTCCCGCCGAGGGCGGCCAGTAGGCCCGCTCGAAGCCCCCGCGGGGTCTTCAAATAAACGTCCGCGCTGGGCTCACCGGGGCGGGCGTTCTTGTTTTTGGCGCCTCAAAAAATCAGCTCACCGGCGTGCGCATCGTCACCAGCTCCTCGGCGGCGGTGGGGTGAATGCCCAAGGTGCTGTCCAGCATGGCCTTTGTGGCCCCCATACGAAGCGCGACGGCGAAGCCCTGCACGATCTCTCCGGCGTCGGGGCTCACCACATGAACGCCGAGCACACGCTGGCTCGCCCGGTCTACGACGAGCTTCATCAGGCTCTTGGAGGCCCTGTCTGTCATGGTGAGCTTCATCGGGCGGAAGGTCGAGCGGTACACGTCGATGGCCCCAAACCGCGCCCGGGCCTCGTCTTCAGTGAGCCCGACGGTGCCGATGTTGGGGTTGCAGAACACCGCGCTCGGGATGTGCTCGTAGTCCATCTCGGTCTCTAAGCCGCCGAACAGTCGCCGGGCCACGGCCATGCCTTCAGCGAGGGCCACAGGCGTCAGGGCGACGCGGTTGATCACGTCGCCGACAGCCCAGATCGAGGGCACCGTCGAGCGAAACTGCCCGTTCACCACCACGCCGCCGCGCTCGTCGAGGACCACACCCTGCTCACGAAGGCCCAGGCGCTCGGTGTTCGGCGCGCGGCCGATGGCGGCGACCAAGGCGTCGAGGTGGAGGGTCTGCCCGTCGTCTAAGGTCACGGCGAGGACGCCGTCGTCGAGGCGATCCACCCGGGCCACGGATCGACCCATGTGCAGGTTCGCCCCCGCGAGGCGCAGCTCATCGGCGAGGTGGGCGCGCAGGTCTTGATCGAAGCCGCGCAGGGGCAGAGCGTCGTGGTGAATGAGGTGAACCTCGGCGCCTAAACCCTGGAAGATGCCCAAAAACTCGACGCCGATGTAGCCGCCGCCGATGAGGCCGACCCGGCGGGGCAGGGCGGGCAGGCGGAAGAGATCGTCGGAGACCAGCACATGCTCGGCGCCAGGGAAGCTCGGGCGTTTGGGCTTGCCGCCGACCGCGACGAGCAGGTGTTTGCCACCCCGCAGACTCACCGTGCCGTCGGGGTGGGTGATCTCCACCTCATGGGGGCCGACGATCCGGCCTGTGCCCCGCAGGATGGTGACCCCGGCGTTCACCAACATTCGCTCATAGGTGGCGTTCAGCCGGGCGATCTCTTGATCTTTGCGCTGAATGAGCTTGGCCCAGTCGTGGGTGGGCTCCTGCACGTCCCAGCCGTAATGCCGCGCGTCCCGCCACTCCTCGGCGAAGTGAGCGGCGTAGACCAGGAGCTTTTTGGGCACACAGCCGAGGTTCACGCAGGTGCCGCCGAGGGGCGCCTGCTCGATCACCGAGACCTTGGCGCCCAAGGAGGCCGCGATGCGGCTCGCGCGCACCCCGCCTGAGCCCGCGCCGATCACGATGAGGTCGTCTTGGAAGTCCATGGAGGCTCCTGGGGGCTGCGTTTGTGTGACGACCTCGTATCCGGGGCCACGCCAAGCGGCGATCCGCCGTGGTAGAACGGCGAGATGCCAACGCTCCCCGCCGCCGTCTCTCTCCGCGCCGTGATCTCCGGCGTCGTGCTCGCCGTGGTGCTCTGCGCGGTGAACTCCTACCTCACGCTCTCCTTCGGGGTGATCGAGGAGGGGCCCACCATCGCCGCCCTGTTCTTCTTCACCTTCTTCTTCTTGTCGACCCGCAAGATCACCTCCACGGAGATGGTCATGGTGGCGACGATGGGGAGCGCCGGAGGCAGCCTCGGCTTTATCTCCAACTTTTTCGCCGCCCGGGTGATGGTGGGCGAGCCGATGCTCTTCTGGGAGATGGTGAGCTTCTCCACGGTGACGAGCCTCCTGGGCATGTGTTTTGTCATCCCCCTGCGTGAGCTGCTCATCGTCCGGGAGAACCTGCCTTGGCCTGGCAGCCGGGCGACGGAGGGTGTGATCCGCGCCTTGGTCGAGGACGGCGATCCCCAGCAGCCCAAGATCCTCCTCGTGACCGTGGCCGTGGCGATGGCGGCGGTGCTGCTGAACAACGACGGGGGCTTTGGGCTCTTGCCCGCCGAGACCCACCTCAACGTCTTGGGCCTCGGGGCCTACGGGGCGGCCATCGCCTGGGCGCCCTTCGCCATCGGCGGCGCCTACTTCATGGGCTGGCGCACCTGCGTGGGCTTCTTGGTGGGTGGGCTGCTGCTCTTTGGCTTCGCGCCCTTCGCCGAGAACCCCGCCGCACCGCAGAGGTATGTGTGGCCGGGCATCGGCTTCTTGGTGGCCTCGGGGCTCACGGGCCTCGCGCTCCAGGGCCGGGTGGTGGTCTCGGCGCTCACGTCGATCCTCAAGCTCGGCGGCGGCGGTGAGGCCGATGATGACGCGGTGCTGAGCCCCCGCGGCTTTAAGATCCTCCTCGCTGTGGCCTTGCTCGTCACGGGGGCCTACGCGGGCTTGGGCCTCGACCTCAACGTGATCGTCGTGCTCGGCCTCATCATCGTCGGCGGCCTGGTGCAGAACGTCATCGCCACCCGGGCCGCGGCGCAGACGGCGTTTAACCCCGCCCGGGTGATGGGCATCTTGCTCCAGGGCGTGAGCGCGGCGGCGGGGGCGGCCACCCCGGGCGCGAACCTCATCGGCGCGGGCGTCGTCGCGGGATCTGGGGCCCAGGCCGGGAACCTC
>JAKLKE010000415.1 GCA_023150775.1 Myxococcota bacterium
GGTGGGCTCGGTGTAGCCAATGGGGCGACTGGCGACGATGACCTGGCATTCCTTCATCTTGGTGGCGACGCCCGCCACCCACCTCCGGGCGGCGGGGAGGTCTATGGCCTCGTCGAGCCCGTCGAGCAGCAGGACCGCGCGCCCGGCTTGGGCCTCATCCAACACGAATTGCGCGAGGTCATCGGCGTCGAAGGACGAACACAGCGCTGTGATGGCCTTGGCGAGCCCATGCTCCAGCTCGGCGACCTTGAGGTAGATCGGCAAGGGGCCGCTCGTGTCCTTCAGCAGCTCGATGGCGACGTGGCGCAAGAGCGTCGTCTTGCCGCCGCCGGGCTCGCCGAGCAGGCCCCAGAGACGGCGAGGGTGGGCGAGAACGCGGGTCAGGGGCACACGACCGTGCAGGTCTTCGACGCCGCCTATGAACTTGCCGCTCACCTTGCGGCCTTGGGCGTGGGGGGCGTTGGCGCCGTAGTCTAGCTCACGCTCGTGTGCAGCGAGGGTGACCTCGACGTAGACGGCCTCGATGGTGCGGGGGCCGCCGCCGCCGTCGCCGCGGAATACGTCGGGGAGCTTGTCGAGCTGGCCTTTGAGCAGGGTGGCGTAGCGCTCGCGGGGAGGCGGGGCCGTGTTCAATCTCATGTACGGCCCCCTCGCCGCGGCGTAGCGCGCGCGGGGAGGCGGGGTCGGAGGGGTCGGGGTCGGGGACGGGGTGCGCCCCCCCAAGAGCCTATTCAGGAACGGCTCCAAATCACTGTGATCCTTGCCGAAAGGGACAACAACAATACCATCCTCAGGCGGATGCTGGCGTTGGAGCTTACCAACCTCGCGATTCAGCGCGAGGCGGTAGTGGCGGTATGGGGACTCACCAAAGACCCCCCGCGACCAACGCAGCAACCCGCCTAGATTCGGATCCTTTAGAGTGTCACCACACCCTACAAACACCAGCGTTCGCAGGGCGCGGACCGCTTGCAGCATTGTCTGGAGATGCTTCGAATCGACCACCTTATCGTATGCGCGAATACCCAGGATGACCGTCTCGGGATCGTTCCAGTACCCATGGATGTGTACGACCGCAGGGGGATCATTCCTGATCGCTAGCTCCAACCCGCTCTGGTTCTTCCAAATGACGGTCTCAAGGCCGGTACCTTTCTCCAAGAGGCCATCGTAGTTAGTCGTGAGTAGGGGAACCCCAAACGCCCCAAGGGCCTGGATAACCCCCGGTTGGTGCAACTGGAGATTCCCGACCGTCTGGCGAAGCCAGATCCCGAACTCCCGACCTTTTGGACCGCCGAGCGCTGTTGTGATCCTCTCCGCCGCCATGATCATGTCATCAACATTTTTACTTTTGAGGAGGTTACGATTAATCTTAACCCAACCAGAGTCGACGAGACCAAGCCCCTCGCACCGCTCGATGCCGTTCCATAGGAGCCCTAACCACGAGGCCAATTTGTCGTTCCCGGAGGCCCCAATCGCCACACCCGCGCCAACGATGATCACGGCCTCTTTGGCCCGAAGCCGGGCCTCGAGGTCATCTATATACAGTGCGAAATCGGATGAAGTCCCCATTAGGGCTCCTGTCGGTCGGTCTGGTCAGCCGAGCCTCGTTCACACAAACTCTCCCACAAACCCGCATGGTTCAGCAGGACGCGCCTATCCCCGCTGCCCAACATGGGCATAGGGGCGAGCTTTGGCGCCGGACCGCCGAGCAGGGGCATCGCCTGCCTCTCTTTCAGGTTGTCGTGGGTGAGCTTCACCTTGGAGCGGTCGATGCCCTCGCGCTCGTGGTCGAACGTCAGCAGCGGGAGGATCACCGTGGCGTCCTTGGAGGGCTTGTAGTCGCCGCGTATGAGGTCGGCGACGGACCAGATAGGAGCGGAGACGTTCGGGTCGGACATCACGGTTGACTTACCAGGAGGAGTAGTAGGAGCTCCCGCCTTTCTGCGGAACGCAGCGCCCAGAGTTTATCGCAAAGTCTGAGCGGTCGCGGTTCGCAACGCGAGCTCAAGTTGGCGTGCTCGCGAAGCGACGGGGGCATCACGAGCCCAGGTGGGCGACTCCAGCGGGCACGTCGCCGCAACCGACACCACCCAGCGTGCTCCCTCACGGCCATCGGCGGCCCCCATGAAGGAGTAGACGTGCCTTTAGGAGACCACAGCACCGGACGCGATGATGACATCCTCTGCTCGCTCCGGGCCGGGGCCGTTGGGGCCAACTGCTCCGCGTTCAAGCCCCCCAGGGGATCAGACGCCGATCCTACACGCCGAGTCCAGCCAGCGCCCCCCTCGCTACACTGCTCCCAAGCTCCCAAAGCCACATGCTTAGAGGTTGTCATGGGGAAAGGAACATCAAGCGCGCAGAAGGCCCCCGAGCAGGGCGTCAGCCCCGAGGTCGTGGTCCCCGAGAACGCGCTGATGGCCCCGCAGCAGCTCTCCGGCGGCGGCAACGCCTGGGTGCAAGAGCAGATGAAGGCCCAACTCGGCGGTTGAGGTGGATCCCGATGAGCTGATCGACGAGTAGCGGTCGCTTCGAGCCCGAGTCCCTGGTGCGGCGCCGGAGGCTCGGGCCGCCGCTTCTCAGCGTTGGGCCTTCACCGAGAAGACCCCGGTGTACCAGCCCTCCTTCCGCGCGAAGTGACTGTCCAGCTTCAGCACGAAGCCGGGATAGGCGGTGTGGGTGAAGGTGGGGATCTTCGCGGGCGGGTCGAGAGGGCGCCAGCCAGCGGCCTCGGCCATCGTGATGTACCTGCCGTGCAGCGCGGCGGCGTCCTTCACCCCGGCGTGGCCGACGTTGACCGCGTTCCCATCGGCGCCCGAGGGCGGCGCGCCCGGTGCGCAGTCGGAGTCCTCCAGCTCACCTCCAAGCTCGGGGAGCGGCAGCGTGAGGCCCGCCCAGGTCTTGCAGTCTGCGGACCAGAGCTGCGGGTAGGTGGGCTCGGCGGCGGGCGTGGCGGCGGCGGGCGCGGCCTGGCTCGGTGGCGGCGTACCCTCACTTGTGGCGCAGCCCAGGCTGAGCAGGGCGAGGGTGAGCAGGCTAGCCAGCGTTCGGTTCATTGCAGCACTCCGAAGTAGTTGAAGCTGAAGGCGGTCACCGAGTCCCACGGCCAAACATGGTCTTCGCCGAGGTTGCCCTCTGCGGTGCCGTCGTCCTCACGCTCGTTGAGACCGCCTTTCACCCAAGAGAACGCCTTGCCGTTGGCCCGCGCCTTTAACAAGGACTGCCCGAAGGGGTCATCCACCTTCAAGCCCTCCGCTGTGACGGCCTCCACGCGGACGACATGGCCATGAATGCTGCACAGCACGCCGCTCCCTTGTAGCCACCCTCGCATGGTCTCCTCAAACCATGCCTGATCGAAGGTGCCGCCGCTGTGGAAGGTAAGCGTCTTCCCGAGGTGCGCAGAGATCTTCGTCCAAGTGTCGAACGAGGTGATCTTGCCGTACTTGTTGGCGATGCGGATGTCGTCCAGCGCGTCCTCGTACTGCTTGGACGGATCGGGGTTGGGCACGCCGAGGTATTGCAAACACATCGCCAAGGAGGTGAGGTTGCAGGTGCCGCCGTTGTCGCCTTCGCTGGGCGACTCGTTGTTGCGCTGGTTGTGGTACTCGACCTTGGACTGGAGGCGCTCGTACCAGTCGCCGCGCTCCTCGGCGGGGATCTCGGCCTCGATGAGCGCGCGAGCTTCGGCGATCTGCTCGGTCGTCAGGCGCTCGGCGCTGAAGAGGGCGTCGAGCTGGGCGCGTCCTTGGCTCTCGCGTGACTCAGCCCCCTTGGCCGCGCCCTCCGTCCCCTCGTCCGCCCAGAGCGCCGACCACCACGAGCCGATGCGCTCGGGGATGCTCTTGAGGCCCTCCCAGGCAGCGCTCATCACGTCCTTGATCCCGGCCCAGATCGCCCAGAGGCCCCCAGGCTCCTCGACCGGCGCGAGGGTTGTCGTTGAGGAGGGTGATGCCTCGGTCCCCGTGGTCGCAGGCGGAGCGGTGGCCGTGGTGGCCGCCGCTTTGGCCGCCTTCGCTGCCCGCTGCTCCAGTGTCCAAGAACGCAGCTCCGCCGCGAGCCCCGCCAGCTCGGGCTCGGTCGCCTCGCGGGCCTGTAAGGCGTCGAGCCAGGCGTCGGTCTCCGCCGAGCTTGTGGCCCGATAGACCTTCCCGAACTCCTTCTTCACTTGGGTCCGCGCGTCGGGGGCCTCGCCGCCGCTCTCCGCATGAGCAGGCGCGGCGCCTTCGGGGGAGACGGTCTCCTCCCCGCCGGTGGCCGCCTCAGCCGCGACCTCCACCGAGGCGCCGCCAGCGTCCGACGGCGGAGCGTCCCCGGTGATCCCGCCGCCCTCCTCAGCGCCTTCGACGGCGACCTTGGCCTCCTCAATGGCCTGCTCTACGTCGGCGACCTCGGCCTCGGGGCTCTGGCTCACCGCGACGGCCTCGGCGGAGGCCGCCTGCACGGCCTCGACGGACGCCGCCGCTTGCTGGTTGAGCTGGTCCTGAACGTAGGCGTTGCCCGCGCCGGCGAGCTGCTGAGCGCGCACCAGCTCGGCCTGGAGCCCTGTCAGCTCCCCGGTGGCCGCGTTCGGCGACTCCTGGTCTACCTGCGGCGTCGTGGTCTGCGCGGCGGTCTGACGTTTCCCCATAGAGCACCCATCCTCGCCAAGTTAAAATTTGCCAAAGCAAGATCCGTGCCGCTCAGGGGCATCTCGTCGACGTTCCGAGCCTTGACCGCCGAGGATTGCCCCTGAGCCGCGTCCCTCGGGGCACGTCTCTGGCGGCGATGCGCTCGCCGTGAGGGGCCACGACCGCTCCGATCTGTCACACCTGGCCCTCGATTCCGCGCCAAGGTGTGACACCCTCGATGGGCGGCAACGTCGTCCCGCCCACGCTCGCTGGGGGATCAACGCCGCAGATGTGGACGGGTACGTCGCGCGACACGGCGACCGGCTACGCGAGCTCGTCGCCACTAGCCTGCGCCGGAGGGCGGCGTGACGCCGTTCGCCGTTCGGTCGGGCACCCTAGCCTCTGTCAGCGCGAAGCCAAACCTTAGAGCCGAGCGGAACCTCGCCCGGCGCCAAGTCTACGTTGATCGGCCAAGGCCCCTCCGACCCCCGCTGGATACTCTCCGCGGAGGAGAGCTC
>JAKLKE010000416.1:0-289 GCA_023150775.1 Myxococcota bacterium
CTCGACGGGCGCGCGGGCCTCGGCTCGGCGAACGACAGCGCCGGGTACTACGGCTACCTGCCCTACCACAGCTTCCACGCGGTCAAGCTCAACGGCTCGTACACCTTCGCCTGGGGCACCACCTTAGGCGCGGTCTACGAGTTTGACTCGGGCCACGCCTGGCAGCGCAAGGGCTACGTCGATCTCTACGGCGACTACTACGCCATGGATGAGGGTCGTGGCACGCGGTTCATGCCGGCGACCCACTACGTCGACATCCGCGTCGCTCACGCCTTCTCGTTCAGCGAGA
>JAKLKE010000416.1:299-5119 GCA_023150775.1 Myxococcota bacterium
AGACGAAGAACCTGGAGATCACCGCCGACATCTTCAACCTCCCCGGGTTTGAGGCGCCGGTGACCTACATGGAGAACGACATCGACAGCTTCGGCTTGACCTTGTACCGCCAGGCCCCGCGCTCCGTGCGTCTGGGCATGCGTTACACGTTCTGAGCCACGCCGCGCGGCTGGGGTCTCGGCCTCAGCCGCGCTGCTGACCTCCCCCTGGCCCGGCCTACTGAGGCGGCGGCGGCCAGGGGATGTTGAGCTTGGGGGGCTCGGCGGGCTTCTTCTCGCCCTCGGCGGGCGCCTCTTCTGCGCCCTCTTCGCCCTCGTCACCGCCGCCGAACAGCGACGGGAGGATGCCGCCGCCCTCGCCCTCGGCGGGCGCACCCTCAGCGCCCCCAGCGCCCTCCCCCTCGGCCGTCGTGGCGCCGTCGCCCTTCTTGTCGCCGATCTGGCGCAGGGCCCACATGGCGTTGTAGGCGACGTAGGGGTCGGAGTTGTCGCGCAGCTCCATGAGCAGGCTGAGCGGGGTGGGGTCGGCGATGTTGCCCAGGGCCCAGATGGCGTTCAGGGGGATCTCCCCGTCGAGGCGGCGGCTCTCGATGTAGGCCATCAAGGCGCCGACGGCCTGGGGATCGCCGATGCGGCCCAAGGCGTCTACGGCCTCTTTGCGCACCCGATCGTCGCTGTCCTCAAGGGCCTTGAGCAAGAACTGCACCGACTCCGGCGACGCCAGCTCACCCAAGCTCTCGGCGGCGCGCAGGCGCACCCGAGAGGAGGGGTCGTCGAGCGCCTTGTGTAAGGCGTCGAGCACCACGAGCTCATCGTCGTACTGTTTGGCGAAGGCGACCATGTCTTCGCGCACGACGAGGTTCTCTGAGCCCATACCCGTGGCCACGGCTTCAGGCGCCGGGGAGCAGCCCAGCCCGAGGAGGAGGAGGATCACGCCTCACCTCCACCCGCGGGCGGGGCCGGAGGGTCGGCGGGCGGCGTCGGCGACGCGGCCGCGTTGGCGTAAGACTTGTATGCGCGCTGGTAGACGGCGTATCCGGCCATGCCGAGATCCATCTTGTTGAGCACGAGGCCCAAGGGCTCGATGCCTTGACCGGTGAGGCGGTCCCGGGCGTCGGCGAGCACCCGGCGGCTGGTGCCCCCGGACTCCACGACCATCAACAGGCCGTCGCAGCTCTTGGCGAGGATGAGGGCGTCGTTGACGACCATCGCCGGGGGCGCGTCTACGAGCACGACGTCGTAGCCCGCGGTGGCGGCGGGATCGGTGAGCAGGCGGCGCAGGCGCTCACTCTCGACGAGGCGACCGGGATCCGGCGGCGAGGCCCCGGCGGTGAGCAGGCTGAGGCCCGGCGCGGAGGTGGCCTGGACAGCGTCTTGGAGGCTCACCTCACCCAACAACACCTGGCTGAGGCCGACTCGGTTGGAGGTGCCCGGCCAGCGCTTGTGCTGGGTGGGGCGGCGCAGGTCGCAGTCGATGATCAAGACCTTCTTGCCGTGCTGGGCGAAGGACACGCCGAGGTTCGCCAAGACCGTAGACTTGCCCTCCCCCGGCAGTGAGGAGGTCACGAGCAAGGTGCGCAGAGGCCGATCCACCGAGGTGAAGGCCACCGACGAGCGTAAGGAGCGGAAGATCTCGACCTGGGGGTCGGTCGGGCTCAGGCCGGCGATGGACGAGGCGTCGGACTTCACCCGGGGGATGGTGCCCAGAAGGCCTAAGGGCCAGATCTCGCGGAGGTCGTCGGGGGTCTTGAGGGAGTCATCGACGTACTCAAAGAGCGCGACGAGGCCGAGGCCAAAGAGCACGCCCACGGCGAGGCCGAGGATGCCCCAGACGACGACCTTGGGGCTCGCGTGGCGCTCGGGCAGGGCCGCGAGCTCGACGAGCTGCAGCGGCGCCGCGGAGAGCGCCTCAGCGATGGCGATCTCGTAAGACTGCGCCTGGAGGGCCTTGTAGACCTCCTCCGCTGCGCTCGCCGCCAAGGTGAGCTGGGAGAGCTGGCGCATCTTGTCGGGGTAGAGGGAGAAGGTCTCCGTGGTGCGGGCGATGGCGTCGTTGATCTCGACGCCGCGCTCCAGGAGCCCCGCCAGCTCGGTGCGCAGCTTGAGCACCGAAGGATCGAGGGTGTGCTGCTCCTCCATCATCAGGCCCAAGGCCTCGCCCGAGGCGCGGAGCTGGGCGTCGATGCGCAGCACGTCGGGGTGGCGGTCGGTCTTGTCTTGGAGCGTGGCCTCACGCTGGAGCCGCAGGGCCATGATCGTCTCGCGCAGGGCCCGGATGTCGGGGTTCGCGGCGACGGTGGCGGGGCTGATGAGGTCGATGTTCTCTTCGCCCTGGATGCCGCGCAGCTCGCCGATCTGGGCGCGCACCTCACGGATGCGGGCGGCGTTCTCTTCAGCGGCCATGAGCAGCTCGCTGAGCCGGGCCACGGCGGAGCGCACCTCAGACTCAAGGTCGATGATCTGCTGCTCTTGCTGGAGATCGGCGATGTCGGCGAGGGCCTTGTCGAACTCCTGCTGAACGATGACGAGGTGCTCCTCGACGAAGTCTCCGGCCTTGGTCGTCTCGGCCCGGGACCGATCTTGGGTCTCGGCGATGTACACCCGGGCGAGGGTGTCGGCCATGAGCTGCGCGAGCTCGGCGCTGTCGGCGTTGGCCGTGACGAGGATGAGGTCGGTGCCCTGCTGCTGCTTGACCTCAACAAAGGGTGCCGAGAGCAGCTCGCCGTCGAGGCCCGGGATGAGCAGCTTGTCGGCGACGAGCAGGTCGCCGTCGGAGTCGCGGAGCTGCAGGCGCCAGACGACCTCCTCCAACACCGGCCGGCTCGTGGCCAAGGCGATGTGGTTGGCGATGTCTTCGCTCGCCCCAGAGAGGCCCAAGGCCAGCTCCGAGAGCCCCAGGCCCGAGAGCAAGGCGCTCGTGGTGTCCGAGGACGACACCATCACCTTGGCGGTCGCCTGGTACGTCTTGGGCAGAGCCAAAGCCGCCACCGCCGCGGCGACGGTGAAAAACACCACCGACTCGATGAGCGCCCAGCGGCGACGGAGGATGGCGTTGTAAAGCTTGAGGAGTTCCATTCGCGCAGCGTCCGTCGGATTCCGCGGATCCCTTATCTCAGCGATCAGCGCCACGATCCATAGCACCGACGAGGGGAATGCGCCCTCCCCTTCGCTGTCCACACCCGTTCCTGCCCAAGACGCGGTATTGTCCTCGGATGGACGCGCCATGAGCGGCGAGGCCGCCGATCCGCAGATGCCCCCTCCGACGCCGTCGATTGAGGACCGCTCTCTGCTCGACGGGCGGTTCGCCCTCGGCCTCATCCTGATGGTGCTGATCACTGGCTGGAGCATCGTCTCGGTGAACCGGGCCAAGGTGCTGCAAGCCGACCTGCACGGCCTTCAGGCCGAGGTAGAGACCCTCGACGAGGCCTGGCGCACGCTTCACCACGCCTCGGCCACCGACGCCGAGCGTCGCGCCGCCCTGGAGACCCTCGGCCGCTACCGCCCCGCCGACGCCCCGCCCCTTGGCGAGAGCGCCGATCTGCCCACCTTGGTCGAGGCCGTCGAGGAGGGCCGCCACAAGCTCGTCAGCCAGCAGCGCGCGCGCTCCGTCGAGTTGGAGGCCGCGTGGCGCAGCGTGAACGCGGTGACGATCGTGGGGATCGCCGGGGTGGGGATCACGCTCTTCTTGCTGCACGTCAACCGCCGCCGCCTCCTGCACGCTGAAGACATGCGCCAGCGCCTCGCCGCCGCGCTCCGAGAGGCCGAGTCGGCCCGGGAGGCCGCCCAGCGCGCCAGCCGCGCCAAGAGCGACTTCATCGCGACGGTGAGCCACGAGATCCGCACGCCGATGACGGCGATCCTCGGCACGATGGAGCTGCTCCAGCACACCCCGCTCAGCGCCCAGCAGCGCGACTGCGTGGCGGTCATCAACTCCGGCGGCGACGCGCTCCTGGGCGTGATCAACCACGTGCTCGACCTCTCCCGCATCGAGTCGGGGCACCTGGAGCTCAACCTAGAGCCCGTCGATCTGCCCGCGCTCCTCGACGGCGTGGTGCTGCTCTTCGCGGGGCACGCCGAGTCTCGGGGCCTTCATCTGAGCTTGATCGAGGCCCCGGGGCTGCCCGCACGGGTGATGGCCGATGGCCCTCGGCTGCGCCAGGTGCTCGTGAACCTTCTGGGAAACGCGATCAAGTTCACCGAGCGCGGCTCCGTGCGCCTCTACGCCGAGCCCGACGCCGCCGCTCCCGGGTTGATCCGCCTCTCGGTCATCGACACCGGCGTGGGTGTGCCCGAGGCCGATCAGCAGCGCATCTTTGAGGCCTTCTCCCAGCTCGGCGGCCCGGCGCGCAGCCGCGGCACGGGCCTGGGCCTCAACATCTCCCGCCGCCTCGCCCAGGCCATGGGCGGTGAGCTCTCCATCCAGAGCGCCCCCGGCCAAGGAAGCGCCTTCACCTTCACCTTGAGCCCGGCCTGGCTCGCCGAGCCCCTGCCCGTCCCCGCGCCGAGCGCCGCCCTGATCGTCGGCGAGAACCCCACCTTAGACGCCGCCGCCGCCCAGCTCAGCCTCTGGAGCGCCGAGGTGGTCCGGGTGCCGGGCCCCGTCGAGGCCGAGGCCGCCCGCGCCGCCCGCGCCGCGCCCTTTCAGCTCGCCATCGGCGATGAGCCCCCGTCCCCAAACCTCGCCCACCGCGTCGCCCGGGTCGTCGGCCCCCAGACCCTCACCGACGCCGAGCCCCAGCTCTCCCGGCCCATGCGCCCCGGGCGCCTGCGCGCCTTGTTGAGCCCGGCCACCCCGCCGCCCTTCGCCGCCGCCGAGCCCGC
>JAKLKE010000417.1 GCA_023150775.1 Myxococcota bacterium
GACCGGGGGGCCCCGCCAAGAGCGCCCCGGAGCGGACGTGCAAAGTCTCGGTGAGGCGGAGGTGTTTGTGTGGCACGAGCACCCCGCCGCCGGGGCGCAGGTAGAAGTCAAAGGTGAGGCGCGGCGCGTTGGGGTCGCCGACGCCCTCCAGAAACACGACGCGCTCGCCGGTGACGGGGTTCTCGATGGTGTCCATGGCGCCGGGCTCCGGGGTAGGTTGGTCGGGATCGTACCCCAAGCGCCCCTTGTGCGAAACCTCCTCTCCAGCCCCGTGGTCGATCCCCCTCCCCTTCGAGGCGCCTATGCCCACCGCCGCCCTCCTCCTGCTCGCCGCCGCCTGCGCCCCCGCGCCCCAGCCGCCCCGCTCCCACGATGAGAACGGCCTCTGGGCCCGGCGGGTGTGGCTGCATGAGGCCCAAGACGACGCGGCGATCGACACCTTGATCACCACCCTACGCGCCCGAGGCGTCACGCGGTTTTACCCGTTCTTGGGGCCCCCGGATGAGACGGGGCGGCCCGGCTGGCGCGACGGCGAGACGCTGCGGCCTGTGGACCCAGACATCGCCGCCACAAACCTGCGCCGCCTCGCCGAGCGCGCGCCGGAGCTGCAGGTTCACCCCTGGACGGGCGGGGTCTATGTGCGGGATGTGGATCTCAACGATGGCCCGCGCCTCGGCCGCTGGATCGACGCGGTGATGGCGCTGCCGGTGCAGGGCGTGCAGATCAACGTCGAGCCCATGCCTGAGCAGGACGCTTACCTCGATCTGCTGCGCGCCTGGAAGGCCCGCCTCGGCGACCGCACGCTCTCCGTCGCCGCCTACCCGCCGCCCACCCCGCAGCACCCCTTCCCCGACGTTCATTGGTCGTTGCCGTTTCTGCGAGAGGTCTGTCTCATCGCCGATGAGCTGGCGGTGATGGCCTATGACACCGCGCTCACCGAGCCCCAGCCCTACACGGCCCTGGTCGCCGAGTGGACCCGGGCCCTGGCCACCTTGCCGCCGCCTGAGCAGGGCGGCTGCTTGATCTGGATCGGCGTCCCGGCCTACGAGGACAACGTAGGCTGGCACCGACCCGACGCCGAGACCCTCGCCGCGGGCCTCGCCGGGGTGAACCGCGCCCTAGACGAGGGCTGGCCCGCCCATGTGCGCGGCGTCGCGGTCTACGCCTCATGGACCACAGACGCCGCGGAGTGGGCGACCTATGACGCCGACTGGCGACGGCGGGCCCCGGTGGACGCGCCGCTTATTGACGCCCCGGCGCCCGCAGCCGCAGCCCCACCCGCTGACCCAGGCTGAGCCCCTCGGCCTCGGCCTGGCGCACCCGGGCGATCACGGGCACCCCGGCGTCGAGGCGCAGGCGGGCGGTGGGGCCCTCCCAGAGGCGCTCGGTGAGGGTGGCGTCGCCGTCGCCAGCGCCAGGGGCGGTGAGCTGGACGTCTTCAGCGAAGAGGCACAGCCGCTCGCCCGGCTCGCCGAAGAGGCGCAGCGCCCCCGCCCAGGCCTGGCCCGCGTCGTCACGGCGCAGGGTCCACACGTTGTCAAAACCCAAGGCCCGGGCCACGGCCTCCGTCTTTGGCGCGCGCAGCACAGCGGCGGCGGCGCCGTCTTGGGCCAGCTCACCCCCTTCAGGCCCGGCCACCATCACCACCAGTCGATCGGCCAAGGCCAGAGCCTCGGCGCGGTCGTGGGTGACGATCAGCGTCGGCACGGCGAGGCGGGTCAAGGTCTGGCGCAAGAGGCCGCGTAAGGCGTCTCGGCGGTTGGCGTCTAGAGCGCTCAAGGGCTCGTCGAGGAGCATCACCTGGGGGTTCGGCGCCAAGGCCCGGGCCAAGGCCACCCGCTGGCGCTGGCCCCCGGAGAGCTGGCCGGGCCGGCGGCTCGCCTCCTCGGGGCCCAAGCCCAGCTCCATCAACAGCGCCCGGGCCCGGGCCTCGTCCCCAGCGCCTCGGCCATACGCCACGTTCTCCCAGGCCCGCAGGTGGGGGAACAAGGCGAGGTCTTGGCCCACAAAGCCGACGCGCCGCGCCTGGGGCGGCAGGGCCCGGCGCCCGTCATCCCACACGGTGGATCCGTGCTGAATGAGCCCGGCGTCGAGGCGCTCTAGGCCCGCCACACAGCGCAGGGTCGTCGTCTTGCCCACCCCCGAGGGGCCAAACAAGGCCGTCACCTCGCCGGGCAGAAGCGGCGTCTCCAGGTGCAGCCGCACCGTCGGGCCCCGGGGGTAGCTGCGGCTGAGCTGGATTATGAGCGGCTCGCCCACGGCGCGCCTCCCCGGGTGGTGTACAGACCGAGCAGGGTCACGAAGCTCAGGGCCACCAAGAGCGCTGAGGTCTGCCCGGCGGTGGTGTAGTCCAGGGCCTGAACGGCGTCGTAGATCGCCACGGAGACGGTGCGGGTCTCGCCGGAGAGGTTGCCGCCGATCATCAGCACCACACCAAACTCGCCCAAGGTGTGGGCGAAGGTCAACACCACCCCGGCGAGCACCCCCCGGGCCGAGAGCGGCAGCACCACCCGCCAGAAGGTCTCCAGGTTGGAGCGCCCCAGGCACCAAGAGGCCTCGATGAGCCCACGGTTCACCCCCTCAAAGGCCGCCACGAAGGGCTGCACGGCGAAGGGCAGGCTATACAGCACAGAGGCGACGATGAGGCCCTCAAAGCTAAAGACGAGGCCGTCGCCCACAATCGCGGCGTAGAGCTTGCCGACGGGGCTGCGGGGGCCCAAGGCCAAGAGCAGGTAAAAGCCGAGCACCGTCGGCGGCAGCACCAGCGGCAAGGCGATGAGCGCCTCGACCACACGCCGAGCGCGGCGGGCCGAGAAGCAGATCCACCACGCCAAGGGCAGGCCCAAGGCCAAGAGCAGGGCCGAGGTGATGCCCGCGAGCTTCACCGAGAGGCCGATGGCGACCCAGTCGATCACTCAAGGCCGCCTGGCTCGGGCTTGTCTTGATTGTAGGGGGTGAAGCCGTGCTCGACGAGGATGTCTTGGCCCGCCTTTGAGCGGACAAACTCCACCAAGAGCTGCGCCGCCTCGGCGTGGGTCGCGCGGTTGAGCACGGCCACACCCTGCACAATTGGCGGGTAGAGGCCCGGGGGCAGCGCCAGCACCTCACCTCGCCCACGGGTGGCGGGGGCCAAGGTCATCGAGCGGGAGATCAAGCCCAGCTCCGCTGCGCCGCTCTGGGTGAGCTGGGTGGTCTGTGAGACGTTCTCGCCGTACACGAGCTTGGGCTCCACGGCGTCGTGCAGGCGCAGGGACTTGAGCGCGGCCACCGCCGCCCGGCCATAAGGCGCGTGCTGGGGGTTGGCGATGGCGATGTGTTTGACGAGGGGGCTCGTCAAGGCGCCGATCCCGTCCTGGGCCAACGGCGCCGGGGAGCCCGGCGGCGCCCAGACGACGAGCTGGCCCAGGGCGTAGGGCCTCACACCCGCGTCTGTGACCAAGCCCAGCTCCTTGAGGGCCTCGGGGTAGGCCATGTCGGCGCTGAAGAACACGTCAAACGGCGCGCCCTCCTTGATCTGCGCCGTGAGGCTGCCCGAGGCGCCATAGGACACGAGCACGGTGATCTCGGGCTGCTCCTTTCCGAAGCCCTGCACCAAGGCCTCAAAGGCGTGGGAGAGGTCGGACGCGGCGACCACGGTGACCACGGCGGCCGTGACCCCCGGGGGCCCTGAGGCGGCCTCGGGGGTGGGCGCCTCGCAGGCGGTGAGGAGGCCCAGCCCCAAGGCGAAGAGGACGGCGCGGCGTGAGGGGGTGCTGTGCATCCGCCTTCTGTACAACGCGCGCCGCGACGGGGCAACGCCCGGGCCCTGGTGCGCTCAGCGACGGCTCTGCACCAGCCGCGCCGCCATCTTGCCCGCCGTCAACGAGAGGGTGTCGGGGGCGCTCGGCGGGGCCGCGGCGCGGCGGGCGAGGTGGGCGCGCATGGCCTCCTTCCCCGCCGCCGTGAGCACGGCGCGGCGCTCGTCGCTGAGGTCAAACTCGGTGGTGCCGATCCCTTTGGCCGGCAGCCGCACGACGAGGTGCTCAAAGGCGTCGATCACGAGCTTGTCCCGGGCCTTAACCACCGTGGCGATGAGGCGCTTGAGGCGATCGACGGTGCGGCGCTGGCCCAGATCGGGGCCCTTGGGCTCCTCTTGGGCGGCCGAGAGCTCGAGGCCGGGCACGGGGAGCTCCTCGTCGATGAGCAGGCCGAGCACGTCATCGGACTCCTGGCGGCCCATCAGCGCGGTCACCTGGGGCTCATCACTCACGAACAGCTCCAAGGGGAAGTTGGAGAGCACGCCGCCGTCGATGATCGTGGCGCCGGTGAGGTCCTCGTCCCGGTAGGTCCCCCACTCCTTGCGCCACACGACCTCTTGCCACAAGAGCGGGATGCTCATCGACATGTGCACGGCGCTCACCACGGGCACCTTGGGCGCCGTGCGGTGGTTGAGGATCATGAGCTCGGCGTGGGTGGTGTTGGTGGCGACGATGCTCAGGTCTACGCCGGTCTCCTCAAACATCTCGCCCAAGGTGAACTTGCCCATCTTCACCCGGCGCCCGTTGACCTGGCCGTCGTCGAGGCGCTCGGTCATCCACTCGACGACGCGGTGGGAGGCGTACCAGCCGCCGAGCTCGATGAACGAGAACATCGAGCGGAAGATCGGGCGGGACATCAGCGCCCGGACGATGGCGTCGTCGAGCTTGGCCTCGAAGGCGTCGCTCACGAGGGGGAGGTCGAGCTCCCCGAGCAGCCCCCGCAGGGCGCTCCGCTGCAGCTCCTCCTCGCTGAACCGCGCCGGGGTGGCCATGAAGCCCTCAAACACCGAGCGGCCGCCCTTCTTCTCGCCCAAGGCGGCGAGCAGGCCCTCGGAGCCCGCCCCAGAGGCCAAGAGCGCCGCGGTGACCGAGCCCGCCGAGGTGCCCAAGAGCCGCCCGAAGCCGTGCCCCGCGCGCTCTAGCTCGGCGACCGCCCCAGCGAACACCATGCCCTTCGCCGCGCCGCCCTCAAACACCAGATCATACCGCACACACGCTCCTGCGCCAGAGGCCATCCAGGCTACAGCGGTAGCCGTCGACGTTGATCTGCCTTGCGCACAGCGCATAGGCGTGTGATCTTTGCTCATCGACCAGGAGA
>JAKLKE010000418.1 GCA_023150775.1 Myxococcota bacterium
GTAAAAACGTTCGGGGTCGGGGTAATGCCGGGCGTCGCGGTTCCAGGAGAGGATGGGGAAGGTGATCTCCGCCCCGGCGGGCACCGTCACATCACCGATCTCCACGGGCTCCAGCAGGCGGCGGCTGATGCTGGTGACCGGCGGGTAGAGGCGCAGGCACTCGCGGAACAGGCCCTCGATCAAGGGGAACTGCGCGAGGTCTTTGGGGTGCTGGGGCACAGCGCCGACGCTCTGGGCCTCGGCGACGACGCGGTCCCACAGGGCGGGGTCTTGGGCGAGGTGGCAGGCCATCCAGGTCATCGTCGAGGCCGTCGTCTCATGCCCGGCCAAGGCCAAGAGGAGCACGTTGTCGATGAGGCCGCCGTCATCGCCGCGCAGCTCCTGGGCGTCCCAGCCGCGCACCATCTCCGCGAGCAGGCCGGTGAGGGCGGGATCTTTACGAATGGCGGCGATGCGGGTCTGGATTCGTTCGGTGATCCAGGCCCGGGCGCGCTCGGCCCGCCACTCGGGGCTGCCGGGGAACCGCAGCTTCACCGGGGAGAGCGTGAGCATCACCTCCTCATAATGTTCACGCCAGCCGTCGAGCTCATCGTGTGGGATGCCGAGGATGCGGAAGATGATGTCCAGCGCCAAGGTGCGCATCTCGATGAGCGCCAGGGGATCGGGCTTCGAGAGCATCACGCCCACCTGACGCTCGATGACCTCCTTCATGATCTCGCTCGTGCCCTGGGCGCTCAGGCCGCTCGGCGTGAACGGCTTGTTCATCGCGTTGCGGCCGCTTCGGTGGGGCTCGCCGTCTTGGGTGAGCAGGCTCTTGCCCAGAAGCGTCGGCGCCACCTCAAAATAATGCCGCACAGAGCAGGACTTGTCCTTGAGCACGTCGTACAGGCTGGGGTTCAGCGCGTAGATGCTCCAATTGCCCCGGCCCATGCTCACCCAGGCCAGATCACCCTTGAGCCCGCTGAGATCGGTCAAGAACTCCATCGGCCAGAACAGGCGCCGAAAGTTGTGGCCCACGAGGGGCCAGCCGCCGCCGAGCTTAGGCATCGAGGGGGCGGTGAGGGTCTCGGGGGTCGGCGGGGCGGGAAGGGTGAGGCTCTCCATGTTCGGGCTCTCCATGATCGTGCGCTCGGGGCTCGGGCTGGTTCAGGACGTCAGGGTAGCCCGGTCGGCGCCGGGGTGTGCGTCAAGGAGCGGCCAAGCCCACGCTCAGCTTGAGGCCAAGAGCGCCCGCCGATTCACCTTGCCCGTGGGGTTTCGGGGGATCTCGGCGACGAGCAGGATCTCCCGGGGCACAGAGGTCTTGGGCAGGATCGTGGCGACGGCGGCGCGGAGGGCCTCGGGGGTTGGCCTGGCCCCGGGGGCGGCCACAACGTAGGCCCGCACCCGCTCGCCCCACTCGTCATCGGGCACGCCCACACAGACGGCCTCGGCCACGCCGTCGAGGGACTCCAGGGCCTCCTCGATCTCCGCGGGGAAGAGGTTCACCCCGCCGCTCAAGATCATGTCTTTTTTGCGGTCGAGCACACGCAGGAGGCCATCGGCGCCCAGCGCCGCGACGTCTCCGGCGCTCACCCAGCCCGTCGCCGCCGGGTCACCCTCGTAGCCCAGGTGTGTGGCGCGACTGCGCACAAACAGCTCGCCGGGCTCATCTACGCCCGCCTCTTGGCCGTCGTCCCGCACGATGCGCACGCTGAGGCCCGGCAGCGGGCGCCCCACACAGTCGGGGCGGCGGTGGAGATCTTCGGGTTTGCCGACGCTCACCACGCCGAGCTCTGTGGCGCCGTACAGATCCCAGAGCACCGGGCCGAGGCGGTCCAAGAGGCGGGTCTTGAGGGCTGGGCGCAGGGGCGCGCCGCCGCTGATGAGCGCGCGCAGGCGGCCTTGGCTGAGCGGCGCGAGGGCGGCGTCGGGCAAGGCGTCGAGGCGGCTGAGCAGAGTGGGCACCAAGAAGGCGTGGGTGAGGCCGCCTTCGCCCAAGAGCGTGATGGCCTCTTGGGCGTCGAAGCGGCGGCGGAGCACGACCTGGGCGCCAGAGAGCAGCGCCACGCCGAGGAGTAAGGTCGGCGCGGCGTGGTAGGCGGGGCAGGGGGTGTACAGGCCGTCGCCGGGGCGAAAGCCGAAGGTGTCGAGGTAGACAAACGCGAGGCCCAAGCCCGCCCGGCGCATCGAGATTCGGGCGCCTTTGCTGCGGCCTGTGGTGCCCGAGGTGAAGAGCAAGAGGTCGGCCTCGTCGCCGCGACCGTCCAGGCGCGGGGGCAGGGGCGCGCAGGGGCGCTCCAGCTCGGAGAAGGCGGTGCCGCCCAGGCCGCCGTCTAAGGTGAGGAGCATCGTGGGGGCCCGGCCCAGGCGGGCCAAGGCCTCTTGGGCGGGATCGGCGAGGGCCGGCTCGACCAGGGCGGCGGCGACTCGGGCGTCGATGAGGCGACCGCGGAGCAAGGCCGGGGGCTGGCCGGGGGTCATCGGGGCGGGCACGGCGCCGAGGCGGTAGAGCGCGGCCTGGAGGATCAGGTGCTCGGCGCGGTTCTCCAGGGCGATGGCCACGCGGTCGCCGGGGCGCAGACCCAGGCGCCACAGCCGCGCGGCGACCCGCTCCGTCGTCTCATAGAGCGCGCCGAAGGGGAGGCGGCGGTCGCCGTCGTCGATGGCCGGGGCGTCGGGCCGCTCGGCGGCGTGTTTGCCCAAGGCGGCGTAGAGGTCGCGGCGGCCGCTGGCCAGGGCCCCGCCGAGCCGGAGGGCGCCTTGGGGCGTGAGGCCGTCGGTCAACGCGCCGCCGCGGATCAAGCGCGCCAGAGAGGGGAGCCAGGAGAGGTCGGGAGGGAGCATGGCCTATTGGAGCACGTTCGTGGCCGAGAAGCCGCGATCATGCGCCGCAAAATAAAAGTTGTTGCATCGCAACATCGGCGATACTCTACGGCTCTCTGCGGAGGTGTGAATGTCCGGATCGCCCTGGGCCTGGGCCCTGTTCAGCGTGTACCTCATCTTCACGAGCTATCTCGCCTATCTCGGCGGGAAGAAGGTGAGCGGCGGCAGCGACTTCGCCATCGGCGATGGCAAGATGAACCCGCTGGTCGCCGGCGTCACCTTGGGCGCGTGCCTGGCCTCCTCGGCGACCTTCGTGATCTTCCCGGGCTTCGTCTACAAGGACGGCCTCGCGGCCCTGATCGGCTTCTCGTTGCCGCTCATCGCCGGGCTCGCCACGGGCTTCTTGTTGTTCTCGCCGCCGTTTCAGCGGGTGGGCGAGGAGGTGAAGGCGCTCACCGTGCCCCACTGGATCGGCGCGCGGTACAAGTCTGACGGCCTGCGGCGCCTCTACGCCGGGCTCACCTTGCTCAACGTCGCCTATCTGGTGCTCGTGACCGTGGGCTGCGGCTACGTCATGGAGGCCGCCTTGGGCATCCCCTATGAGTGGAGCGTCGTGGGCATCGTCGTGTTCGTGTTTGGCTACACCGCGTTTGGTGGGGTCTACGCCCACGCCTTCACCAACACGATGCAGGGCGGGGTGATGTTGGCGATGAGCCTCGTCATCTTCTTCTCGGGCATCGAGCTTTGGCAGAACGGCTCGGTCCTCGCGGAGCTCAAAGAGACGGGGTGGACGGCGCCGGGCTCACTTCTGTACCGCAACCACTGGGAGGTCTGGGGCGTGCCCTTCCTCACGGGCATCGCGCTCACCACCCAGCCGCACCTGCTCACGAAGGCGCTCTATGTGAAGAACCTGCGGGAGGTCTACCTCACCATCGGCCTCGGCATCGCCACCTTCGCGCTGTTCTGTCTGGTGCTCTTCGCCGGGGTCTACGCCCGCATCACCCTGCCCGAGGGCATCCCCCAAGACAAGGTGATGGCGCAGTACCTCACCCAGGCGTTCACCTCGGCCCCCGTGGGCGCGGCGGTGAGCGTGGCGATTCTGGCGGCGGCGATGTCTACGATGGACGGCCTGCTCGTCGCCGTCTCGGCCACGGTCGCCAACGACTTTTTGCCCGGGGCGTCTCAGCACGAGGCCGCGGGCGGCGAGCGCCGCTGGTTTCATGGGGTGTGGCTCAACCGCCTCGTGCTGATCGTGCTCGCGGTGTTGACCATCGGCATCTCCTACAGTCCGCCCAAGGTCGTGCTCATCTTGGGCCAGCAGGGCGTGCTCGGCCTCGTCGCCTCCGCCGCCGGGCCCCTGCTCGCGGGCTTGTTTCTGCGCGGCCCGCTCCCCGCCAGCGCCGCCGCGGCGAGCGCGGTGGTGGCCCTCGGGATTCACTTCACGCTGAGCATCGGGGGTTATGTGGTCAACCCTAGCGTCTCGGCGATCATCGCCATGGCGTTTAGCGTCCCCGTGGCGTTGATCGGCGCGAAGGTGATGCCGGTGAAGGCCTAGGCCTGAGCGCCATCACACAGCGCTCAGGTCCCAGGCTCCGCGCAGCTCAACCACAAGGTGAGGCGCTGGCGGTCGTCGTCCTCGACGCCACCAAAGGGCGGCATTGAGGACTCGGCGCCGCCCGCCCGGGCCAAGACGCGGTCCACCTGCGCCCAGACCTCCTCTTTGGAGTCGAAGTGTACGTCTTCAGGGGCGCCTTGGCGGTTTGTGACGCCGGAGCCGTGGCAAGACTGGCACTCTTGGGTGATGAACCCGGCGCCGAAGTTGTCCCAGGTGAGCACTGGGGCCTCAGCGCAGGGGCCCGTGTCTTCGACGGCGGCGGATTTGTCCTCGCCGCAGCCGATGAGCGTCAACATCAAGACGACAGGCCTCACAGGAGCATCCCCATGAGCGGATCGACCCCTTGGATGTGCTCGTTGGGGTCGATGTCGGCCAAGGCGAGCAGCGTGGCGCCCAAGGCCTCAGCGGAGAGGATCTGGCCGTTTTCTTCGTCGGTCTCCGCCGTGGTGGTGTCTACGGGCACGCCGTAGAACTGTTTGTCAAACGCGCCGTAGACCTGGCCGCCGCGCACGCCGGGGGCGATGACCATCGCGCTCGTGTACGGCCAGTGGTCTTTGCCGTTGAAGCCGTTGAGCTGGGGGGTGCGCCCCATCTCGGAGAGCACCACCACGGCGGTCTCTTCCGCCAAGGACGCGGCCTCTTCGCCGGGGGTGGCCTCCAGGGTGAGCATGATCTGAGTGAGGCCCGAGAAGAG
>JAKLKE010000419.1:0-4856 GCA_023150775.1 Myxococcota bacterium
GGTTGCCGACAAGCTGCTCGGCGGTGGCGAGCACCTTCTTCCACCACGCCCAGCTCGGGGCGTGATCGACGGGCACGCCGTTGGCGATCCCGAGCCCGGCGATGTGATCGTAGCTGTAGCGCAGCTTGGCTTGGCGCCTCCGGAGGCGTCGGGCGCGGCGGGCGGGGGACTTGTCATCCTGGGGTAGACAGGTGGGCATGGTCTCTCCGAGGCGTGGGGGGGATCGCTCGGCGGCCCATTTATCGTGTTCTCAGCGGATGAGCGCCTCAATCGCCGCTTCGTCTCCCGTGAGCATCCACCTCGCGCGGGCGCGGGCCAGAGGGTCGTCTTGGCCCCCGGCGGCCACGGCGGCGTCGAGGGCGGCGTGAAGCTGCTCCCACCAGCCCAGGCGGGCGAGGGCCAAGGCGCGTGGGATCGCGCCCCGACCGAGATCAGCGACGGCCTCGGTCCAGCGGGTGTGCAGGGTGAGCGGCAAGATGGCGACCCCACCATCGGCCCCCGTCGAGAGCAGCGCGGCGCCGTCCGGGGTGAAGCAGAGGTTGAGCGCGGGGCCCTTGTGCTGGGCCTCGGCGCGCAGGCGCTCCCCGGTGACGGCGTCCCAGAGCATCACCCGCTCGGAGAAGCCCGCCGTCGCCAAGAGCGCGCCGTCTGGAGAGAACGCCACGGCCATCGTCGGCCCGCCGTCGGCCTGCAGGGTGCGGGTCAACACGCCGCTGCGAAGATCCCACAGCTCCAGCTCGCCGACCTGGTTGCCCACGGCCAAGGTGTGGCCATCGGGAGAGATGGCGTGGTGGTAGGCCGGGGCCTTGCCTTGCATCCGCAGGAGCACCTCCGCGGTGTTGAGGTCTACGACGAGGCGCTCCCCGCTGGCGTCGAGGTGCCCGGCGAGCACGGCGCGGTCAGCGCCCCACGCCGTCACGTCCCAGCTCGCGCCCGTGAGGTAAGCGCCCAGGCGCCGCGTCGTGCCGTCGTCGGCGCGCACCGTCCACAGCGCGCCGTCTCCGGTGACGGTGACGAGGCGGTCGGGCCCGGCCCAGTCCACGGCGACGGTCTTGAACGGCAGCGGCACCACCTGCTCTGCCTCCCCCGTCGCGACGTTGAGCACGACGATCCCCGCCTCTCGTTTGGCGACGGCGATGCGGCGGCCATCGGGGGAGAAGCTGACCTGACGCGCGGCCTGCCCCGTCGTGTCTCGCCAGCGCCAGAGCACCGCGCCCGTCGGCAGATCCGCGAGGGTGACCACGCCCTCCTCGTCGGTGACCACGACCCGCTCCCCGTCAGGAGAGACGCTGACGCCTTGGCTCGTCGTGTCGGTGAGGGGGATGCGCCGGGCGCTGCGCGGCGGGCGCAAGAAGACGTGGACCTCGCCATCTTTTCCGCCCATGGCGATGAGCCGGGCGTCTTCGCTCGTCGTCACCGTGAGCGCCACCTCGGGCCCCACAAAGTGCCCCAAGACGCTGCCGTCGTGGAGGTCAAACACCTTGAGCGCGCTGTCGAAGCCGAGCCGCCAGCCCAGCCGACCGCCGGGCGCGACGCCGACCTGGCGGGTGGGGTCGCCCTCTCGGCTCCACAAGGTCGTGTTTGTGTTGAGATCGATGGCCTCGACGTCCATCGAGGTGGCGACGAGCGCGAAGGAGAGGTCGTCGGTGACGGCGACGTCGTTCGCGCCCATTCGTTGCACCTTCTCGACGCCGTTGATCCACACGCCCCCGGCGTGGGGGGTCGCCCCGGTGGTCACGGCCAGCGCGGTCCCGGGGGAGGGCCCCGGCGTCCAGCGGCTCACCCCGACGCCGGGCAGGGGCGTGAGCGCCCCGTTCAGCACATGGGCGACGCCGTCCTCGTTGGCGACCCAGGGCCCTGAAGAGTCAAACCCGACGCGCCACAGCGGCTCGGCGACGGGGATGACCGGCGACCAGCCCCCGCCGAGGCGACCCAGCCGCACGCCGCCGGGCACGGAGACGATCACCTCAGCGCCCTCGGCGCCCGCGCGGACGGCGGCCAGCCCCCGGGCGTCTTCGAGGCCCAGCGCGCCGCGCTCGGCGCAGTCGACCAGATCCCACTCGACGAGGCGGCCGTCTGAGCCGAAGCTCACGGCGGACTGGTGATCGGCGCTGAGGCTCAGGGCCTGCACCTGTCGGTCGCCGTGGGGGCGGCAGATCGCCACGGGCAAGGGCCCGTCGAGGGTGTGGGCCGACCACGCGAGGTCTAAGGGGCGGCGATCGACCTGGGCGCGGCTCGTGGCGCTGGTCTCGGCCAAGGCGCGCTCGGCCTCGGCGAGGGCCTGGGCGGCCTCGGCGTGCTGCTCTTGTAAGATCAAGGCGTCGGCGCGGCCGACCTGGGCGCGGATGAGCCCCCGCAGCGCGTCGAGCTCGGCCTGCCGGGCGCGCTCGGCCTCGGCGAGGGCGACGTCGCGGGCGTCCCCGACCGCTTGGGTGTACATCCACACCCCGACGAGCAAGAGCGCCAGCGCCGCCGCCCCGACGGCCCCGGCGGCGCGCACGGCGGAGCGGTGCCGGGTGGCCCACTTCGTGAGGCGCTCTCCCCAGGTCGAGCGCACGCCGACGAGGGGGCGGTGGGCGAGCACGGCGTCTATGTCGGCGCGCAGGGCGAGCACGCTCGGGTAGCGGTCTTCAGGCTTTGGGCTCATCGCCCGCAGGATGATCGCCTCGATCTCCCGGGAGATCTCCGGTCGGCGCCGCCGTGGCGCCGGCAGCTCCCCCTGTCGCACCAGCGCCAAGACCTCCTTCGTGGGCCCGGCGAAGGGCGGCGCGTGCACCATGAGCTCGTAGAGCACGGCGCCGAGCCCATACACGTCCGTGCGAACGTCCAAGGCGTTGAGCGCCCCGGCCACCTGCTCCGGGGCCATGTAGGCCGGGGTGCCCGCCACCTGGCTGCCGCCCTCGGGGGCGCGGCCCATGCTGTAGGCGAGGCCCCAATCGAGCAGCGTCACCTCGCCGAACTCGCCCACCATGACGTTCTCGGGCTTGATGTCGCGGTGCAGCACCCCCCGGGCGTGGGCGAAGGCGACGGCGTCGCACACCTTTCGGAAGGTGTCTAAGGCGTCGTGTTGATCCAGGTGCCCGGTGAGCGCCGAGAGCGACCGGCCCCGCACCCACTTCATCACCAAGAACGGCCGACCGTCGTCGTCAACGCCGATGTCGTGCACGGGGACGACGTTGGGGTGCTCTAGAGCTGCGGTGACCTTGGCCTCGGCGACGAAGCGCGCGTGGGCGGTGGCGTTCTGGTGGGTGAGCACCTTGATCGCGACCTCTCGGCCCAGGCGTGTGTCGAGCCCGCGCCGGACGACGCCCATGCCCCCTTCGCCTAAGGTCTCGCCGAGGCTGTACCGAGCGGGCCCGTCGTCTACGCGTGGAGCGTCGTGCTGCGTGCCGTCCCCGAGCAGGGAGTCGTCATCATCGGGGTTGTAGGTGCGGTTGGTCGGCATCCGCCAAGCATACACGCCGCTCCGCCTTCACGGGAGGCCCCGACGCCTCCTCGCTCGCCACCTCCGCGGTGTTGAGCGGTTGAAATTTTGTACGCCATATTTCGGCGGGAGGGTCATGTTTTTTTAAGCTACAATTTCAATAGGTTTCGGTTGATGGAGGCCGCCCATTTGGGTCGCTTGCGCCCGCCGTGAGCGAGGCGATCAATCATCTTGACGTGTCAAACGATTGCCGATTGCTGATCGCGCTCAGGTGCACGTTCGTGCAGAACTTGACCGAGGATCTCAAGATTCTCTGCAGCTCTGTAGACACCCCGTAGGGCCTGTGCTTGAATCATCACGGCTCATGTGGCACCCATGAACCTGACAGGCAGGAGGCCTAAATGGCGATACAAGACGATATTCCTCGCTCTCGGATCACGCTTAAGTACCGCACCACGATTCAAGGAGAGCCGGCAGACGTCGAGCTGCCGCTCCGATTCTTGGTGATGGGCGACTTCTCTCGCGGCTCCAACCCCAACGATCCTGAAGATCGGAAGGCGGCGTCGGTCAGCGGCGCGAACATCGACGAGGTGATGAAGTCGATGAACCTCTTCGTCGAGCTGGAGGTCCCGAGCCTCGTCGACGAGGGCCCCAAGACGGTGAAGATCCCCATCGAGGGGATGCACAGCTTCTCCCCGGACAGCATCGCGATGCAGCTCCCCGAGGTGCGAACGCTCTTGCTCGTCCGCAAGCTGCTCACCGAGCTTCAGGCCGCGATGGCCAACCAGAAGAACCTCCGGAAGGCGCTCAAGGGCCTCTCCAACCAGGACCAGCTCGCGCAGCTCGTCCGTGAGCTAGAGGCCGCGGGCTACGGTGGCCTGCGCCTGCCCGAGCCCGCTCGGAAGGGCGCTGATGCTGGCGCCGAGGTGGCGCCCCCGCCGATGGAGCACTCTCAGCCGGTCTTTTTCTCCGCCGAGGCCCCGGATCCGACGCCCGCCGCGCCCGCCGCGCCCGCCGCCGCCTCGACCACCCCCCCCTCCACCGATCCCACGACCTGATCAGGAGCCACCCCCATGTCGATTGAGAAGGTCCCGAGCCTCGCCCCGCTCCTTGAGAGCGTCCGTCTCGCCGATGACAGCCCCCTGGAGGCCATGATCCAGTCTGGGCTCATCTACCGCCCCCAGCGCAGCGACGAGAAGGAGTTCACCCACCAAGATCGTTTCGTCGCCGGGTTCGCCGCCCTGGTGATGAACATGAAGGACCACGATGAGGTGTCCTTCCAGGCCGCCGCCCAGCGGCTCATCGGCGACATCGACGCCTTGATCAACGCCCAGATCAACCACGTCCTGCACACCCCTGAGATGTACGAGATGGAGTCGACCTGGCGGGGGTTAGAGAACCTCGTCAAGAACGTCAACACCAAGGCGAACAT
>JAKLKE010000419.1:4866-5111 GCA_023150775.1 Myxococcota bacterium
CGTCACCAAGGCCGAGCTGGCGGACGATTTCGACACGAACAGCGTCGATATCTCCAAGTGTTTCATGTTCAAGAACGTGTACTCCGACGAGTACGACCAGTACGGCGGTCGCCCCTTCGGCGTCATGGTCGGCCTGTACGAGTTCGAGAACACCCGCGCCGATCTCAACTGGCTCACGACGATGGGCAAGCTGTCAAACGCCGCCCACGCCCCGTTCATCTCCGCGGTGAGCCCCCGATTTTTCG
>JAKLKE010000041.1 GCA_023150775.1 Myxococcota bacterium
TCGATCCAAGTCCCGTCCGGTCGTTCGATACGAAGGGTCACGTCGCGAACAAGTGTCCCGCGGCGAAGCCCTGGAAACAGCAAGAGTCCGACTCCGCGAACCCTGAACCGATCCGCGACTACAAACAGCATGAACGGTACCGTAGAGGACATACGTTGATTCTAACTTCACCAGCGACGACACCGAGGGCGGCGTGATGGAGGCTCACATCAACGGGCGCGTCTAACCGCCCAAGTCCAGCTCAACACGGCGTCCGCAGGGAACCCAAGCAGCGTAGACGGAGAGAAGTCATTGAAGCAGGTAGCCAAGGACGCGAACCAGCGGTTCGGCGAGGACACTCCCGAGGGCAAGGCGCGGGGATGGTAGTCTCGTTCGTGCTCGGTTCTTGTGGGCAGGGCCCTTATGCGCCGCCGAGCGGGCTGTTCTTCACCACCATCGCAGCCTCCTAGGCAAGGTCATGGCCCAAGGGGACTCGCGGGGCAGATCGCCGTGAAGCGAACGCCAGTCCCTCTCGCTCATCGGTGATGACGCCGCGAACGGCCTCGGCAATGACCCGACCGCCGAGCTCACGCGCCATCCGCCCGCAGTCGCTCAGCACGCCGTCGTCGCGCGCACCCACTCATGGCCTCAACCCCGGCCAGTGTGCTGAAGATTCTCAACAATTTTCGGCATGTGCTCCCCAGGCACCGAAGGAGGGCAGCTCATTGCTGGGAGACCATCCGCCCAGCGGCGCCTGGGGAGGTCAGGCTACCACGGCGAGCGTAGAGGAACAGCGTTAGGGGTCACGCTGAGGCCGCAAACTCGGCTCAGGGGTGACATCAGGCTCGTCTGCGGGCTGGGGAGTTCCACACCCTTCACCGGCAGAGAAGCCCCCAGGATCGGCACGTCGAGATGATCCTAGAGCGTCGTCTCCCGCGATCTCGCCGCTCGCCGCGAAGGTGCTCCACCGCGCGGTCGATCGACATGGTTTATGCTGAGCCACGCCCTTTCAGGAGGTCCAGCCTCCACGCGAAGGAGAAGGCCGGGATGGTGGTGCGGCGTCACGACTCGCAGCGGCGGCCAGGACGGCCCAGGCGCCTAAACGCCCGCGCCAGGTCGCTCCAGCGGCGTGCGGCGGTCGAGGACCAGCTCGTCATCGGCCCGCTCTTCCACGTCGTCCCGCACCTCGGCCTCGCCCTCGGCCTCAGCATCCCCCTTGGGGTCGGGCGAGCGGCGAGCGGTCAGCGCGACGAGCCCGAGCGCGTGCGCGCCCCAGCTCGATCCGCGTGCCACCTCGGCCACCTCGGCCACCTCAGCCACCTGCTCCTCCTCCGGCACCTCAACCCGCTCCGCGAGGCTCACCCCGGACCAGCGCCGACGCCCCTGCGCGCCCTTCACCCGCTGAAAGCCCAGCCCGCTGAGCCGCATCCCGAACGCCGACGCGCCCAGCGGCGTCTCCGCACAGTCCTCACACCAGCGCAGGTACGCCGCGTAGAGCGCGCCGCTGTCGATGCGCACGCCGGGTCGGGTCTCGCAGACCTCGCCGACGAAGGCCGTCACCGTGTCCGCGCCCTCGCGCCAGGCCAAGGTCGCCTCAGCCACGGCGCGGGGCTGGCCCAGACCGTATCGCTGCCAGTCGAGGCAGCCGCGCACCGCCCAGGCCAGGATGCCCGGCAGCTCATCGAGGAGCTTGGCGAGGAGGTGCGGATCCCGCTCGTCCTCGGGGACGACGTGATCAAACGGCACCACGCGGAGGCGCCGCCACAAGGCCGCGTCATCGCTGGTGATCTGCGGGAGTCTGTTCACGCAGAGCCAGAGCTTGAAGTTCGGCACAAACTCAAAGAACTCCCCGAACAAGAACCGAGCGGTGACGGGATCCTCCCCCGTGAGCTGCTTGACGAGGCTCTCGGCCAAGGGGCGCCCCCGCTCGGGCTCCGACGCGCTCACCAGCCGGGCGCCGGAGAGGCGGGCCAGGTCGTTGCGGATGGTCGAGGGCCCGGCGAGGAAGCTCGCGAAGTCGGCGGCGAGGGCATACTCGCCCAAGAGCGCACGCAGCACAGAGAGGAAGGTGCTCTTGCCGTTCGCCCCGGCGCCCTTGAGCACCAAGAGCGCCTGCTCCGTCGTCTCGCCGGTCAGGGTGTAGCCCACGGCACGCTGCACAAACTGCATCAGGGCCAGGTCGCCGCCGAACGCGCGCCGCACGAACGCCTGCCACCGTGGGCAGCGCGCGTCCGGGTCATAGGTCACGCCGAGCCTGCGGGTGATGAAGTCGCCGCGACTGTGCTCGTTGAGTGCGCCGCTGCGCAGGTCGAGGGTGCCGTTCTCGACGGTGAGCAGGAGCGGATCGCGGTCGAGCTGCTCGGCGTCGATCGGCAGCAGCGAGGCCGCGAGCTGCGTCGTCGCCTTGAGCCTCGGCAGCGACTCCGAGCGCATCGTGTGCCGTGTGATCCGCTCGCGGTGGTCAGGGTCGGGGATCTCCTTCGCGGCGTCAAACGTCGCCCGGCTGGACTGGAGCGCCAAGGGCAGCAAGCTCCCGGTGTCTACCCACCGCCAGCGCCCGCCCTCCCAGCGCAGCCAGCGACCGCGCTGGGTCACAAAACGAAGGTCTTCGCCGTGGGTGTGGACGAGGCGCTCCGCGTTGCCCCAATCGGTGAGGTTGAAGCCGAGCAAGGGGTTTGTCGGGGTGTAGCGGGCCACGCTCCGGGCGATCTGGTGGACCTCCGCGTCGTCAAGCGGCGGGGCGCAGCGGCGATTGTTCTTATCCACCAGCGCGGCGCGGATCTCCCCCTCGTCGAGCCCCTTCGCGCGCAGCGAGGCGCCCAGGCGCATGAGCGTGTCGTTTCGTTTGCCCTCGGGGATGGGCTGCGACGCGGCGAGCTTGCGGATCGCGGCGGGTACGGGGAGGGTGCCGCGCTCCAGGGTCGCCCGTGCCTCGGCGAGCAGCTCATCCACGGCGATGGTCTCTCCTTTCTGCACCACATACAGACGCGCCCCCGCCGGGGTGTCGTAGCGGCAAGACGGCGTGTGCCACAGCCGCGCCACGTCGCGGGCGTGCGAATCGGCGAAGCCGCCCAGACGATCGTTCACCACGCGCCACAGCGCCGGATACTCGGCCTTGGCCACAGGGCGGTTCACGAACAGCATCAGCCGAAAACACCAGCCCGTCTCTGCGCTGGGATCGTGGCTGTAGGAGCTGTAGGCGATGAACGCCCACGGTCCCGACGCGCGCTCGATCACCAGCCCGGCCTGACCGGCGGTGAGGTGGTCGAAGTCGAGCACCAGCGCCGTGAGCGTCTCTACGCCGTCTGTGCCGCGTGGCGCGCCCTCACGGTAGGTGACTGTAGAGAAACAGGGCGCGTCCTTCTTGTCGTGCCAGGCCCGGTGCTGCCCGATCAGCGCGACGGGCGAGCCGATGAACGCCTTGGGGCGGCGGTCAATGAGCGACTTGAAGGTGACGGCCTCGATGATGTGGGAGCTGGGGTTGACGAGCATGACGGGTGCCTCCGGGTGAACGTCGGCGGGCCCTGCTGCCCCCCGGCGCTGTGCCCCGATCCATACAGCAGCCGTCAAGATGGCCTTTGGGGTGGTGGTCTTGCCTTGAGCTTGGCGAAGGAGCCGACTTCAGGGGAGGGGCCACGATGGCGAGGGACAGGGGAGGACAGGCCGCTCGGCAAAGGGCCGAGGGCCAACGCCAGGCGCGGGCGTCGGGCCTGCGCGCGGGAGGTCGAGCCCCCTACGGGCTCGTGCTGGAGCGGGTGCTCGTGGGTGGACGCCCCCGCACGCGGCTCGCCCTGGGCGACCGGCGCGAGGTGACGACGCTGCGCACGCTGGCGCGCTTCGCCGTGGCCCTCAACAACGACGCGCGGGCGGTCGCCGCGGCCTTGCGAGGCCGAGGGGTGCATCGGCGTGGGCGTCGCTGGACGGCTCAGGACGTGCGCCGGGCGCTGGCGACGACGGCCTACGCGCGGCTGGTGCCGGGGTGGCTGAGGCTGGTGGCGGCGGATGGTGTGGTGGCCGGTGATACGGCGGCGAGCGGCGACGGCGGGGGGTGTTCGGCCTCGGAGGCTGGGATCCGCGTGGCGGAGCTCACACAACCTTGCGGCTCGGGCGGCGGCGATGGCGTGGCGACGAACGGCAGGAGTGGAGGTACGAAGCGCCGAATCAGCAGGGAGAGGCTCACACAACCTTGCTGCTCAGGTGGCGACGGCGCGGCGACGAACGGCGACGGCGCGCCATGTGCGGCCTCGGAGGCCGGGATCCGCGCGGCAAAGCTCACACAACCTTGCGGAGTGGGCGGCGACGACGCGGTGACGGTGAACGGCGGGAGTGTGGGTACGAAGGGCCGAATTGGCGGGCTGAGGCTCACACAACCTTACGGGGTGGGCGGCGACGGCGCGGCGACGAACGGCGACGGCGGGGAATGGTCGGCCTCAAAGGCCACGATCCGCGTGGCAAGGCTCACAAAACCTTACGGGGAGGCGGTGAACGGCGGAAGTGGGGTCACGAAGGGCCGAATCGGCGGGTCGCGGCTCACACAACCTTACGGGCCGGGTGGCGACGATGCGCCGGGGGCGGCCTCTGGCGCGGCTCGGCGCGGGTCGAGCCACACACGACCTGACAAGCTCAGGCCCGACGCCGCCGTCGTGGTCCTCTCCGAGAGATCGTCGTCAAAGGCCGAGAAGCACGCACCCGACCTCACGAAACCTTACGTCGCCAGCGTCGCCCGGAGGGTGCGCTGCGGGCGCTGCGGCTCTACGATGCGCCAGCGGGTGACCAGCGCGCGAACGGGGCCACCACGGCGGTACTACGCCTGCACCAGCGGTGACCGGGGAAGGCCCTGCGGGGCTCGCTGGTGGCGAAAG
Source organism: Myxococcota bacterium (assembly GCA_023150775.1). Taxonomy (GTDB): domain Bacteria; phylum Myxococcota_A; class UBA796; order UBA796; family CAJQPC01; genus JADKFE01. Next base: position 4,842 of record JAKLKE010000041.1, read on the forward strand.
GAGGCCCTGGAGGCGGTCTTGCGCGAGGAGGGTTTCGAGCGGGCTGGATGTGTCGGTGGTGAAGAGGCCGGGCTCAAGGGCGCGCCGACGAGCGAGATGGAGGCGGTGCTGGGGCGGCTCGACGGGCTCGGCGACCGGCTCACCAAGGTTGAGCAGGCGCTCACGGCGCTGGCTGGTACTGGACTCACGACGGAGGGCGTGTTGGGCGCCGTCGAGCGCCTGGAGGGCTCCCGCGCCAAGGGGCCGCAGGCCAAGAAGCGGCGAGGAGAAGAGGAGGACGACGGCCTCACGGCCTTGACCGCGCTGGTGGTTGCCGGGCTACGCGCGCTCGTGATGCTCGTGCCGGAGCTGGCGGTCACGAGCACCGTCGCGGCGAAGGTTCTTGGGATTCAGCGGGTGAAGCTGGATGGAAGCGGAGTCAAGACAACGACCCTGGGCCGGGCCTTGGTCGCGCCCTTCGGGCAATGGCTGGCGAGGGCATTCCAGCTCGTGCCACCGCCGCCAGGGCTGGCGCTGCTCGTTCGGGTTGCGGAGGTGGAGGCCGGAGAAGGGGCGCCGAGGGGGCGGGGAAAGCGGAGACAGCGGGCGGTGGGGCGTTGGTAGCAGATTTTGGTAACAGCGAGTGAAAAGGTAGGTTCACCCTTTGTCCTTATTCTTGAGCCTCAAGATCACGATTTGCAGGGAACGCCCCCCTCTGACGGGCCCACTTTTGCCCGTTTCTCTCCACTGGGGCCTTGGGGACCTTGGCGCGGCCAAGGGCGGGCCCGGCGACGGGGCATAAGAACGCGGCGCTGGCGCTCGGCGGCGAGTCCGCGTGGGCTTGGAGGCGAGGACGCGGCAAGGGCGGCGGGGCGGCTGCAGGGGTTGTGCGCTGCCTGGAGTCCAGGGTGGAGCGGTGTTTTGGTGAGCCTCCGCACGACGTGCCGCGCTGGCAAGCCGCCGCCCTCCCCTTCAAGCGGCTGTCCACGCCCAGCCGGGCCGCTCGGCGCTCGGGATGCTCAGAACCCTTTGCTGAACGGCCTCTCCGTGAGCCTCCGCGCGATGTTCCGCGCTGGCAAACCGCCGCCCTCCCCTTCAAGCGGCTGTCCCGGCCCAGCCGGGCCGCTCGACGCTCGGGATGCTCAGAATCCTTTGCTGAGCGGCCTCTCGGTGAGCCTCCGCACGACGTGCCGCGCTGGCAAGCCGCCGCCGTTCCGCTCAAGCGGCGGACCACGCCCAGCCCGGCCGCTCGGCGCTCGGGATGCTCAGAGCCCTTTGCTGAGCGGCCTCTCCGTGAGCCTCCACGCGACGTACCACCCCGCCAAACCGCCGCCGCGCCCCTCAAGCCGCTGTCCACCGACTCCGCGGCGGAGGTGGCCGCGTCAGGGGCCTGATTGGGGCCCCAGCCGATGGCGCTCAACCTCATCGGGAGGCACACGGCCAGGGTCAGCGGGTCCACTCAATCGCTCCAGGGCTTGACGCGGATGAGCGTCACACAGCCGCCGCCTTACCCAATCGTTGCCCACCCCCCAACTCCCACCTGTCCAAATCCGGACACCCGCTCCTGCACGGAGTTGTGGTAGCTCTAGCCTCCCAAACCAAGGAGCCCAGCCATGCGCCTTCGCCCGCTCGCCCTCTCCGCCCTCGCCGCCCTCACCCTGCTCGCCTTGCCCGCCGTGGCCAAAGACCCGGCGCTGGGCACGTCCACCTTCGTCGTCTACGAGGCCTTCTTGAGCCCCGCCCAGGAGCCCGGCGAAGAGTCGGAGACGCCCAAGGCGCTCAAGAGCTCGCTGGGGGCCACGCAGCCGTCTACGCCGCGGGCGGAGCGTATATCACGGGGCTGGGGTGAGGTGCGGTTCACCGCGGATCGCAGCTCGGCCGTGGTGAACGTGCAGATTGAGGGGGTCAAGCCGGAAGACATCGTCATGTTCCACATTCACTGTGGTCGGCCCGGCGTGCTGGGGCCGATTCTGGTGGACCTCGGCGCCGACCCCGCCCACGCCGGGCATGGGGAGCACGCCGCGGACTGGACCAAGCTCATCCAGAACGGCAGCTTCACCAAGACGATCACCAACGCCGACATCAACTTCATCACCGAGCTGCCGGGCATGGCGCCGGGGCTGCCCGAGGCCTGCCCCATCGGCTCCGGGCTGCCGGGGCAGGTGAAGACGATCAGCGGCGTCGAGCACATCGCGCGGGAGGGGCTTCTGTATTTCAACCTGCACACGAAGGCCCACACCTACTACGGTGAGATGCGGGGGCAGATCTACTCCGCGGCGCAGTAACGGGAATGGGACACAGTCGGCCTAAGCCACCCGCACGCTGAGGCCTTGGGTCGCCGCGCGCAGCAGGCGCTCCCAACGCTCGGCCCAGGCGCGCTGCTGGGGCTCTTTCGGGCGGCCCAGACGGTCGGCGAGGATCAGGCACTCGGCGGCGGAGAGCTCCCACAGGCCCGCGTCGCTGAGCTTCCAGCGGGGCACGCGGCGACCGTCCGCCGTCTTCGCGCTGCGGTCGGACTTGGACAGACGCTCCAGATCGGCGGTGAAGGCGGCGTAGGCCGGGTGGTCGGGGCTGGGCTCGGCGCTGAGGCCGTGGCGGCCCTTGAGGCGCTCCACCCAGCGGCCCAGGTCGGGCTTGGGCAGGTCGTTGTCGAACGCGCCGGCCTCGCCCAGACGGAAGACGATCCAGGCGCGCTCCTCCGCGCTGACCGCCTCGCTGTGGCCGTCGGGGCGGGTCAAGGTGGCGGCGAGGCCCCCGGCGGCGGATCTTGAGCTTGAAGGTGAAGGTGGGCAGGGTGTCGTCTTTGAGCGCGCTGCGAAGGCCGTGGGTGATCTCCTCAGTCCACTCGCGCAGGAGCTCGTCGGTCTCGGCCTCGTCCATGGCGCCGCCCGCGAGGCCGTCTTGATCCTTGATGGTGTCATCGGGCACGGGCAGGGGCGCGCGGGAGCCGTCGGGCAGGAGGCGGTCGCCGTCCAGATCCGCGGCGTAGAAGATGCCGTCCTCCCGGATGGTCGCTTTGGCCTTGCAGCGGATGAGCTCGACGGGGGCGCCGAGGCGCGCGGCGAGGCGGGAGGCCAGGAGCGACTCGTGCTCCCAAGGTTTGCCCAGGCAGAACCAGCCGTGCTCGTACACGCCGCCCCGGGCGGGGCCGGTGTCCATGAGGCGCTTGGGGAGCAGGATCTCGACGCCGAGGCCGAGGTCGGTGAGCGCGTTGACGAAAGGGGTCCAGGCGTCACCTTTGGCGCCGAACCAGGTCTGGGAGAGGGTGGTGTTTCGCATCCCGCCCTCTGAACACGCGGGGGCGGCGGGGGCAAGGGGGCGCGCCCGTCCTGCGACCCGCACACAGGCCGAACGTCCACGTTGAACCTGTGCTACCCTCGCCAGTCCCCCTCGCTCTGCCTCACGCACAACTCTGGAGAATCCTCATGGGCGGCTTCTTGACCGACGTGCTCATGCCCGTCGCCCTCGGCGTCATCATGCTCGGCCTCGGCCTCAGCCTCACCCTGGAGGACTTCCGGCGGGTGGTGTCGTACCCGCGCGCCGCGTTCATCGGGCTGTTCAGCCAGATCGTGCTCTTGCCCGCCGTGGCGTTTGGCCTCGCCAGCGCCTTTGGGCTGCCGCCGGAGCTCGCCGTGGGCCTCGTGCTGCTCGCGGCCTCGCCGGGCGGGGCCACGGCCAACCTGTTCTCGCACCTCGCCAAGGGGGACGTGGCGCTGAACATCACGCTCACCGCGATCAACAGCCTGCTCGCCGTGGTCACCATGCCGCTGTTTGTGGAGCTCGCCCTGCGCACGTTCATGGAGCAAGACCAGCGCCTGCCGCTCCAGACGGACAAGGCGATTCAGGTCTTGGTGATCATCTTGGTGCCCGTGGCCATCGGCATGGCGGTTCGGTCGAAGAACGAGGGCTTCGCCCAGCGGCTGGAGCGGCCGGTGAAGGGGCTCTCGGCGGGGTTCTTGGCGCTCGTCATCCTCGCCGCCGTGCTCAAGGAGCGGGCGAACCTCGTGGAGTATTTCCAGCAGGTCGGCCTCGCGGCGCTCTCCTTCAACCTCATCAGCCTCGCCGTGGGCTACCTCTTGCCCCAGCTCCTCGCCGTGCCCCGGCGCCAGGCCATCGCCGTAGGCATGGAGATCGGCGTTCACAACGGCACCTTGGCCATCGCCGTGGCCACGACCGTGCTGGGCAGCACCGCCATCGCCATCCCCGCCGCGATCTACAGCCTGATCATGTTCTTCACCGCCGCGGCCTTCGGCTGGTTCTTGGCGCGGAGTGAGCCCGACGCCGACGCCCCGGCGCCGGTCTGAGCGCGCCGATGTAAGCGCTGGGGGGGCTCCGCCGTCTGGGGGCGCCCCCTGCCCACGAGGTCCGCGTGATTCTCCTCCTCCTCCTCAGCCTGCTCTCTCCCGCGTCCGCCGACACCCTCACCTGTGAGGCCACCACCGGCCCCAAGCTCGTTTACGCCTACTGGGGCAAGTCAGGCGGCAATGTTGGACAAGGGGTGCCGGTGTTCACCCAGACCTGGAGCCTCAACGGCGAGACGCTCCACACGATCACCGAGACCTACGGCGAGGAGCAGGTGGTGCGCGGCGACCTCGACTGGCTGTGGGACCTCAGCTCGCGGGTGACGGAGTCCCGCCCCAAGAACAGCGGCTACGTCCCGGTGGCCGTGACCCGCTACACCGCGGACGTGACGGTGTGGACCCGCTCCGGCGCCGCGTTGCCCGGGCTCACGGTCTCCAAACACACGGTCAAGATGCGCTGCGAGGACGTCAAGCAGTACGGGGTGCCTTAGCCGCGCCAGTCCTCGACGGTGAGCGCCCAGCGCTCGTGGTCACACCACAGCCCCCCGATGCGCAGGTAACGCGGCGAGAGGCCCTCCCGCTTGAAGCCGCCGCGCTCAAAGAGCTTGATGGAGCGGGTGTTGCCCGGCTGGATGTTCGCCTCGACCCGGTGCAGGCCCGCGCGCTCAAAGGCGTGGTGGAGGAGCAGCGCCAGGCCCTCGGCCATGAGCCCGCGCCCGGCGTGGGGCGTGAAGGCGTAGGCGCCCAGATAGGCGCTGCAGAAGTTGCCGAGCACGAGCTGGCTGAGGTTGTAGACCCCAGCCAGGCCGCCGTCGTCGCGGTTGACCAAGAGCATGGGGTGGAAGCTCGGCCCGGCGTTGTGGACCCAGGCGTCGAAGGCCGCCTCGTCGCTGGGGGCGGTGACCCAGGGCGCATGAAGCGTGACGCTGGCCTGGGCGGCGGCGACGAAGGCGTCGCGGTCGTCGGCCTGGGCCGGGCGCAGGAGCGTCCGGGGGCCCACGAGCGGGGGCAGCGCGGCGAAGGAGGAGGCGCTCATCAGGTGCCCAAGGGGACGGCGATGGAGACGGAGAGGGGCTGGTCGATGCGCTGGAAGGTCCAGCCGCGCACCTCCCGGGCGAAGCAGGTCTCTAAGCTCTCGCTCTTCATGCGCTCTCCGGTGATCTTGATCTGGTCCGTGGCGCCGCTGGGCAAGATGACGAACTGAAAGGTCCAGCGGCCCGAGAGGGTCTCGTCGAGGCGTAAGGCGTTCTCGTAGCAGCGTTTGATGTCGGCCCGGTTCGCCTTCATCTGCTCTTTGACCATGCGGTCGATGTCGCTCTGGCGGGTGAGCACGGGGCGCTCTTGGATGGGGACGACGGGGCCGGGGCCGGCGCCGAGGCCGACCTGGGGGGCGACCGGGGGGAGCCGGGGCGCGGTCGGGTCTGCGGGGGGCGCAACGGGGGCGGCGGGATCGGGGCCGAGGCGCTGGTTGAGGCCGCCGGTGAGGTCGGGCTCACGCTCTTTGCCTGGGGCCTTGGGTCTGGGCTCGGCGGGGGGGACGCCCTGCCTCGCGGCCTCTTTGGCGGCCTCTTCAGCGGCGGCGGCGTCCGCGGCGGCCTTCAGCTTGGCCAGCTCATCAGGGGTGAGCACGAGGTAGTCATCCCACTCGATGCTCATCTCCAAGACCGCGTACTGCTGGCGGCGCTGGTGCTCGGTGTAGCCGATGCCGCCGGCCACGCTGAGCAGCACGGCGGCGGCGAGGAGCACCGACCGACGATGCTGGCTTCGCTGTCTCGCGGCCTGGGCGGCGGCCTCCCGAGCGCGCTGGGCGGCGCCGGGGTCGGTCACGGCGTCTTCGCCGGGGATGACGTTGAAGCAGCGCGGGCAGGGCCCACCCTCTCGGGTGAGCGCCGCCTCAACCACCCCCTGACAGAACGGACAGGTCGCCAAGACGCACCTCCAGAGGCTTAGACCCCGGAGGCGCGGGCCTGGATCAGCCCGCCGAGTCGAAGGGCAGAGTAAACTTGACCGGCTGGGGCTTGTCGATGGGCTGGAAGGCCCAGTTTCGCACGCGGCTGGCGAGGCAGGCCTCAAAGCCCGCGTCGCGCATCGTCTCGCCCTTCACGCTGATGTTCTGGGTGGTGCCGTCGGTGTTGATGGTGAAGTCAAACGTCCAGCGACCGGCGAGGTTCGGCGTCGCCCGCAGCGCGCTCTCGTAGCAGTACTTGATCTGGCCCATGTTCCGCTTCATGGCGGTCTTGACCATCTTGTCGATCTCGGCCTGGTTCGTGAGCGTGGGGAGGTCACGCTTGATGGCCGTGCTCGGGCCGGTGATCACCGTGGGCCCGGAGCCAACCTTGAGCGGGGCCATGGTCGTCTGGGCCACCGGCGCGCCGCCTGTCGTGCCGCCGCTGCCGTTGGTGTTCAGGCGGCCGTCGTCGAGCTGGGCCAAGGCGTCCTCTTCGGGAGGGCGGTACTCGCCGCCGCCCGAGGCTTTGCCGCCGCTCTTGGGCTTCTTGCCGCCGGTGTTCGCCGCCAAAGCGACACGCTCGGCCTCTTCTTGGGCCTTCACCTCGGCTTCAGCCTGGGCGAGCTCATCGGGGGAGACCACGAAGAACTCGTTCTCGAAGCTGAGCTCCAGCACGGCGTACTGGAGGCTTCGTTGGTACTCGGTGTAGCCGATGCCCCCCGCGATGCTGAGCAGCACGGCGGCGGCCAAGGCGATGGAGGTGATCTTTCGTTTGCGCTGGGCGGCCGCGTTGGCGGCGGCCTCTTTGGCGCGAAGGGCCACGCCCGGATCGGTCGCGGCGTCTTCTCCAGGGATATCGTTCAGGCAATGAGGACAAGGACCGCCGTCACGGAGCAGCTCGGCGGACACTTGACTCTTGCAGAATGGACACTGCCCCATCCAACCTCCGGGATGCGTGGGCTCGGGGATGCCCGAGCGGGCGCGATGAGTGAGAGCGGGGCAACCGTAGCACCTCAGCAGGGTTCCAGGCAAGCACCTGCCCCGGCCACGGCCGCATCAGGTTACCAGACCCAGGCGAGCGGCGCTGTGTTCCCAGAAGCTCGCCGAGGATTCAGATGGGCTCCACGAGGGATTTTCTGCGCTCTGCGCTCACCGACGCCCTGCTCCCGGTGACGCGGCAGCTCCTCGAAGATGTGGTGATGGAGCTGCTCACCGACCGTCAGGTGCCCTCTCGGAGCGACTTTCAAGACCTCCGCGACCTCTGCAACTCTCTGCGGGGCCAGGTGAGCGCGAGCGGCGCCTTGGTCAAGCGGGCGCAGGCCCAGGTGGAGGAGCTGGCCGCGGCCTTGGCGGTCTCCGAGGCCGCGCGGGCGGAGCTGACGCGGCGCGTTGAGTCGCTGGAGGCCCAGGCCGTCGCGCCCCCGATCCCCGCGGATCGCCCCGCCCCGCGGCGCAAGCGTCCACCGTCGGAGTGAGCCCAGGCCGAGGCGCTCAGGGCGCGATGAGGCCGTACTGGGTGTCGAGGATCACGACGAGCAGGTTGCAGGCGGCGTGAAAGAACGCCGGGGCCAAGACGCCGCCGGTGCGCTCCCGCAAGAGCCCGAAGAGCAGGCCGGGGAAGAAGATCGCCGGGTGCCACCAGCGCAGCACGACGAGGCTGTGGCCGAAGGCGAAGTAGAGGGAGGTCACCCACAAGGCCGCCCCGAAGGCCGCCCCGCCGAGCAGGTTGGGCCGGTGGAAGACCTCGTTCAGCCGGGTCTGCATGTAGCCCCGGTAAAAGAACTCTTCAGGGATCGCCACGAAGAAGACCTGGTAGAGCACGAGGGTGAGCAGCGCGTCTGGCAGGCGATCCCACTGGGGGCTGTGGTCAAAGATCACCGTCTGGTAGAGGTGATAGCCGATGAGCCAAGGCACGAGGATGACGCCCATGAGCGCCGCGGCCTGGCCCAGCGCCTGCCCCCAAGCCCCGACGTCGCGGAAGGCCGGGACGTAGAGCCGGTAATCGTAGGAGTCCACGCCCCGCCAGCGGCACACAGCCACCGGCGCGTAGATGAACAGGCAGGGCACCGCCGCGAGGGTCCAGTCGGGCAGGCCCAGGCCGGTCTGGGCGGCGACGACGGCGCGGATGAGCAGGTTCGTCACCAGCCACAACAAGGTCAGCTCGATGAAGACCCTCCGCCGGGCGCCGGGGGAGGTGTCGCTGGGGCGGTCGCCCAAGAGGAGCGGCGCGGCGAGCGGCGCGGCGGGCAGGTCGCTCACGAGGCCTTCACCGCCGTGGAGAGCCCGCCCATCTGGTAGCCCGCGAGGTCTACGGTCACCCAGCGGAAGCCCTCTTGTTGGCAGACGCCGATCAAGGCCTCGCGGATGCCCTCGGAGACGAGCACGGGGAGGTCTTCGGGGGCCACCTCGACCCGGGCCATCGCCGCGCCGTCGAGCTCGTGGTAGCGCACCCGGAGCTGGCGCAGGCCGAAGCCCCGCAGGAGGCTCTCCACCCGGCGCACCTTGTCCACGCGGTCGAGGGTGACCCGGGTGCCAACGGGGAAGCGGCTGCCCAGACAGGCGAAGGAGGGCTTGTCCCACACCGGCAGGCCCAAGGCCTGGGCCGCCTCACGCACCATGGCTTTGGTCATGCCGACCTCGACCAAGGGGTGCCGCACCGCGCGCTCGGCGCTGGCCTTGAGGCCGGGGCGGTGGCCGCCCAGGTCGTCCACCAGGGTGCCGTCCATCACCCAGTCCAGGCCCTCCCGCTTCGCGACGTCTTGGGCCAAGGTGAACAGCTCGGACTTGCAGAAGTAGCAGCGGTCTCCGGCGTTCGCGGCGTAGCCTTCGCTCAGGAGCTCGTTGGAGCCGATGATGAGGTGCCGGGCGCCGAGCTGGGTGGCGACCTGCTCGGCCAAGGCGCGCTCTTCGGGGGGGAAGGTCGGCGAGTCGGCGGTGAGGCCCAGGGCCCGCGCCCCGAGCTGCTCGTGGGCCACGGCGAGCACGAGCGCCGAGTCGACGCCGCCGGAGAAGGTCACGAGCGCGCTGCCCGCGTCGCGCATGAGCTGGCGCAGGCGCTCCAGAGCCTCGCTGGTCATTCTCTCCGCTCCTCAACGGTGGGTGGGGGCCGTCGGGTCAAGGTAGCGCGTTCAGCCGAACAGCGCGCGCTGCACCTCGACCCCAAGGGCCGCCGGGTCTACGGCGCGGCGCACGCTGCGCTGGTAACCGCCGCCAGGGTCGCGGTCGGTGAGGTCGATGAGGGCGCCCACCCCCGTCGTCTCGCCGTTGGGCCCGGCCACGACCCGCACCACGGGGCGATCCGGGGCGCGCTCGTCGGTGGGGCTGAGGTAGACCACGGCCAGCTCACCCGTCGAGAGCAGCACCGTGGCGCCCAGAGGCCAGCGCCCCAAGAGCCGCTGGAGCTGGCCCACGAGCGCGGGATCGAGGCCACGCCCAGCGTCCTCTTGCAGCTTGGCCAGGGCCTCATCGGGCAAGAGCCCCGCGCGCCAGGGTGTGGTCGTGGTCAAGGCGTCGAAGGTCTCACACACGGCGAAGATGCGCGTGAGCAGATGTTGGTCGAGGGGGCCCAAGGTCTTGGGGGCGCCGGACTGGTCGGCCTTGCGGTGGTGCTCAAAGGCGAGGCGCAGGCGGCGGCGCGCGGTCAACGAGAGGCGCCCGGCGGTGAGCGTGAGCCGCGCCGAGTCCAGGGGGTGACGGTCGATCAGCGCCCGCTCTTGGGCGGTGAGCGGGCCGGGCTTCTCGCGGATGGCCTCGGGCACGAGCACCATGCCCAGATCCGCGCAGACCGTGGCCTGGGCGAGGTCCATCAAGGCGCCGCGGTTGAGGCCGACGCGACGCCCCAAGGCCAGGCCGAGGAGCAGGGTGTTCACGACGTGGCGCGGCAGGTAGGGCCCACCTTGTCTCCAGGCGACCAGGGCCAGCACGAAGCGGGGCTCGGTGAAGACCTGATCGACGAGGGCCTGGAGCACCTTCGTGAGCCCCGCCGGGAAGGCGCCGCCGAGCTTGTCGGCGTCCTGGCCGTGCAGGCGGATCACGAGCTCGATGGCGCGGACGTAGAGGCTCAGGGCCCGGGACGCCTGCACCATGAGGCTCTGCCCGGCGCCGCCGCCGGCCCCGCCGATGCCCGCGCCGCCGAGGCGCATGATCGGCAGCACCCGCACCCCCGAGCGCTCCCCCAAGGCGAGGTTGACCCGGTGGTGGGCGTCGGGATCTGGCGTGGCCCCAGCCTCGATCACCGGCTGCTGCTGGAGCACGATGATGAACCGCCGCCAGGTCTCTACGTCCGTCGTCGTCGTGAGCTGAATGCCGCCGAGCTGCCAGTCTCTCAGGGCGCGCATCGTGTCGGCCACGGGCGCCGAGGCGGACTTGTCGAGGTGAAGGCGCTGCTCGTTGAGGTGGACGATGTGCTCTTCGCCGATGAGGTTGACCTCTCCGACCATGTCAAACAGGGCGTTCGCCGCCTGGGCCGCCGTGCGTAAGGAGAAGTCCATCGCCCGGTTCTCGGGGCTGTGGATCTGGGCGGTGCGTAAGAGCACGGCCACGCGGTAGGTGAAGCGCTGGCCGAGCTCTTGTAGGCGCTGGTTGGCGCGGCGGGCGCTCGCCGAGGGCTGCGCCGGGGGGCTTTGTGGGTTGGACATCGATCAGCCCTCCTTGCTCTGCTGGCCCAAGGCCTGGCTCACGGCCTCCAGCTCGGGCCGGGCGCGCAGGGCCTCGGTCAGCACACGTTTGCCGCCGTCGCTCTGGGTGCGCTTGAGCGCGGTGATGAGCAGGCCGTCGAGGTTGGGGTGGTCTCCGGCGAGGCTCAGCTCCTTCAAGATGAGCTTTCGCAGGAGCGGCACGGCCTGGCCCCGGCCCACCATGGCGAAGGCGAGCAGCCAGGCGCGCAGCTCGGGCTCCTCGACCCGCGCGAGCTCGGGGCTCAAGAGGTGGGCCTCCATGACGTTGAGCTGGGTGGGGTCGCGGTAGATGGCGAGGTACCGCAGGGCCTCTTGGCGCACCCGGGGCGCGGCGTCGCCGAGGCTGTCGAGCACGGCCTGCTTGATGCCCGGGGACTGGTGCGGGCGCAGGGCCCGAAGCGCCGCCTCTCGCACCCGGGGCTCGGGGTCACGCACCCGGGCCATACACGCGCCGATGGCCTGGGGGGCCTTGAGCCGCGACAAGGCCAGAAGCGGCCCCACGGCACGCACCCCCTCCGCCTTCTCGACCGCGTTGAGCACGGCCTTCTCGTCGTAGTCCATCAGGCCGAGGTTCACATCCGCGGCGACCTGGGCGAGCTCGGCGTCATCAAGCGCGGCGCAGAGCTGCTCAAGCTGGGGCCGGTGCTGGGGCTCCAGGGGCGAGAGCAAGGTGAACAGCGGGCCCTTGGCGCGGCCGGGCTCGGCGAGCTGATTCAGCGCATACGCAAAAGACTCCCGGCTCTTGTCTTGAACCAGCTCGGCGAGGCCCCGGCGCAGGGCCTCTCGGGCGGTGAACTCGGGCAGCACGTCGCCGTCGAGCAGAGCCAAGGATCGGCGCACCAAGGCCGCGGCGCCCGCTGGGTCTGCGGCCATGAGCAGGCCGATGGCCTGGGTGGCGAGGGCCCGGCCGATCTCTTCGACCTGCTCGGCGCGGCGCTCGGCCCAGAGCAGCTCCAGGCAGAGGTTGCCCAGCTCTTCGGCGTCTAAGTCTTGGCCGAGGTTGATCCGGTTCACCTCGGCCTTCAGCTCGTTGAGCAGGCGCGGGTCGTCGGGCAGGGCCTCGGCGTCGTCCACGAGCTCTTCAGTGCCGGGGTCGGCCACCTCGACGAGCTCCCGGCGCAGGCGCGTGAGCAGGTTGGCCTCCTCTTGGCGCATCCGCACGAGGCCATCGGTCTTGGGGGCGGCGTCGTCCCCGGCGGCGAGCTCCTCAGAGAGGGCCTTGAGGGCCTGGAGCGCCGAGCTGTCGCCGGTGCCGCCGCCGTCCCCTCCCCCGCCGCGCCCGCCGTCGCCGCCCAGGCCTTCGCCGTCGCCATCGGACACCGACGAGAAGCGGTCGGCGACCTCCAGGTGGATGTGCTCAAGCTCCGCGCGCCACACCATCGTCGCCAGGTCGTCGTCCAAGGCGGCGCGGCGCGTCCAGTCCATGCAGGCGATGAGGCCAAAACGCTCGGCCTCCTCCCGGCTGACGCCCCGCTCGATCACCAAGGCGCGCACCCCTTCGGCGAAGAGGCTCTCTGCGAGCTCGACGCCGAAGTTGCCGTGGTTGAGGATCTCGTCGCCCTCCAGGGTCATGCCGTTGGGGCTCAGCTCAAGCTGCATAAAGCCCAGCTCTTCGGCCTGGGTGAGGAGCCCTTGGGCGAACAGCTCCATAAACCGGCGCGCGCTCTGGTGATCTTCGCCGTAGAGGCGGCGCACGCGGCCATACTTCGCGAGGTTCACGAAGACCTCACGGAGCGCCACGCGGATCTTCGCGCGCTCCTTCCCGACACGTTTGGGAGGGCTCGCGCGCCCGGCTCGTTCCGCGACCGACAAGGGGGACTCCTTCCACCTGCTGAGGCTTCGGCACGATTCTATCCGCTCTTTGTGCCAGACTGGTCCCCGCCAGGACAGGAGCGGCGAATGAGCAGGCCGAAGATCGGCGAGGTGATGGTGGAGCTGGGCGCCTTCGGGCCATCGGCGGTGGCGCGTGTGCTGATGGAGCAGGCCCAGGGCCAGCCGGGGCGCTTTGGGGAGATCGCCGCGCGCCTGGGCCTCGTCGACGCCGCCGCCATCGGCCGCGCCGTCGCCAAACAGTTCGGCCTACGCTTCGCCGAGGACGACGCCTTGGCCCGCCTCAGCCCGCCCGCCGAGGCCATGGGCCTGCTCCCCGCGCCCCTGTGCCGGGAGCGCCGCCTCGTCGCCACCTACTTCGACCCCGGGGAGAAGATCCTCACGCTCTTGTGCGCCGACCCCACCGACGTGCCCGCGCTCAAAGAGGCCCAGCGTGTGTCCGGCGCCGCCCGCCTGCGCCTGGTGATCGCCACCCCCGCCGCGCTGGACGCGCTGACCGCCCGGCTGATGCCCGAGGCCAAGGCCGTCGCCCCGCCCGCCCGCTCGCCGCTGCTCTTTGAGCCCGAGCCCGACCGCCGCGCCGCCCTCCGCGCGCTGATGGCCGCCGAGGGCGATCGGGGCGAGGTGGTCGCCACCGCCGAGCAGGTGCGCGCCGCCTTAGAGGACGGCGGCGTCGGCCGCGTGCTCTACCCGCCCCACGCCGCCGCCGAGGTCAACCGCGCCGTCGACTCCTGGCGCCGCCTCAGCCCGGGCATCCACCTCACCGCCCTGCCCGGCTACAGCCCCTTCGCCGCCCCGCCCGTGCCTTGGGCCGCCGCCCGGGGCTTCCTCTTCGCCCTCGTCGAGCGGCTGCTCTTGGCCGCTGAGGCCAAACACCTCGACCTGCGCGCCCGGGTGCGCCGCGAGGCCGAGCTCGCCCGCGCCTTGGGCGCCTCGCTCAAGCTCCCTGAAGAGGAGCGCGACGCCTTGGCCCTGGCCGCGCTCTTTGTGGAGCTCGACAAGCTCAGCGTCTTCGGCCACTTAAACCCCGAGCACGCCGCCCGCGGCGCCGCCACGAGCCGCCACGCCGCCGCCATCGCGCTTCTGGAGCCCCTCGGCTGCCCCTGGCCCGTCGTCCCCCTGCTGCGCGGCTTAGAGGCCCGGGACGAGTCCGGCCAGACCTCCCGCTCCTTGGCGGTGGAGGCCCTGCGTGTGGCGCTCAAGGTCTGCCAGCGCCCGATCACCGCCGACGCCGACGCCGCCGGGCTCTTGGGGGACGCGGCCCAGGGCGTGCCCGCCGAGGTGCTGAGCGCGCTGAACGCCGCCTTACGCCGCGAACGTCTGACCCGCAGCCTGGTCGGCGGCGACGGCGGGCGCCCCCGGGTGCTCGTCGCCGAGCGTGACCCGGCCACCCTGACCGCCCTCGACGCCGCGCTGACCCAAGCCGGCTTTGAGGTGGCCTTCGCCGCCGATGGGGAGGAGGCCCTGGCCCTCGCCCGCTCCCAGCCCTTCGCCGCGGTCCTGCTCGCCACACGGATGCCCCGCAAAGACGGCTTCACCGCGCTCTACACCCTCAAACGCGACCCAGAGACTGTCCGGCTGCCTGTCCTCTTGCTCACCGAGCCGGGAAACCCCAAAGACCAAGCCCGCGGCCTGGAGCTCGGCGCTGAAGACGTGCTGGAGCGCCCGGTCAATTTCCCGGTGCTCTTGGCGCGACTGCGTCGAATGGCGGCGTCCGCCCCCGCCGTGCAGAGCGCGGGGATCGGCGGGCAGCTCCAAGACCTGCCCCTCGTCGAGCTCGTACAGACGCTGACGCTGGGCGGCAAGACCGCACACATCACCGTGACCTCTGGCGGCGATGAGGCGCTCTTGGCCCTGGAGTCGGGGCGGCTGGTCTACGCGCGGCTTGGCGCACAGTCGGGGGCGGCGGCGTTCTTCACGGCGGCGGCGTGGCGGGCGGGGCGGTTTGAGGTGCGCATGAACGCGGCGGCGCCGGGCCAGAACGTGGCGGAGAGCGGGGACTTCTTGATGCTGGAGGCGCTGCGGCGGATGGATGAGGGGGGGAGGTGAGACATGACGAAGGTGAACACGAATACGAAGCCGCCCCCGAGTGGGGACAAGCCGGTGAAGACGGAGGCGCCGCCACCGACGACGACGGGCGGCGGCGCGGAGATGACGAAGGAGACGCCGGGGACGGGGACGAAGGGGGGTTAGCGGAGGAGGAGGTAGACGTAATTTTTTCGCCGTTTCGGCGAGAGGCCTTCTCCGCCTAGGTCGTTGGGGGCGTTCGCGATGGGGGTGCGGAAGTTGCACCGTCGCGCATAGTCGATCAGGTCGCGCTCTAGGTCGGCGGCGATCTCCGGCGAGAGGCCTTCATACAACAGCACCATTCGGACCCACCCGTCACGATGATGCTGCAAGGCACGAAGCTCAGGCTCAGCGGTGGCGCCGATGCGAACCTGGCTCCATTTTTTGCGATAGCCGTTCAGCTTCGGCTTGAGATGCGCCATCGCCTCATCTTTGCCTACTTTTACTAGCTTGTAGATGATCTCCATACACCACTCCACCGAGCCGCGAGCCGTCGCGGCCTCGTGGCTCCCCAGACGCACCCCGCCGCCCGCGCCGGACAGGGGAGGCGCCTGCGCAGCGCTCCGGCGTGTGTCTGAACGGAGCGTCTCAAGGAGGTGAACGGCCCGCCGCTTCCCGCCACGGAGCCCCTACCGCTTCACCCGCGGCGAGCGCCCCGTGAGCGTCGTGAACACCTGATACCCCACCCACCGGAACGGGTCCGGCGGGATCCACAGCCCCGGCCCGGTGTTCACGAAGGGCAGGTCGGCCCAGGGCTCGGGCTCGCCGCGCACGAGATCGGCGATGATCTCCCCGCCCACCTGACCCAAGGCGATGCCGTGGCCGCTGTAGCCGATGCCGTAGAAGATGTTCTGGTGGCTCCCGGTCACGCCGAAGGCCGGGCGGCGGCTGAGCGTGACGCCGAGGGTGCCCGTCCATCTGTGTGTGATCGGCAGGGGCGCCGCGCCGGGCAGGCACTCGTGCAGGCGGCGGGTGACCGCGGCGTAGCCCGCGCTCGGGTCTCCGGCGAAGGCGGTGGGGCCGCCGTGCTGGTAGGCGTAGGCCGCGTTGGAGCCGCCGCCGAACACCACCCGGCCCGTCGCCGTGCGGGCGCCATAGGCGATGCGGTCCATGTCGTCGGTGAAGGCGTCGAGCTGGGACCAGCCCACGGCGGCGCGCTCGGCGGGGCTCAAGGAGGCCGTCCCGACCATGTGACTGTGCATCGGCACATAGGCGCCGCCGAGGTAACCCAAGAGGTGACTGTAGGCGTTCGTGGCCAAGACGAGCTTGGGCGCGCGAAGAACCCCGCTCGGGGTGTGAACCTCGACCTGGGCGCCCTCGACGATGCGCAGGGCCGGGCTGTCCTCGAAGAGCTGGAGGCCCAAGGCCTCGGCGCGGCTCGCCAAGGCGCGGCAGAGGCGCACGCCGTTGATCTGGCCGGTGTGGGGGTCAAAGGTCGCGCCGATGGCGCCCTTGAAGCCGAGACGCGCGGCGACCTCGGCGCCATCGAGCCAGCGCAGGTCGATGCCGAAGCTCGCCACGCGGTCCACCCAGTCCTTCGCGTCCGCCGCGCCGGACTCGCTGGTGAAGACCTCCAAGGCGCCACCTTTGGTGAAGCCCAGGTCGTCGGGGCCCTCGGCGGCCAAGGTCTCCACCTGGCGGATGCCCCGGTCGGTCACCTCGTACACCCGGCGGGTGAGCTCGGGCTCCGTGGTGCCGACGCCGTTCACCCAGTGCAGCACCTGCCCGCCGTTGCGCCCGCTCGCGCCGTTGCCCAGGCGCCGGGCGGCGCGCTCCCCCGTGAGGGCGGGGCGCGCCACGCCGGGGCCCGCGTCGTCCCACCAAGGAGAGCGGTTGAGGTCGATCTGGCTCAGCAGGGCGGCGGGGGTCACGGGCAGCTCGGGGAGGGGGGCCTCGTATTGTCGTCGGGAGTCTGGCAGAATCAAGTCCGCGCTTCAACCCGGCAGACCCCGATGAGCCACGCCACCCGAATCCGACTCTGCATGAAAGACCTCTACCACATGGACGTGGTGGAGATGATCGAGCGCGAGACACGCCCCTACGAGATCTTCTCCATCGAGCACCCCGACCACCCGCTCTTCCCCGAGGCGTTTCGGCTCTTGTGGGAGACCTTCGGGCACCACGGGGAGATGGAGCCCGAGGCCGTCATCCGCTCTTGGCTCGTCGAGGACAGCTTCGTGCCCATCGCGAACGGCACGTTCATGAAGTACTTCATCATCGTCGCCAAAGACCGCGACGGGCGCGTGCGCGGCGTGCGCGACGGCACCATCCTGCTCAACCAGGCCCACGCGAACGATCTGTGTGTGGTGTACCTCAGCCACATCTACATGCTGCCCGACGCCCGCGGCACCGTGCTCTCGTACTGGTTACGCATCGCCCCGGTCGAGATCGCCGTGCAGTTCATGAGCGAGCTGCACAGCCGGGGCCTCATCCGCCTGCCCCAGCCCGACAGGCCCAGCCGCCACTTCGGGATGCGGGTGAACCTCACCGCCGAGATGGAGTTCTTCGCCCCTGAAGACGTCACGTCCCTGCGGCGCATCCTGTTTTATGGCCGCGGCGGCTTCGACGTCATCGACCCCCGCCACTTCCCCTACCGCCAGCCCGACTTCCGCGACCCCGAAGAGATCGCGCTCACCGGCGTGCGCGAGCTGCCGTTCATGATCCTCCTGCGCCGCATGGGCCGCGAGCGGGAGGCGACTTTGTCCATCGACGAGGCCGCGGCGACGATGAAGCTGCTCTACGACGACTTCTCGACCTTCTGCCAGCCCGCGCACCTCAGCTCGGCGATGGACTGGGTCATGGATCGCCTGGAGCGCCGCCGCGCCTCGGGCAAGTCCAACGTGCGCCTTCTGCCCCTGCCCACGGGCCCCAAAGACCTCAACCGCCTCAAACGTATCTGGCGGTATCAGGCGTATTTGCGGCATTACCCGCGCATCCCCGCCGTCGAGGAGTACCTCGCGAGCGGCATCAAGGAGGTCGTCGCCTCAAGGCCGAGCTGGCTTGACGATCAGCTCCTGCACATCGCCCGCACGTTAGAGGCCCGGCCCCACTTCGTCTACGCCAACCGCGACAAAGACATGACCTGGGAGGACAGCCCCATGCCCCCAGACCCCATGGCCGAGCCCGACTTTGGCGAGCCTGAGGACACCGCCGATGTCGGCATGATGCTCGGCGGCCAAGACGGCTGAGGGCGCTACGGCGCCTTGGCCTGGATCGGGTACTGGGCGGTGAGCGTGAGCGGCTCGACGACGGCGTGATCCCCGGCGGGGGTCACCCGGGCGAGCTGCACGCTGTCGGCGCCCACGGCGATGACGATGAGGCCCAGCTCGGGCAACATCGAGCCCGGGGAGACGATGCGCTCCTCCCCAGAAGGCAGACCCAAGGCGGCCCGGGGCGGCTGGGCTTGGGGCAAGGTCATCAACAGGCGCACGGCCCAGGCGGGCTGGGTGGGCAGGCCCACGGCGGGCGGGGCCTCGGGGGGCGGCGCGGCGGCCTCGACCACGACGGGCTCCACGACGGCCTCGGCGACGGCGCCCTCCACGGGGGCGGGCGCGGCGGCCGCAGCGGCGGCGGCCTCGGCGCTGGCCTTGCCGAAGGGATCCTCGTCGGTGGCTACAGCGACGGCTTCAGCGAACTCCGGGCTCAGCCCGGGCGGCCCCGCGAGGTTGGCGACGGCGGGGCCCGCGGCTCCGGCGACATACGACGCGGAGACCGGCGAGGCCGGGGTGGCGGTGAGAAGGTCGGACGAGGGGGTCGTCTGCGCGCAGGCGAAGATCAGGAGCCCGAGCATTGAGGCCTCCAGAGCGGGTCAAGTGTGGATGCTAACCCACCACGCTCGGCGGGGCCTGGGCTCGGCGATTCTAGCCCCGGGTTCAGCGCCCCTCAAAGGCCGCCAAGGCGTCGAGGAAGGGCTGGCCATACCGCTTGATGCGCTCGGGCCCCATGCCGTGAACCTTCAACAGGCTGCGCGGCGAGGTGGGGCGCTCGGCGGCGATGGCCTCCAGGGTGCGGTTGGGGGCGATGACGTAGGCCGGCACGTCTTCAGCCTCGGCGAGCTTGCGGCGGATCTCTTTGAGGTAGCTCAGAAGATCGCTGGAGACGGGGCGCGAGGCCGTGGCCCCCGGCGCGGCGACGGCGCGAGGGCGCGGCGGGGCGGCGATGCGCATCTTGGGCCAGGCCATGCGGAAGTCTGGCGCCTGCTGCAGCATCACCTGGCCGCCCAAAGCCGTGAGGTGAAGCTCGGCGTAGGTGATCTCCCGGCCGTCGAGGAGCTTCGTGACGTGGCGGCGCTCCAGGGCCCCGGCCCGGGTGAGCGCCTCCAGGAGCCCCGTGACCTCGGCGACGGTGTGCTGGCGCAGGAGCCCATAGGTCGAGAGCTGGTCGTAACGCCAGTTGCGCACGGACTGCTCCTCGCTGCCCGTGAGCACCTTCGCCACCATGCCCACCGACCGCGCGTCCTTCATGCGGGCGACGCAGGCGAGCACCTTTCGCGCGGCGTTCTCCTCATCGGGGCTCAAGGCCCGGGGGCCGCCAGCCAACGTCACGCCCTCGCGGCAGGCGTCGCAGTTGCCGCAGCGGGCATACGCCGGGGCCTGACCAAAATACTCCAGGAGGTATCGCCGCCGACACGTCGCCTGGGTGTAGTCGAGCATCTTCTCTAGCTTGTCGAACTCGTGCTGGCGGCGGGTGCGCAGCTTCTCTTCGTCGAAGTCGAGCTCCTCCGTGGCGTCGTGGAGCAGCTCCACCCCGCCCACCCGCGTCGGCGGCTCGACCTGGAGGTATTTTCGCTCCTCCAAGCCCTTGAGCGCGGCGGTGAGCTGGTCACGCTCAAGGCCCAGGGCTTTGGCGAGGCGGTCGGGGTAGAGGTCGGCGCCGAAGCCGTCCACCACCCGCTCGATCACCGCGTCCCAGACCTGGCCACGGATGCCGTCGGGGCGCTTCTTGGGGGCGTCTGTGCGCACCGCCACCCGCGCCGGGCGGTCGGCGGGGTGAATACGCCGCACCCAGCCCTCACGCTGCAGCACATAGAGGCAGGCCGCCGCCGTGCGCTCGTCTTGGTTGTCGGGGGGCAGGCCCAGGGCGAGGTCTTCGAGGCGCAGGAAGATCGGGTTCGTGCGCTGCTTGAGCAGGTGCTTGTAGATGAGGTGCACATACTCGACGGGCGGGTGCCCGAGCTTGATGAAATATTCTTGGGTGTAGCGGTCTTTCGAGTCAAACAAGAGCACGACACGAGACGGCTTGTTGTCGCGCCCGGCGCGGCCGATCTCTTGGTAATACGCCTCCACCGTGCCGGGGATGTCCCAGTGAACGATCGTGCGCACGTCCTCTTTGTCTACGCCCATGCCGAAGGCGTTCGTGGCGACGACGACCTTCACCTTGCCCGACATGAAGTCGTCTTGGGCCCGGCTGCGCTCTTCAGGCTTGAGCCCGGCGTGGTAAATCCCCGCGGGCACCCCGGCCTCATGGAGCGCCAAGGCGGCCTTCTCGACGTTCTTGCGGGTGGCGCAGTACACGAGCGCCGTCGTGCCCCGCACCAGCTCGGGCAAGGTGCTCTGTTTGTCGGCGAGGCCCTTGACCTGAATGACCTCCATGCGGAGGTTCTCCCGGTCAAAGCCCCGAATAAACCGCCGGGCGTCGCCGAGGCCCAAGGTGCGCACGATGTCGTCTTGCACCGTCGGCGTGGCCGTGGCCGTGAGCGCCACCGTAGGCAGGGGCCGCCGGGCGCTGAGCTCCTTCCGCACCTGCCCCAGCCGCAGATAGTCCGGCCGAAAGTCGTGCCCCCACTGGCTGAGGCAGTGGGCCTCGTCGATGGCGAAGAGCCGAATGTCACAGCCTGCCAACATGCGCGTGAAGGCCGGGGTGAAGCGCTCCGGCGCGACGTAGAGCAGCTCCAGGTCGCCCCGCAGGAGCCGCGCGGTGACCTCCCGCCGGTCCTCATCCGAGAGCGACGAGTTCAGAAACGCGGCCTTGGCGCCTTTACGCACCAGGGCGTCCACCTGGTCCTTCATCAAGGCGATGAGCGGCGAGACCACCACCGTCGTGCCGCCCCGAGCCAAGGCCGGCGCCTGATAACACAAGGACTTGCCCGCCCCGGTGGGCATGACCACCAAGGCGTCGTCGCCGTCCGCGACGTGCTGCACGATCTCAAGCTGCCCCGGCCGATAGTCCGGGAAGCCAAAGCGCGCCTGTAGCAGCTTGCGCAGGTCCACACGTCCTCAGGTCGAGATAGACCAGCGCCCTAACGCGAGGGGATCCGA
>JAKLKE010000420.1 GCA_023150775.1 Myxococcota bacterium
TGCGTCGGCTCGGCGGGCCCAACCGGGCGCCGTCATTCGGCGCGATCTTGGGTCAATCTCGACGGTCACCGCTGTACCGCGCTCAACGGGCGCCCCAAAAACAACCAACCCCCCTGGGGAAGAACCCAGAGGGGCGGTTGTTGCCAGAGGGGCGGTTGTGGGAGAGGCCCACGCCGCGCGGCGCCGCGCATCAGCCCAGCGGAGGCCGCGCCGCCGCCGCGAGCCGCGACGAGGCCGACGGAGCGGCGCCCGAGGGCCGCGCTGAAGACCACGAAGCAGCAGCAGCGAAGAGGCGAGGCGCGAGCGCCTGCCCCTGAGACGGCGAAGCGAAGACGAGCGGGGCGTCAGTCAAGCGCACACGAGGCTCCAAGCGTCGAGAGAGGGACCCGGCGAAACACCGGGCCATCCAAGCGTCCTTGGACCTCACAACTTTATTCAGCACCCCGGCCCCGTTCTGACCGGGGGATCGGCCAAACGAGGGGTTTCTGCTGACACCCCCGCCGAACATCCGTCATGCTGGCGCTGGGGCGCGTGCCCCCCGCGCCGTCAGTCGTTCAGGCTCTCGGCCAAGGTGTCCAGGAGGCTCGCCGTCCCCAGCTCGCGGCCTTTGGCGTGCTTCGCGCCGTCGTCCCCGAAGAAGGCCCCCTGCTCGGTGATCGTGAGCTGGGTCTTGGCCCCAACCGCCTCGACCTGGATCGTGGCCAACGACACCGACATCTTCCAGCCGTTCACGAACATGTCGTAGACGTAGAGGATCCGCGCCCCCTCGACGATGTCGTGGTAGCGGCACTGAAAGTCGGTCACCATGCCGCTCTTCCAGTGGCCGACCGCCCGCTCGGAGCCGCCGGGTCGAAAATCGAAGCAACGCTCCACGATGGTCGCGTGCACGTTGACGCCGAACCAGCGGGCCTTGAGGTCTTCGTTGGCGAAGGCGCCCCAGACACGCTCGGGGGTCGCGTCGAGGGCTCGGGTGAGGGTGAAGCTGGCGTGGTGAACGGCGAGGTCGGGCACGGGGCAGGTCCGGGGGAGGAGGGTTGGATGTCGTCGGGCCAAGATTCGCTACTTGGCCTTCTTCACGATGCGTAAGTGGGACACCGCGGCGGAGGGCGTGAACTCCACACACTCATAGAGGCTCTCCACGCCGCCGAGGTCCTCGAAGATGCGCTCCCCTTGGCCAAAGAGCACCGGCACCTGCACCAGATGCAGCTCGTCAATGAGGCCCGCCTTGAGGTACGCGCGCACCGTGGCGGCGCCGCCCGCGAGGCGCACGTCTTTGCCCTTGGCGGCGGCGAAGGCCTGCTCCAGCGCGGAGTGGATGCCGTCGTTGACGAAGGTGAAGCGTGTGCCGCCCTCCATCTCTAAGGGGGCCTTCACCTCGTGGGTGAGCACAAAAAGACCGGGTGGTGGTAAGGCGGGTTGTCGCCCCACCAGCCTCTCCAGGCCGCCTTGTCTTGTACGTCTGGGGGCGGGCCGAACATGCGGCGGCCGAGGATGCTGGCGCCGATGTTGGCGTCTGCGCGTGACGCGAAGTCGTTGTCGATGCCCTCGGCGCCTCCGCCGCGGCCAAACATCGCGCTGAAGTGTTGGGTGGCGAAGGCCCAGCCCATGAGGCGCAGGCCGTCACGCCCAAAGGGCGCCTCCTGGCTTTGATCGGGGGCGGCGCTGAAGCCGTCGAGGGAGATCGCGAAACAACGAACGACGAGTCTCGGCATCGGGGTCCTAAGGGTTCGGTCAGGGAGATTGTTGACGAAGCAGATCTTCGAGGCGGTCGAGGTCGCGGTGCCACGCACGTTTGCGGTCGTCGATCCAGCGCTGGGCGGGGCCGAGGGCCTCGGGCTCCACGGAGAAGGTGCGGACGCGGCCGGTCTTGTGGCTCGTCACCAGGCCGCTCAGCTCCAGGACCTTGAGGTGCTGAACCACCGCCGAGAGCGTCATCGTGTAGTCGGCGGCGAGCTCGGTGGCGGACGCGGGCCCGACGCTGAGGCGCTCGACCATGCCGCGGCGCGCCGGGTCAGACAAGGCCGCGAAGACACGGTCGAGGGGATCTTGGGGCGGAGTGGATTGCTCAAGCATTCGCTGTAGTATTGCGAAGCACGCCAACAGTCAAGCAACCGCTTTAGTGTTTAGATCGCACGGCGTCGCCCGGCCCTACGGGTTAAGCGGCGCTCATGCGCTTCACCCTCAACGGCGCGCCCCGTGACGGCGCCGATGGCCTCACCCTTGGGGCCCTCCTCACTGAGCTTGGCCTTCGGGTCGAGGCCCTCGCCGTGGCGAAGAACGGCGCGGTCGTGCCCCGAGCGGCGCTCGTCACGACGCCGATCGGCGAGGGCGATCAGATCGAGCTGGTGCGCGCCGTCGGCGGCGGCTGAGCCTCAGAGCACCCGGCGGTTCTCTAAGGCGCGCATCAGGCTCACCCGGTCGGCGTACTCGATCTCGGTGCCGACGGCGACGCCATGCGCGAGGCGGCTCACCTTCACCCCGGCGGGCTTGAGCGCCCGGGCGATGTACAGGGCCGTGGCGTCGCCCTCGACGTCGGGATC
Source organism: Myxococcota bacterium (assembly GCA_023150775.1). Classification (GTDB taxonomy): domain Bacteria; phylum Myxococcota_A; class UBA796; order UBA796; family CAJQPC01; genus JADKFE01. Next base: position 2,541 of record JAKLKE010000420.1, read on the forward strand.
GGTGGCGACGATCACCTCGCTGACCTCGCCCGCGCGCTGGATAAGGCTGCGCAGGCGAAGCTGCTCCGGGCCGACGCCGTCGAGGGGCGAGATCGCGCCGTGGAGCACATGGTAGAGGCCGTGGTACTCGCCGGAGCGCTCGACGGCGCTGATGTCTTGGGGGCGCTCGACCACACAGATCATCGCCCGATCACGCCGGGGGTCGGCGCAGATCGGGCAGGGGTCGGCGGCGGCGATGGTGTGGCACTGGCTGCACTCCTTCACCGCGGCCTTGAGCTCGGAGAGGGACTCCGCGAGCTCTCGCACGAGGTCGTCCGGGGCGCGCAGGAGCCACCAGGTCAGGCGCTGGGCGGTCTTCTCCCCGATGCCGGGCAGGCGGGAGAGCTGGGTCACGCAGCGTCGGATCGGGTCCACGAGGGCTCCTGAGACGGTGTTTTTTGGCCTAACCAGAGCCTAGAGCAGCCCAGGCGGCAGGGGCAGGCCCCCGGTGAGCGCGCTGAGCTTCTGGGCCATGACCTCTTTGCCTTTGGTCAGCGCGTTGTTCGTCGCGGCGACGATGAGGTCCTCCAACATCTCGCGGTCGTCCATGGCCGCGGGGCTGATGCGCACGGAGAGCACCTGCTGGCCGCCCGTGGCGACGACGGTGACGAGGCCACCTCCGGCGCTGCCCTCCACCTCGGAGGCCTCGGCCTCAGCCTTGATGCGCATCATGTTCTGCTGCAGGCCCTGCATCATCGAGCCCAGGTTGTTCATGTCGAAGGGGTTGCTCATTCGTCCTCCAGAGTGCTCAGGGGGTGGACTTGTACGATCTCCGCGCCGAGCAGGTCTCGAACGCGCTGGAAAAGCTGATCCTGATCGACCTGGGCGCGCAGCTCCTCCAGGTGGTTGCGGCGGCGCTCGTCGCGGTGCTCTTTGAGGGAGCGGCCCTCCCCCTCGCCGCGCTCACGAAGCTCGACCCGGACGAGGCCAGGGAACAACACGGCGACGGCGCCTTTGAGCTCTGGGGTGTCCAGCTTCGTGGCCACACGCTCCCGAAAGGCCGCGCCGACGCCGATGACCAGAGACACGCCCTCACGGCCCAAGAGCACGATGTTCTCGGCGAAGGTGTCCCAGGCGCGGCCGAAAGACTTGACGTGTTTGATGAGCGCGCGGAACCGTTCGTCGTCGGGGGCGGCCTCGGGCAATGGCGCCGGGGGCGGCGGCGGGGCGACCTCGACGGCGGCGGCCGCTGGCGGAGGGGGCGGCGGAGGCCGCTGGGGCCGGGAGGGCGCACGTTCGGGCTCAACGGGCCGCGACGGGGCGCTGGCCAGCGGCGGGGGGCTCGTCGGAGGGCGGCTGGCGTCACCCTCCTCCGGTCGAAAAGGGCGGGGTGGCCCGCCGCGCGCGGATGTGCCGCCGCCGGTCGCCCGCAGGCGCCGCTCTAGCTCCTCAAGCCGGGAGACGAGGTGATCGACGGGCTGCAGGGGCCGCACGATGGCCAGCCGGGCGACGCCCATCTCCAAGACGAGGCGCGGGCGGCTCGCCCGGGAGACCTCGTCGTGCAGGCTCAACATCGCCTGGAAGTAGCGGGAGAAGGTCTCGACATCGACCCCGGCGCAGATCTTGCCCAGGCGGGTCTGCTCTTCTTCGGCCACGTCGAGGTGTCGGCGGGAGCTGGGGCTGAGCACGACCAGGGCGGCGTTGCGCAGGAGCTCCAGGATCTCCGAGGTGAACTGGCTGAGCTCATAGCCGTAGTCGTAGACCTGGGCGATGACATCAAGGCAGCCCTCGGGCTCACCGCGCAGGAGCCCCTCTAAGAAGCTGTAGAGCAGCTCCCGATCGACCAAACCCAAGGTGCGGGCGACGGACTCCAGGGTGATCTGATCGCCGCCAAAGGCGATCACCTGGTCGAGGAGGCTCTGGGCGTCCCGCATCGAGCCTTCGCCCGCGCGGGCGATGAGCCGCAGGCCCTGCTCGGGGATGACCACCCCTTCAGCGGCGCAGATCGTCGAGAGCCGGGTGACGACCACACCCTCGGGGATGCGCTTGAAGTCGAAGCGCTGCACCCGGGAGAGGATGGTGTCGGGGATCTTCTGGGACTCTGTGGTCGCGAAGATGAACACGACGTGGGCCGGGGGCTCCTCCAGGGTCTTCAACAAGGCGTTGAAGGCCCCGATCGAGAGCATGTGCACCTCGTCGATGATGTAGATGCGGTAGCGGTCGCGGCTGGGCAGGTACCGCACCGCGTCGCGCAGCTCACGCACGTCATCGACGGAGTTGTTCGAGGCGCCGTCGATCTCCGTCACGTCGGGAGAGAGGCCCTGGGGCACCTCAAGGCAGGACGGGCACACGCCGCAGGGCTCGGGCGTGGGGCCGTTCACGCAGTTCAGGCAGCGGGCGAAGGTGCGGGCCGCCGTCGTCTTGCCGACGCCACGCGCGCCTGTGAACAGGAAGGCGTGGTGGATTCGCTTGAGCCGCAGCGCGTTCCGCAAGGTCTGCGTGACGTGTGTCTGCCCGGCGATGTCCTCAAAAGTGACGGGGCGCCACTTTCTGGCGATGGCCTGATAGCTCATGCCGACTGCTCGGGGC
>JAKLKE010000421.1 GCA_023150775.1 Myxococcota bacterium
CCGCGCGGCGCGGTGTTGCAGCTCGGCGGCGAGACCTTGCCCGCCTTCGGCGCCTTCGGCGAGAACACCCAGGCCCCCAGCGCCTTTGACGAGCGCCACCTCTTCGCGGGCCTGGAGTCCATCCCCGAGTCCCCTGACGTGATGTTGGCCCAACACCGGGCCTATCACCCGCGCACCGGGCGGTTCTTGAGCCCCGACCCCTTGGGCCTCGCGGGCGGGATGTTTCGCACCCGATACGCTGAGGGCGACGGCGTGAACCTCGTGGACCCGACGGGGTGGCTCACCAACGGCCTCAGCACCAATGACCCCTCCCAGATGGAGTACAAGGACGACGAGCCCGCGACGGGGACCGATGACAGCCCCAACCGCGATGGCGGCGGCGAAGGCAAGAGCTTCTGCTCGGAGAACGCCTTCGCCTGTGGTGGCAACGACGCGGGCGGCGGGGACGTGCTCAGGAAGATGCTGATCCTCCGCCAAGACGGCGAGGAGGCTGAGGGGGAGGTGGACGCCAATTCCGCCGACGATGACGAGATCTTTGATTACGGGGAGCAGGCGACGATCATCATCTGGGGTGAGCGCACGCCTGAAGGGGGCGACACGGAGGGTGACCCTACGGCCCCGAGCGGCGGCGCCTCAAATGAGGATGGAACCGATGCCGATGCCGAGTCTGATCGTGGGGGTCCACTTGCACGACTGCGCGATAATATCCAGGCAGTACTGGGCAGAAACAATGGCCTAAGCTCAAATCCTGGTGATGATGGCCGAGGGGTGGCGTTTGGGCCAGGGAGGGCAGACGAATGGATGAACCACGAGGTCGCTCCTGCCCTGACCAGCTCAATTGACAGCGTTGTCGGCAATGGCAGCCTCCTCATCGTCGGGGCAACCTCACAGCTCGCGAGTGACGAGTTACTCGGGGCCTTAGATCCCGCGCTCGACGAGCAGAGCAGGCACTATCGATCTGCCTACTTCGATTGGGGACGTGTCACGGGCGCAGCAGGGGCGACCGTTGTCGCGCTGTTCGAGATACAGGCTGGCATGACCATCGGCGCGGGAGGGCCCGCCCTCGCGCTGGTAGCGGCGCCCGAGACAGCAGGGGCCTCCCTCGCGCTCGCGCCAGAGGCCGCGCTCGCGGGCGCTACGCTCGCTGGGCATGGCGCTACCGTGATAGGATCTCGGGTCGCACGAGGGCTGCCTGATGTACCGAACTACCATCTCGCTAAGTCAACTGGAGTTGGAGCTTCAGGAGCCAGTGCGGCTTCATTCCCGAACGCTGAGCAGTTGGCGGGCCGCTTGGGAGTAGGAGTCAAGCAGTTCCACAAAAACATCAAGCCTGGCATCGTTCAGGATCTCGGCGCAGAAGCGAAGAGGATTGGAGCGAAGAACCCGGATATCGGGGTCAACGAAGCGGGACAGATTGTTCTGAGGAACCCCAAAACCGGCGCTGTGATCGCTACCGACGTCCCCCTCGATGCTTATGCACCATGACGATAAGGAGAACCCGTTTGGTACACCTAGACTACACACTTCGTGCTTCTGGAGAGACATTCTCCCCTACTGCGGCGGAGGCTCGCTCCGGGATTCAGTTCTCAGCGAAGGGCGAACCCGGTGAGATCGCAACAACAGGACGATATCGCGGACAACCAAGACCCTACGGCTGGGCGGAGTTGAGGTCGCCTAATGACGTCGATGGGGGGCCGGGGGCTCCATTCTTGCAGGCAGCATCGACGCTTGTGGCCGCCAGTGCGGCCTTCGGAGCATCTGAATGTACGCTGCACATCGACGTCGCCTTCCGCGAGCAGTGCAACTTCGAGATGAGTTGTGCAGCCATCGCGGACCTAGCCAAACTTGGGCTGCCTGTGACCGTTTCGTGCTTTCAGGATGAAACAGAACAGAGGTAGTTCGCACCACAGGCTACGCCCCCCTTTGGCCGCCCCCTCGCCGTCACCACGCCCAGCGGCGCGGCGCTGAGCTACCACTTCGCGACCACGGGCGACCAGCGCCTCTTGAGCGAGGTCCGGCGCGACGGTGGCCGAGATCACCCGTCGCGACGGCAACCTGCGCGCCGACCGCGTTCAGTTCGGCGGCGGGCGACAGCTCCACAGCCTGCGCTATGACCGCATGGGCCGTCTCGACAAACGCTTGACCAGCACCAGCACCGCCCTAAACGCCCCTGCTTTGACCTGGGAAGGCGACTACGACGACCGAGGCCGCCTCGTCGCCGAGCACGTCACCACCGGCAGCACCACCGACACCAGCAGCTACACCTACGCTGAGCCCGGATGGCTCACCGACGAGCAGCACACCCGCGGCGGCGTCTGGAGCCGCAGCTACGACCATGACGCCGCGGGCAACCGCATCACCCAGACCGACGGCACCACCACCGAGACCTTGACCTGGGGCGGCAGCGTCGTCACCGCGATCGACGCCGCCGCCCCGATCCTCGACCCCTTCGACGCCGTGGTCGAAGAGGACGACCTCAGCTTCCTCCACGACCCCGACGGTGAGCTGGCCGAGGTCCAAGACGCCAGCGGCGTGTTGCGCTCCATCCTCCGCGACCCCGAAGGCCGCCCCCTGGCCCAGCGGAAAGCCGATGGTGACGAGCGCCTCACCTTCTACGGCCTGAGCCACGGCAGCCTACCGCTGGAGGTAGTGACCGAAGACGGCGAGGTCATCACCGAGATCGTCGTCGAGGGCATCCGTTTCGGCCAGAAGCGCAGCGGCGAGGCCAAGCCCACGCCCATCGTCACCGACCCGCGCGGCGCGGTGTTGCAGCTCGGCGGCGAGACCTTGCCCGCCTTCGGCGCCTTCGGCGAGAACACCCAGGCCCCGAGCGCCTGCGACGAGCGCCACCTCTTCGCAGGCCTATAGTCCATCCCCGAGGCGCCCGGCGTGATGCTGGCCCAGCACCGGGCCTACCACCCGCGCACGGGGCGCTTCCTGAGCCCCGACCCGCTCGGCCTCGCGGGCGGGATGTTCCGCACCCGATACGCTGAGGGCTTTACGCGGCGATGGTCTGCCGAGACTGGGTTTCCTCCAGAAGGCCGGTGCGAAGGTGAACCCGGCCGCCCTCCACGCGCTCTTCGATGGTGGTGGGCTCGGCCTCACGCCACGATCGCGCGGCGAGGGCCTCAACGCGGGCGGCATCACCGGGAGGCATCACCGGGAGGCGGGAGCTGGCGCAGGGTTGCTGCCGCGACGGCTAGATCAGGCTTCTGGAGCATAATCAGGCGCAGCCCATGCAGCGCGCACATCTGCCGCCCACGGGGCAAGAGCGCGTAGGTGTACGCCCACTCAAAGCCGGGGTCCGAGAAGTCCACGGTGTCTACGTCGGCGGGCCGGAGCGGTCGGCCTTCGGCGACGAGCGTACCCTCGATGAGCAGCGCGAGCATCGCCAAGCTGTCCCGCCCCAGGCCCATGTTCAGGGTGACGACGCGCTCCCCCGAAGCAAGGGGCGGGCGCAACGCCGCGTGGAGGTGCAGGAGGAGCTGCCCACGGCGCCGGGCGAAGAAGCCCGCCGCATAGGCCAACGCCCCCCGGCTGCGGCGCGGCGGTGAGCCAGGCCTCCAGCGTCGAGCAAGGTGTGGGGCATCATGGCCCGTAAAAAACGCCGTGATGCCCCGCGCCCCCACCGCGTCGAGCACCGGCTCAGGCGGTCGCGGGCCCCACGCCCAGCCGCTCATCTCTTGCGCTTCTTGGGCTCGTCCGGCGGGTCAACCAGATCCCCCACCAGCGTGTCGAGCTGCAGAATCAAACCGTGCTGGTTGTTCACCGCCACCACGACCTCATTCAGCCGCGTCTCCAGCGCGGTGAGACGCTCATTGATCTGCCGCTGCTCTCTCATCGCCCCCCGGGACGCCTTCATCTCGGTCACCGTGGTCTCCAACCCATCCAGACGCCTGCCAAGATCCCGCACAGACTTGTGGGCCGTGTCACGCGCCCGACCTTGCTCCTCCGTGGCCGCCGTCAGCGCGTGGCTGGTCTCCGTCCGGGTCGCCTTCACCGCACGCTCCAGCGCGTCAAGGCGCGCCTCCATCATGCGGGCGGCGCTCTCCAGGCGGGCCTCGATCGCCTCAAGCCGCGCGTCGCTCGCCGCGAGGGCGCTGACGTTGACCGCTGGGCTTTGGGTCGCCGCCTCCCGCACCCGACGCGCGTTGGCCTGCCCCCGGCAGCGGTCAGAGCAGAACTTGGCGTCCCGCCGCGCTGGGGTGAACGACTTGCCGCACTCCTCGTTCTGGCACCGCTTGATCATCCTGATCTCCCGCGCTCGGTGATGGCCTGCTGTCTGTAACGTCCTGGGCTCTGGAGCGTGTGCTGGGCAAAGCACACGTTGCTTACCCCCTCCAACATACTATCAGAGGCCGTTTCTGCTCGCCGTAGGACCAAACGGTTAAACGGATCACAGCGCAATGGATCGTGCGGAAGTGACGTTCACGCTCGTTAATAACCGTTTGTCGTCACCTATCCGGTAATAACCGCATACAACCGGATCAAGACGTTTACGAGGGCCTTGGGGAGCAACCTCGGGGCGCGGAGCGGCGGCCTGCGCGGGCGAAGCGGCCCGGAGCGACCCCAGGCGGGTCAACGCCGCTCGACGAGCGCACCTGGCCGCCGGGGGGCTGGCGAACGCACGATGTGGCTCGCGGTGAGCCCTCAGCCGCAAGATCTTAGGAGTGGCCCGCCTCGCGCCGTCACCTTCAAACATACGCTGAGCCTCATCGCATGCCAGCGCACCCGGCCCGGCGGGCCGCTCCAGCACCAGCACGACGGCGCCGAGCCCAGCCCCACCAACACCATCGTACACTCCAGCTCAACGAGCGTAAAGCCGTCGACAAACGGTTAGATTCCCCTCCAAGCATCACGAATCTCGTGTGGAACGCGCCGACCCGCTTAATCTGACCTCCAAGTCGATGTACTCTGGCACCGGCCCACCGGGGCGGAGCCCGGGCCGCCACCGGGCCGCTGCCACGCCTGGGGTTACCAGGCCAGCAAGTCTCAGCGCCCAGGAAACGCGCCACCCCGCCAACCTCTCACCGTCGCGGCCCTCCGAGCCGCGCCGTCGCCACGACGATCGCCTGCTCCATCGCCACGAGC
>JAKLKE010000422.1 GCA_023150775.1 Myxococcota bacterium
TTCCAGCCGACGACGTCCGCGCCCGAGAGGCGAGGATCTTCCGGGTTGATGCCGCTGTCGATAATGGCGATGGTGATGCCTTCGCCATCATAATCTCTGCCGCGAAACCGCATGCGTGCTCGCTCTTGTGGACTGGCAACACCAGCCTGATGAAGTCTTAGCGGGAGACAATATTAAAGAACGGACCCAAACACAAGAGACTCACGATCCTCTCCGCCCCTCGACGCCCTCCGCCACGCCCCGTTCTGCCGCCAACGCAGGGCCTCAGGAGCTAAATTGCCCCCTCTTACGTTCTTCTTCAGCGTGGCCCTCGGCGCGGAGCTTGAAGGTGAGGTTCGTGACCCAAGCGGCGCCCCGCTCGCCGGTGTGCGGGTGGTGGCCTATGACGAGCGCCTCAACTACGCCGTCGCCACCACGACAAGCTCGGGTCGTTACTCCTTGACCCTGCCCGCCGGGCGCTATCGGCTGCGCGCCGTGCCCGACGACGACTCCCCAGCGATTCAGCGGTTCTGGCCCGAGGCCTGGAGCTTCTGCGACGGGGAGATCCTCCCCTTGACCGCCGACGAGCGCCGCGAGGGGATCTCGTTCACCCTGCCCGAAGGCGGGGTGATCCGCGGCGCGCTCGTAGACGCGGACGGCTCGCCTGTGGTCGGCGCGACGGTGCGCTGCGTCGGGGACGACGCCCGCTCGGCCTACACCAGCCGCGAGGCCGTGAGCGACGCCGCCGGGGCGTTTTTGCTCCAGGGCTTAGACGCGGACGGGACGCTCCTCGCCGACTACGCCCTGCGCATCGACGCCCCGGGCCTGCCCGCGCAGTACCTCGGCCCCACCTACGACGAGGCCGAGTCCGACCGGGTGAGCCTCCGCTTGGGCGAGACCGTAGACCTCGGCGCCTTGCCGCTCCTCGCCGGGCTCACCGTCACCGGCGCCGTGGAGGGCCCCGACGGGCCGATCCCCGACACGACGGTCTGGGCCTACGCTGAAGGCCAGGTCGTGAGCGTGCTCACCGACGCCGAGGGCCGCTACGTCGCCGCCGCCGTGCCCCCGGGGCCCGCGCTCACCTGGGCGCAGGCGAGCGGCCACGCGCGGTCGTACTGGCCCGGCCAGGACCGCCCCAGCGACGCCCGCATCGAGGGCGGCGGGGAAGGGGTCACCCTCGACGCCGGGACGCTGTGGATGCCCCGTGAGGCCGCCATCCGCCTGAGCTTGGCGGGCCTCAGCGGCGATCTCTCCGGGATCACCGGGCTCTTGTACAACGACACCCGCACCGTCGGCGTCGGCGCCCAGGCCGATGAGGTCGGCGCGCTGCTCCTGGAGGGCCTCTGGGGCGGGGCCTACACGCTCTTTGTCTACGCAGAAGACGAGGGCGGCCTGAGCGACTGGGTTCGCGACGAGGCCGGTGAGCCCCGGGTGTTCACCGTACACGACGGCGAGGAGACCGCCGAGGCGCTGAGCCTGCCCCGGGGCGGGGCCATCGCCGCCACCTTGACCGATGACGGCGGAGAAGCGGCGTATGGCGCGGAGCTCTGGGCGACCCCGGAGGATCCCGATGGCGCCGTGCTCATCGCCGAGGCCGACGCCGAGGGCCTGCTCACCCTGCGCGGCCTGGGCTCGGGGCGTTACCGTCTGGAGGCCCGCCGCGCCGCCTCCTGCCCGAACGACCCGGGCCTGGTGAGCCTGTGGTGGCCCGGCGAGGTGAACGACGCCCGGGCGAGCTGGGTGAGCGTGGCGGCGGGGGAGACCCTCACCATCGCGCTCAGCCTGCCCCGAGACGACGACCACGACGGCATGGGCGACGTCTGGGAGCTTGAGCACGGCCTCGACACCACCCGGGACGACGGCGACGAAGACGCGGATCTCGACGGCTTCTCAAACCTCGACGAGTACCTCCTCGGCACCGATCCTATGCTCGGCTCACAAGACAAGACGGGCCGCTGCGGAGGCTGCGCGAGCGGGGGCGCCAGCGTCGTGGTCCTGGGGCTCGGCCTCTTCACCCTGCGTCGCCGCCGTCGTCCCCTGTGAGCGGGCGTAAGCGCTCGTTTTTGGGGGTGATCGTCGGCCTTGGCTTGGCCGCCGTCGCGGCGATGGGCGTGCCGATGCAGGCCTTGGCCGACGGGATCCGCGGCGTGCGCCCCGAGGCCGTGCTCGGCGTCTCCGCCATCTTCTTGACCCAGCAGGCCCTGCGCGCGGCCCGCCAGCGCCTGCTCGCCGAGGGCTTGGGGCCCCAGGGCAGCTTCGCCGAGCACCACGCGGTCTTGTGCATGAGCTTCTTCTTCATCAACACCTTGCCCGCGCGCCTGGGTGAGCTCGCCCGGCCTTGGCTCTTGCAGCGTCGGGTGGGCCTGCCTCTCGGCGCCGGGGTGGCCGTCGTGCTCACCGAGCGCCTGTTTGACCTCAGCGCGGCCTTGATCATGCTCCAGCTCGCCCTGGTGAGCGCGCCGATCACCGACGCCACGATCCTGATCGGCGACCGGGAGGTGGCCTTGGCGTCCATGGCCCGGGGGCTCGCGCTCACGGCCCTGCTCCCGGCGAGCCTCGGCGCCTTGGCCTTGGGCGTCTTTGGGGAGCGCCTCGTCGGGCTCGGTCTCCGGGGGCTCGCCGCGCTGCGTTTGGCGGCCCCTGATCGGCTCAAGGGCGCCCTGCAACACGCCGAAGACGGCGCCCAGGCCCTCTCGGGTGGCCTCATCTCGGGCCTCAACGTTCACCGCGCGCCGCGCCGCCTCGCCCAAGCCCTCGGCCTCACGGCGATCATCTGGGCCTGGACGGGCCTGCAGTACATCCTGCTCGCCTGGGGCCTGGGCCTAGACCTGCCGTACCTCGGCGGCCTGGGCGTGCTCTCGGTGACGATGCTCGGCACGGCGCTCCCCGCGCCGCCGGGCTTCGTCGGGGTGTACGAGGCCGCCTGTCGTGGCGCCTTGGGCCTCTTCGCCGCGCCCCACGCCGCCGCCACGGCCTTGGCCTTCGCCCTGCTCATCCACTGGGGCATCTGGCTCACCCAGGTGGCCACAGCCCTCGTCTCGTTCGCCTGGACGGGGCTGCGGCCGGCTGAGGTGCTGCGTCAGTCCCGGCGTAACCAGAGCGCGTAGACCGGCAGGCCCCGCTCGTTGAACTTGCGCTGGTAGTTGGTCACGACATCGTCCGGCCAGGGCGCGCCGTCGCGGGCCACGTCGTCGGAGCGCCCGACGAGGGTGAAGGGCCGCCCCTCCATGGCCTTGACCAGGGCCAGCACGTTGAGCTGGTGATCGGTCTTGACCTTGAGGTCGCCGCCGGGGCGCAGCAAGGTGGCGATCATGTCCAGCCAGTCGCCGCAGATCATGCGGTTGTGGGCCTGCTGGCGTTTGGGCCAAGGGTCGGGGTGGTTGAGGTAGATCGCCGCGACCTCTCCTGGGCGCAGGAGGTCGGGCAAGGCGTTGCCGTCGTAGCGGGTGATGCGGCTCCAGCCTTCGGCCTGGACCTTCAGCAGCTTCCGCGCCGTGAGCACGACCCGCTTGAAGCGGATCTCGACGCCGAGCCAGTTGAACTCAGGGTGCCGCGCGGCCATGCCCGAGAGAAAGAAGCCGTTTCCGGCGCCGATCTCGACGTGCAGGGGCGCCTCGCGGCCAAACTCCTCGTGCCAGCGACCTTTGCAGGCCGCGGCGGCCTCCGACGTCATCGCCGGGCGGCCGAGCTCGGCGTGCAGGCTGAGGTAGGGGTTCGTCGCGAGGCTCGCGTAGCTCTCTAAGGGCCTGCCCTTAAACAGCCGGGGGACGGCCTCGTCAACCGAGGGCGCGTCCGCCGAGGACACATCATCGATGTCCTCGTCCGCCTCAACCAGGGGTGTTTTCACGCCAGCTTGCGCCATCCGCGTACAGCTCCTTCTTCCAGATCGGCACCCGGGCCTTGAGCGCCTCGATGCCGTGACGGCTCGCCTCGTAGCACTCCGCGCGGTGCGGCGCCGCCGTGACGATCACCACAGACGTCTCGCCGAGCCCCAGGCGCCCCAGGCGATGGGCGATGGCGAGGCTCGCGCCGGGCCAACGAGACCTCACCTCGGCGACGATCTTCTCCAGCTCCGCCAAGGCCATCTCGGGGTAGGCCTCGTACTCCAAGCCTAGGACGGCCCGGCCCTCAAAGTTGTCGCGCACCACCCCCTCAAAGATCAGGATCGCGCCGTGGCGATTCGCCGAGACGTGGGCGCGCAGCGCGGCGACGTCGATGGGGTCATGGGTGAGGAGCACCATCAGCCACCTCCCAATGGCGGCAAGAAGCACAGCTCGTCGCCGTCGTGAAGCACCTCGCCGGGCGGCACATAGTCGCGGTTGATGGCGAAGGCGACCCGCAGGCCGCCGGCGTGCTCTCGGGGGAAGAGCTTCGCGTAGAGCGAGGCGGCCGTCTCGCCCTCGTCTACGGTGAGCGGCTCAGACTCGACCCCCCGAGACTCGCGGAGGGTGGCAAAATAGCGCAGAGTGACCACAGGCATGAGGACGACATAACCGATGAGAGGGTCTGTCTGCGCGATCTGGGCGCTCGGGCTTGTGGGCTGCGGGGCGGATGAGCCGATCCTCTCCGGCCTTCGCGTCGCGCCCTCGGCCCAGGCCCCCGGCGCCCCGTATGTGCGCCCGGAGCATGTTCTGGTGGACATCTCCTACCTCGGCGGGCGCTCGTGGGAGGAGGCCCGGGACGTGGTCGATGAGCAGCTCGGCCCGATCACCGAGCGCATCGACCTCGATCCCCGCGACGGCCAAGAGCTCCGCTTTGAGGCAGGGGCGCTGCGTGTCAAAGACGGCCAGATCTACCAGATCACCGTCACCTTGCCCCGCCCGACGCGCCGCGCCGCCGCCTTACACAGCCTCAATCTGCCGCCGCAGATCGACTCCTGGTTCTCCCTCGACCGGGAGCTCCGGGCGCGCTGGGAGGCTGGCTTCGAGCGCATCCGCCTGGGCCGGGCCGAGCCCGAGAGCGAGATGATCGTCTGGGTCGAGGCGCTGAAGTGGAGCCCCCGCGCGCAGCGGGGACGTTGACGTCAAGCGTTTGTCATGAGAGACTACGCTCTGACCCGGCCCGCCGGAGTCCCTATGCGGCAGTCCTCCACATTCAACGCCCTTCATGC
>JAKLKE010000423.1:0-2691 GCA_023150775.1 Myxococcota bacterium
GCAGCTCGTCACCTTCAAAGCCCAGGTGACCACTCTCGACGGCTCCGACGTCACCGACGTGTCGCACTCTTGGGTCGCCGGAGAGGCCACCATCTGCGAGTCCACCGGCGTCCCCGCCGACGGCATCGCCACCTGCACCACGAGCTTCTCCGACGCGGGGGCCTACACCATCACGGTGACGGCGATCAACACCCGCTCCGACCGCGCCACGGCCACCGTAGACATCAACGTCGCCTACAACGAGCCGCCCACGGTGCAGCTCATCGCCCCCGAGTCCGGCGCGTCGTTGCAGTCGAACGACCTCGTGATCTTCGAGGCGCTCCTCGCCGACGCTGAAGACGAGGCCGACGAGCTCACGGTCACGGTCACCTCCTCCAAAGACGGCGTGCTCGGCCTGCCCGCCATCGGCACCACGGGCGGCGAGTACTCCGGCGCGACGAACCTGACCGGCGGCACCCACCTGCTCACCATCACCGTCACCGACACCGCCGGGAAGACCGGCCAAGACACGGCGACGGTCAAGGTGAACGACGCGCCGAGCGCCCCCACCGTTCAGATCACCCCGGATCCCCCGGGCTCCGGCGCGGCGCTCACGGCCACGGTCACCGCCGCCGCGGTCGACCCCGAGGGCGACGCCATCAGCTACCGCTACGACTGGTATGTAGACGGCAGCCTCTACCAGTCCTCCACCGTCCCCGTCGTCGGCACCGGCGTCACCCAGCGCGGTCAGTTCTGGGAGGTGTACGTCTACCCCTACGACGGCGCGGCTTACGGCAACCCCGGCAGCGACGCCGTGAGCGTCAGCAACTCTCTGCCGGTCATCGACTCCGTCACCATCGACCCCAACCCGGCCTACACCGACGATGACATCGTCGCGACGCCTGTGGGCTGGTACGACGGCGAGGGCGACCCCGAGAAGTACGCTTACGCCTGGTACATCAACGAGGTCCTCGACGCCTCGGCGACGACGAACACCTACCCTGCCTCGGCCACGATCAAGGGCGACACGGTGCGGGTCATCGTCACCCCCTCCGACCCCTACGGCGCGGGCGCGGCGGTGTCCTCAGGCACCCGGGAGATCTCCAACACGCCGCCCACGGCCCCTGGCGCGACGATCACCCCCGGCTCGCCCCAGCCTGAAGACAACCTCGTCTGCGGCTTGGGCGCCACGTCTTATGACGCCGACGGCGACGCCATCACCTACGACTACGTCTGGTACAAGAACGGCGTGTTGACCACCAACACGACCTACACCGTCACCTCCTCAGACACCAAACACGGCGATCTGTGGGAGTGCCGCATCACGGCCGACGACGGCGAAGACACGAGCGCCTACGGCGCGGCCTCGGTGACCGTCTCCGACGTCTCCTCCCCCGACGCGCCCACCATCGACTCCATCGACCGCTACACGAACGACGATGACGTCGATCTCACCGGCACCTGCGAGGCGGGCTGCGCGCTGACCTTCTACTTCTCCGACGGCACGGGCTCCTGGACCGAGAAAGACACCTGCGACTCTGACGGCACCTTCGACTACGTCACCTACGTCACCCGGGGCTACGACACCCAGGTCTACGCCATCTGCAAAGACTCCGCGGGCAACAACTCCTCGGCGTCCAACACGGTCACGACCCAGGCCTGCACCCCCTACGACACCCGCGAGAACACCTCCGGCTACGGCGACAGCGGCGCCACCGCCATCGACGAGTGGGCGACGCTCACCGACGCGGGCACGACGACGGTCACCATCACGGCGAACGCGCTGGAGTCGACGGACGAGGATTGGTACGTCATCTCGACCCTCGACGACTACGCCGCCGACGTCTCCGCGGGCCGCAACGCCTACAACTTCGACGCGGAGCTGACCGCCGGGTCGGGCACCTACAGCTTCTGGATCTACAAGGGCGACCCCGACCCGACCTACATGGAGTGCTCTTCCACGTACTCCTCGACGGGCTACCAAGAGTTCAACTACTACCAGCAAGACCTCGGCGAAGGGGTGCACTCCATCCCCTCGGACAACAAGGCCTGCTCCGGCGCCGGCAACTCGACCCGGAACCAGTGCACGGACCTCACTGAGGACTGGTACATCAAGGTCATGCGCAACAAGAGCGCCTCCGCGTCCTGCGACGCCTACACCCTGACCATCACCAACGGGCTGTGAGCCATGAACCGTCGTGACATGATCAAGTCTGTGGCGCTCGGCGGCGCGCTCGGCGCGGTCTCCAGCCAAGCCATCGCCTCCACCTTCAAGGCCGAGCAGGCCGTGCTCCCGCCGATTGAGGCGGGTGAGGGCCCGATCTGGCTCCTCGCCCCGCTCAAGATCGGCGACGAGGTCGGCCTCGGCTGGCGCCTCGCGGCGCTCACCAACAACGACCGCGGCGCCTGGGTCGTGGAGCTCCTGCGCGGCGACCAGCTCGGTCGGGTGCATGTGTGTTTCCACGCCGGCGAGCCCAAGGGCGTTGGGCACACCGAGCTTCTCGATCTCATCCTCATGGACGGGGGTGACGGCCGTAAAGACACCGATGAGCACCTGGGCCGCGTGATTCGGCACATGGCGAACATCGTGCGTCAGAACGAGCTTCGGGAGGGCGCGGACGCGGAGCTGGCGCGCCTCCTCACCCACGCCGAGCGTGTTGAGCGCTTCGGGCCGGAGACCTTGCTGTGAACGATGTGCCCGAGACCGTTGAG
>JAKLKE010000423.1:2701-5073 GCA_023150775.1 Myxococcota bacterium
CGCGACGCCGTGCTCGGCTGCGCGTACCTCTTCGTCGACCGCTGCTATGTCTTCTTGACCCGCCCCGGTGACAAACAGCTCGGCGTGCGCCTGCGGGCCAAAGGGGAGGCCAACGAGGCCGCCCTTGAGGCCTTGGCGGGTGAGTTCGCCAACGAGCTGCTCAACCAGGTGCTGCGCTTCCGCATCGGTGAGTCCTCTCGCCGCCTGCGGGAGTACACCTTCGCCAAGGCCTTCTTCTCCCAGCCCGCCCGCACGAGCATCGACGCGCTGCTCGCCGAGCTCGACGCTGAAGACCTCGCTGAAGACCCGCTGGAGATTCAGGTTCCGTGGCAGAAGACCGCCGGAGCCGAGAATGGCTGAGCTGCGCTTCACACGCTCTCTGTATGACGAGGGCGCGGTCCGGCGCGCGGTCGAGGCCTTTGGCGCCTTGGCCAAGCTGGAGCTTACCGAGCACCCCCATGAGCTCCTCGTGCTCATCCGGGATCCCCACCCCCGCTACGCCGCCGTCATCGAGGACGAGCTGGCGAACTACGCGCTCACCGCCACGGTGTTGAGCCGCGCGAAGGGGGCCGCGTGAGGGTCGCGACCGCGCAGCGCCTGCCGGTGAAGCCCGACGAGCTCGGCTTCTTCCGCTACACCGACATCGCCGGGCGTAAGCTCCTGGTGAACGACGTCGGCGAGTGGATGTTCTTGGACGAGCCCGACTTTAAGTCCCTCGTCGCGGGCACCCTCCCCCACGATTCCCCGCTTCGATCCGGCCTTGTGGAGCGCGGCTTCCTGCGGGACGGCCTCGATCTCAACGCCTTGGCCGAGCGCCTGGGCCGCAAACGTGGCTTCATCGGCCTGGGCCCGCACCTGCACGTCGTCATCACGACGCTGCGCTGCAACCAGTCGTGTAAGTACTGCCACGCGTCCCGCACCGACATGGACCGTGTCGACACCGACATGACGCTCGACACGGCCAAACGAATCGTCGATCTGGCGATGCAGTCGAACAACCCCTACCTGTGTTTTGAGTACCAGGGGGGCGAGCCCACCGTCCGGGCCGACATCATCAAGTTCATCGTCGAGTACAGCCGCGAGAAAAACCGCTACGAGAACAAGCTCCTCGATCACAGCCTGGTCACCAACATGACCCTGATGAACGAAGAGCTCGGCGAGTGGCTGTTGGCGAACAACGTGCTCTTGTGCACGAGCCTCGACGGCCCCGAAGAGCTCCACAACTTCAACCGTGGCTGGGTCGGCGGCGGCAGCGCCTACGCCCATGTGCGCAAGTGGATGGAGTGGTTCAACCGTCGTTATGTCGAGCTGGGCCGCGACCCGGAGCTCTGGCACGTCGACGCCTTGATGACCACCACCCGCAAGACCTTCGACCACTGGAAGGAGCTCATCGATCTCTACGTGAGCCTGGGCCTGCGGAACATCCACATCCGCCCCCTGAACCCCTTCGGCTTCGCGAACAAGACCTGGCGCGCCATCGGCTACTCCATGGACGAGTTCATGGACTTCTACATGCGCTGCCTGGACTACATCCTGGAGCTGAACCAGCAGGGCGTGCAGATCATGGAGGGCACGGCGGCCACCTTCCTCAAGAAGATGTTGACCCCCGTAGACCCCAACTTCGTCGATATCCGCAGCCCCGTGGGCGCGGGCACCGGCCAGATGGCCTACAACTTCGACGGCCGCATCTTCCCCAACGACGAGGGCCGCATGGTCGCCGCCGCGGGCGACCCCTTCTTCGCCATCGGCGACGTGCGCACGTCCACCTGGCCTGAGCTGGTGAACCACCCCACGGTCAAGGCGATGGCCACGGCCTCGTTCTTGGACGCGCTGCCCGGCTGTGAGACCTGCTTCAACGTGCCCTTCTGCGGCGTGCGCCCCGAGCACAACTACATGCTCGGCGGCGATCTGTTTGGGCAGCGCCCGAACATGCCCAAGTGTAAGCAGCACATGACGATCTCTCGCCACCTGTTTGAGAAGCTCGCCCACGACACTGACGGGCGTGTAGAGTCCATCTTCCGACGCTGGACCATCCAGCGCCCCCGCCTGGAGACCTGAGGTATGGCCGATCCCAAGGACAAGTTCGAGTCCGGCGCCCCTGACGACGCCCCCGCGCTGCCCCGGCTAGACCGGAGGCCCATGGATCTCCTTCAAAAAGGGGAACAAGAGGCCACGGAGCCCCAGGCCACCCAGTCGCTCCTGCTGCTGCAGGCGGCCGATGGTCTGGATCTTGACCCAGACGCGATCAACCGCACCCTGGTCGGCCTGCCTGACGCCTTGGGCACGCACTGCTCCCACGGGTCTCACGGCTCGCACGGGTCTCACGGCTCGCACGGGTCTCACGGCTCGCACGGGTCTCACGGCTCGCACGG
>JAKLKE010000424.1 GCA_023150775.1 Myxococcota bacterium
CGACCTTACACAGATTATGTCGTCGGCGAGGGCGGCAGCGCCCAGAACCAAGACCGCCGGGGCGTTTACCTCAGCCTCACGAGCGGGCTCATCCTCACCCACCTCGGCCAGGTGCACGACGCCTGGGCCCCGGGCGCGGCCTACCGCGCGGACTTTGAGGCCACCCCCGAGGCCTCCTTCGCCAAGATCCTCACCGGGATGATCGTGCTCTCCGGCTTTGAGACCGGCGGCGAGCGCCTGCAGGCGTCCTTAGACAGCGGCGATCAAGAGGACGAGCACTCCTGCTTCTCCGACAACACACACAGAGACATGGTGCAGGACGTGCGCGGCGTGCTGAACGTCTGGGAGGGCGCCTACACCGGCACAGACGGCGCGACGGTGAGCGGCGTGGCCGTCAAGACCGTCGTGGAGGAGGTCGCCCCTGAGCTCGCCGCGGCCCTCGACGCGCAGATTCGCGAGAGCTTGAGCTTGGCCGAGGCGCTCCAGGCCCCCTACGATCAAGAGATCGCGCCGGGCAACGCTGAAGGCAACGCCCGGGTGCAAGCCCTCGTCCTGAGCCTACGCGCCCAAGAGGAGCTCCTGTTTGAGGTGTTCACCACGTTTGAGCTCACCGTCGAGATCCCGGAGTAGCCCGTGACGCCCCCTCGCGCCGCCCTGCCCTCACTCCTCGCCCTCGTCACCCTCTGGGGCTGCGGAGGCCGCGCCGTGGCGGTGGAGGACGGCGAGTGGCTGCCCGGCGGCGACACGACGAGCACGCTGCTGCTCGGCTCCAACGCCTTCTTGATGCCCGCCCAGAACCTCGACCCAGCCCACGAACAAGACTTCTACAGCGGCAACAGCTTCTTCAACGCCTCGTGGACTGAAGCCCCCGCCAGCGCCGAGGCCCGGGACGGCCTGGGCCCCTTGTTCAACGCCCGGTCGTGCTCGGGCTGCCACTTCAAGGATGGCAAAGCCGCGCCGCCCGACGAGGGCGCGGGCCCCTTCGTCGGCCTGCTCCTGCGGCTCTCTGTGCCGGGTGCGGACGGCCCGACGCCCGATCCCAGCTACGGCGGGCAGCTTCAAGACCAGGCCAACCCCAACCTGCCCGTCGAGCTGACGCCGAGCGTCTCATGGCACGAACAAGACGGCACGTTTGACGACGGGACGGCCTACGCCCTGACCTGGCCCACGTTCACCGTGTCGAGTCCCCAGCACGGCCCCCCGGGCGAGGGTTTGATGATGTCGCCTCGGATCGCGCCGCACATGGTCGGCTTGGGCCTGTTGGAGGCCATCCCTGAGGACCGACTCATTGAGCTGGCCGACCCGCAGGATCAAGACGGCGACGGGATCTCGGGCCGTGTTCAGCGCCATGGCGAGGGTGTGGGTCGCTTCGGCTGGAAGGCCGACGCCGTCAACGTAGAGGCCCAGGTGGCCGGGGCCTTCGCCGGAGACATGGGCCTCACCAGCCGGCTCGTGCCCCAAGACGACTGCACAGCGGCCCAGGTGGAGTGCCTCGACGAGCCCAACGGCGGAGAGCCCGAGGTAAGTGACGAGATCTTTGACCTCGTGACGCTCTACTCCCGCGCCATCGCCGTGCCCGCCCGCCGCGCCGCCGACGATGAGACCGTGCTGAATGGGAAGGGTCTGTTCAACGACATCGGCTGCGCGGCCTGTCACACGCCGTCTCACACGACCGGCGCGAGCCCCCTGCCCGAGCTCGAAGGCCAACACATCTGGCCCTACACCGATCTGCTCCTGCACGACATGGGCGAGGGCCTCGCCGATGACCGCCCGCTGGGCGAGGCGAGCGGCCAAGAGTGGCGCACCCCGCCGCTGTGGAGCCTGGGGCTCATCGCCTCGGTGAACGGTCACACCCGCTTTCTGCACGACGGCCGCGCCCGCAGCCTGGAGGAGGCGATCCTTTGGCACGGCGGCGAGGCCGAGGCCGCCCAGGCGGAGTTTGTGGCGCTCAGCGCCGACGAGCGCGCGGCGCTGATCCTGTTTCTGGAGGATCTGTGAGGCACACGCTAGCTATTTTGGCGCTGCTCGGCGCCTGTGACGCCCCAGAGGAGAGCCCCAACGCCCCTCGGGCGGAGGTCGTTCAGGCCTTGGCGGAGCAGGTCGCCCAGGGCCATTACGATGAGTTCGCGTTGAGGGCCGAGGCGCTGCACCGGGCGGCCACAACCTTGTGCGCCAGCCCCGACGCCGACACCTTCGCCGCCGCCCAGGCCGGGTGGTGGGCCGCCAAGGCGCCTTGGGTCCGGGCTGAAGTCATCCAGTTTGGCCCCGTCGTGGAGTACCCCGAGCGCCTCGGGCCGAAGCTCGACGACTGGCCCGTGAGCGCGGACGCCGTCGAGGCGCTGATCTCCAGCGACGCCCCCCTCGACGTGGCGTCCTTCGGCCTCATGGGCAGCGCCACCCGGGGCCTGCCCGTCGTGGAGTACCTGCTCTGGCCCGCTGAGGAGGACGCTCTGGCCACGCTCTTGGCGACGCCCCGGCGCTGTGAGGCCCTCGTCGGCGCCAGCGGCGACGTGGCCCTGAGCGCCGAGCGCCTCGCGACCGTGTGGCGTGAGGACTGGAGCGCGCGGGTCGGCCGCCCCAGCCCTGAGGACGGCGACGCCTACGACACCGTACAGGACGCCTTAGACGAGTGGGTGAACCGGATGGCCTTCACCGCAGAGAACATTCGTGGCACCAAGCTCGGCGCCCCTGTGGGCGACAAGACCGGCGGTGAGCCCCAGCTCGACCTGCTCCAGTCCCGGCCCAGCGGACGCTCCTTGACCGACGCACGAGACGCCTTGGCCGGCGTTCACGACGTCTGGACCGGCGGCGCGGGCGACGGGGCTCTCGGCGTCTCAGACCTCCTGCGAGATGACCCGACGCTGAGCGCCCAGGTAGACGCCCTGTTTGAGGCCTGTGACGCCCGACTGTTAGAGCTCCCCGAGCCCCTGGAGGACACGATCTTGCTGCAGCCCGAGCTGGTCGCCCGGGCCCAAGACGCGCTGTTGGCGCTGCAGGTCGCCGTTCAGGTCGATCTCGCCCAGAGGCTCAGCGTCACGATCACCTTCAACGACAACGACGGCGACTGATCGGTGCTGGCCCCCCTTCGCGCCGCGCTCTCGGCCCCGGTGGACCCCGCGGGCCTCGTCGTGTTTCGTGTGGGTTTCGGCCTTCTCGCGGCCTTCTCCGCCCTGCGATTTTTGGCCTTGGGCTGGGTGGAGGCGCTCTACATCACGCCGACGACCCACTTTCCTTGGCTCCCCGGCCTCAGCGTGCCCTCGCCGACCGCGCTCTATGGGCTGTTTGTGGCCCAGATCGTCGCCGGGCTGGGCGTGGCCTGGGGGCGCGCGCCGAAGCTCTGGCTGGTTGTCTGGCTCCTCTGTTTTGGTTTTGTCGAGCTCCTCGACAAGTCGCTCTACCTCAACCACTACGTCCTGTTCACGCTGATGGGCTTGTGGATGCTGCTCTTGCCGCTGGGGCGGCTGCGGCTTCACGGCGGCGTGGCCTTGCCCGCCTGGGGACTGTGGTTAATGCGGGCGCAGGTGGCGACGGTCTACCTCTGGGCGGGCGTGGCGAAGCTCAACGCCGACTGGTTTCTCCGTGGCGAGCCCCTCAAGACCTGGCTGGAGGCCCGGGCGGGGCTGCCCCTCGTGGGCCCCCTGCTCGCCGCCGACGCCACGGCCTTGGCGATGAGCTGGGCGGGCGCGGCCTACGATCTGTCGGCGCCGTGGCTGCTGCTCCACCCCCGGACGCGGCCTCTGGGCGTCGTCTTGGTGCTCGGATTTCACTCCGCCGTGGGCCTCTTGTTCCCCATCGGGGTGTTTCCGGCGCTGATGATCCTGTGCAGCACACTCTTGTGGAGCCCATCTTGGCCCCGGCGCTGGTGGGGTGTGTGGACGCCGCCCTCCCTGACCGCGCCGCCGCTGCCTTGGCCCCAGACGGCGGCGCTCTTCGTGATGATCACCTTGTTGACGCTGTTCCCGGGGCGTGGGCTCCTGCGCGGCGAAGACGTCGCCTGGACCGAGCGAGGCCACCGCCTCGCCTGGCGTGTGATGCTCATCGAGAAGACAGGGCTCGTGGTCTATCGTGTGGTGGAGCCCAAGACGGGGCGGGTGTGGCGGGTGTCGCCCGCCGAGGGGCTCACGGCCTTGCAGCACAAACAGCTCCGCACCCAGCCCGATCTCATCCGCGACTACGCGATTCAGCTCAAGGCCCAGCACGCCGCCGAGGGCCGCGACGTTGTGGTCACCGCGGACGCCTGGGCCAGCCTCAACGGCCGCCCCGCCCAGCGCCTCCTGCGCGCCGACCTGAACCTCACCCAGCCCCTTCGCGCCCTGGACGAGGCCGGGTGGATTCTGCCCCGGCAGACGCCTTGAGCGGCGGGCGTCTTGCTCCGTTGCCGACGGTCTGGAAGTCCGCCCGCGCTTCTGCCGAGCTCTCTGCGGCTCTGCGCGACCTGTTTGGGTGTGTCGGCGATCGGCTCTTCGAGCGGGTGGTGGTGGGGTCGGCGTCGTTTGTCTCGCGCAGAGGCGCAGAGGCGCAGAGAGGTCTGGGGTGTCGCTGACGATCGCCGTGACGTGGTGGTCACCGCGGACGCCTGGGCCAGCCCCTTCGCGCTCTGGACGAGGCCGGGTGGATTTTGCCCCGGCAGACGCCCTGAGCGGCGGGCGCCCTCGCTGTGAGATAATCGACGGGCCTCGCAGGAGCTTCGCCGTGCGCACCCCCGCCCCTCGCCTGACGCTTGACCTCAACTCGCCCCCTCACGCCGCGCGCCGCGCAGGGGGGCCGCTGTGAGCAAAAAATCCCTCACCGAGACCGAGATCTGCGACAGGTACATCACCCCGGCGATCACCGGCGCGGGCTGGGACAGCCACGCCCAGGTGCGCCGCGAGTACCCCTTCACCGCCGGGCGTGTGGTGGTGCGCGGCCGGGTGGCCACACGCGGCGCCAAAAAACGCGCCGATTACCTCTTGTTCTACGCGCCCAACCTGCCCCTGGCCGTGGTCGAGGCCAAGGTCAACACCATCCCTGTCGGCGGCGGGATGCAGCAGGCCCTGGCCTACGCCGAGGCCCTCGACGTGCCCTT
>JAKLKE010000425.1 GCA_023150775.1 Myxococcota bacterium
CAGGCACCCACGGCGTCGAGGGCTTCTGCGGGGCGCCGATTCAGCTCCAGGCCCTCCAACGCGCGCCCAGCCCGCCGCCGGACGGCGCGGTGATCTTCGCCCACGGCCTCAACCCCTACGGCATGGCCCACGTCCGCCGGGTGAACGAAGAGAACGTCGATCTCAACCGCAACTTCTTGTTGCCCGGCGAGGCCTACAGCGGCGCGCCCGAGGCCTACGGCGAGTTTGACAGCCTGCTCAACCCGCCCACCCCGCCCGGCCTCGACCTCTTCGCGCCGAAGATGCTCCTGCTCTTGGCCAAACACGGGATGCCGATGCTCAAGCAGGTGATCGTCGGCGGCCAGTACGACTTCCCCAAGGGCCTCTTTTATGGCGGCGCCCGGCTGCAAGAGGGCCCCCGGCTGTGGACGGAGTGGATCCGCGCGCACTTGGGGGAGGTCGAGCGGCTGGTGTGTATCGACATCCACTCCGGGCTCGGGGAGTTCGGCGAAGACACCCTGCTCGTCGAGGCCGAGATCGGCAGCGCACACTTTGACCGCCTGCGCGACACCTTCGGCGAGCGCATCACCCCCTGGAACCCCAACGACGGCGTGGCCTACGCCATCCGAGGCGGCTACCCCTCCTGGCTGCCCGCCCAGCTCCCGAACGCCCGCGTCGATTTCATCACCCAAGAGTTCGGCACGACGATCCCCCTGCGCACGCTCTACGCCATGCGTGAAGAGAACCGCCTGCACCACTGGGGCGAGCCCACCCCGGCCCATGACGTGAAGCAGCGCTTCCGGGAGTCCTTCTGCCCGTCGAGCCCGGCCTGGCGCAACGCGGTCTTACGCCGTGGCGGCGAGCTGCTCTCCCAGGCCCTTGGCCTCACCTTCAACGAGGGCAACCGCCCTTGACCCCAGGCCCGCGCGCTCGGGTTTGACAAGCGCCCTGAGACCCCTTAAACGCAGTCGGCGCGGCGACGTAGCCAAGTGGTAAGGCAATGGTTTGCAAAACCATGTACCACCGGTTCAAATCCGGTCGTCGCCTCCATCAGACCCTCCACCTCCCCGGTGGGGGGTCTTTTTTTGTTCCGGTGCGGCGAAGTTATTCTGGCGAAGCGCGCGCAACGGCGACAAGCTGACGACCTGTGGAGCGAGCGCGTGTCACGACGGCGCGCCCCCCTCTTCACAGATTACATTGCGGACCACGCCGCTGAGGCCCACGACGGGCTCAGACATCCCGGCCAAGCACCCCCGCGGAGCGTTCGAGCCCATGCTGCAAGAGAAGATGATGAACTTCGCCCTTCTGGGGGCGGAGTGGGTGATGTGGTTGCTGGTGATCCTCTCGGTCGTGTGCGTCGCCATCGCGTTTGAGCGCGGCGTCTACCTCTTCCTCAACCGCACCAAGTCCGATGAGCTCAGCGCTGGGCTCTCCGAGTTCCTCAAGACCGGCGAGCTGCGCGCCTTCCGTGAGCGCCTGGACAAGATCGGCGGCGTCGAGGCCCGGGTGCTCGCCGCTGGGGTCGAGGCGGCGGAGAGCGGCGTCGGCGCCGCTGAAGAGGCCATCGCGGGCACGCTCATCTTCGAGCGTATGAAGCTCGACCGCGGACTCATCGTGCTGGGCACCACGGGCTCAAACGCCCCCTTCGTCGGCCTGTTTGGCACGGTGCTCGGCATCATCAAGGCCTTCCACGACCTCGCGCTCAGCCAAGCCGGCGCGCTGAGCGACGCCGCCAAAGACTCCGCCGAGGCCGGCAGCGCCGTCATGGCGGGCATCTCCGAGGCGCTCGTGGCCACGGCCATCGGCCTCATGGTCGCGATCCCGGCGGTGGTGCTCTACAACTTCTTCCAGCGCGTGATCAAGTCCACCTTGGGCCGGACCGAGAGCCTCGCCCACGTCGTGCTCGGCCGCATCAAGAGCCGCGCCCCCGCGGAGGCCTAAATGGCGGCGAAGCTCGGCGGAAATGACGACGATCCCATCGTCGACATCAACATCACGCCGCTGGTCGACATCATCCTCGTCGTGCTCATCATCTTCATGGTGACGGCCACCTACATCATGGAGCCGTCGATCAAGGTGAGCCTGCCCGAGGCCGCCACGGGTGAGGCCACCGAGGCCACGTCCTTGGGCCTGCTCGTCACCGCCGACGGCACGCTCTACCTCGACGGCGTGGCCATCTCCGAGCCCGCCCTGCGCGAGTTCATCCGCGCCGAGAAAGCCAAGACGAAGGACCTCACCTGCCTCATCGCCGCCGATGGGGGCGTGGACCACGCCCGGGTGGTGTGGCTCATCGATCTGGTCAAACAAGAGGGCGTCGCCAAGTTCGCGATCAACATCGACCCCAAGACCGTCGAGGCCGGCCGCGGTGGCGGCGCCGCGACGGAGCCCCCGGCTGAGCCCGCGCCTCCCCCAGCGCCAGCGCCCGCAGGAGGCTGAGTGCGCTCCCCGCTCATCGACCAGCAGCCTCGTTGGCGCCGAGCCCTCACGTCCGGGGGCGTCGTCTTCTCTGTGGGCGCCCATGTGCTCTTCGCGCTGTGGCTCGTGGGCATCGACGTAGACGAGAAGGTCGAGGAGATCTGGGTCGAGATGGCCGTGGTGAGCGAGCCCAAGCCCGAGGAGCCCCCGCCGCCGCCCGAGCCCCCGCCGCCCGAGCCGCCCAAGCCCAAGGTGGTGCCTGAAGCGGTCAAGTTTAAGGACATGCAGGACGCGCCGCCCCCGGACGCTCCGCCCGACGCCCCGCCGCCCGAGCCCCGCAAGCCCGTTCGGCTCACCCAGGGCCTCTCGGCGAGCTCCTTCGCTGAAGGCAGCGGCACCGGCGTGAACGCCCGCGCGGGCAACAGCACCTCCGTCGCCGCGGGCAAAGAGACGATGACCATCGACGAGGCCTCGGGCCCCTTCGTCTCCCAGCCCTACGCCTCGGTCACGACCAAGCCGCGCATGAAGTCTGTGCCCCCGGTCGAGGTGCCCGCCGAGGCGATGAAGGCCGAGGTTCAGGGCTCCTGGACGATCACCCTCGACATCGACGTCAACGGCGCGCCCACCGCGGCCACCTTTGGCGGTCAGGTGGGCTTTGGTGTGGAGGAGGCCTGCGTCGCCGCCTGGATGCGCTCGCGGTGGAAGCCCGGCCTTCAAGACGGCGTCCCGGTGCCGGTGAAGGGCATCCCCATGAAGTGTGTGATCAAGATCGTCGAGTAGCTGGAGGAACCCCCGTGCTGTCGCCGCTGCTCCTCGCCCTCTTGGGGCCTGTCTTCGCGCAAGATCCGCCGCCGCCGCCCGGCCCGGCGGGGGCTGAACAAGAGGCCCCGCCGCCCTTGGTCAAAGATCCCGCGCTCCTCAGCTTCGTCCAGGCCGCCTTCCCCCAGGAGGCCAAAGACGCGGGCATCGAGGGCATCGTGCTCTTGCTCTTGGAGGTGAACGAGACCGGCCAGGTCTACAACGTCACCGTCTTGGAGAGCGCGGGCTGGGGCTTCGACGAGGCCGCCGTTGAGGCCGCCAAACAGTTCGTCTTCTCCCCCGCTGAAGACGCCTCGGGGCCCATCCCCGTCGCCTTGGAGTTTGAGTACGGCTTCGTGCTCGACGCCGCGGCCACCGAGGGCGCTCTGCCCGAGGAGCCCGTCGTGGAGGAGGTCGTCGAGCTGCCGGTGAACCTCGAAGGCCAGGTCGTCGAGATGGCCACCCGGCGCCCCTTGCCCGAGATGAGCGTCGCGGTGCCCGGCACCGACCTCGCCACCATGACCGACGCCGAGGGCCGCTTCGCCTTACGCGGCGTGCCCAACGGCCCGGCCAAGGTCGTCATCGCCCGCCCCGGCTGGCAGACCCAAGAGGTCGACGTGGTGCTCGTCGAGGGCGAGGCCACCAACGTCGTCGCCTGGGTGCGCAACGAGTCCTACGACCAAGACGCGGCGATGGGTGTCTACCGCAAAGAGAAGGTCGAGGTCACCCAGCGCACCATCACCATGGGCGAGGTGCGGCGTATCCCCGGCACCTTCGGCGACCCGATCCGCGTGGTGCAGTCCTTGCCCGGCGCCGCGCGCTCCCCCTTCGGCACCGGCGTGCTCATCATCCGCGGGTCCAACCCTGAAGACTCCGGCGTCTACGTCGAGGGCGTCCGGATCCCCTTCATCTACCACATCGGCGGCTACGTCTCGGTCTTTAACCCCGACCTCATCGGCGCCGTGGACTACCTGCCGGGCAACTACGGCGCGCAGTACGGCCGCACGACCGGCGGCGTCATCGACGTGAAGCTCAAACAAGAGGCCCCGAAGCAAGGCCGCCTCGTCTGGTCTACGGATCTGCTCGACAGCGGCGGTTTTTATGAGGGCCGCCTCGGCGAGAGCGGGAATCACCACATCGGCGTCGCCGCCCGGCGCTCGTACATCGACGCCATCCTGCCCCTGGTGCCCCGATACGGCGCCTCGGGCTTCGTCGTGCGCCCCCGCTGGGCCGACTACCAGGTGCGTTACGGCTACACCGGCTTAGAAGACACCCGCGTCACCGCCTTCGTCTTTGGTTTCTCCGACAAGCTGCTCGTCGGCACCCAAGACGGCGTCGCCCAAGGCACCGACCAAGACACCCAAGACGACTTCGCGGTCAACTACTGGTCGCAGCGGGCCCTCGTCACCGTCGAGCACCGCTTCTCCGACCAGCTCACGGCGAAGATCACCCCGGCCTTTGGCTGGGACTACACCTACCTCGGCTCGGGCCAGTCCCTCCAGATCACCCAAGATCAATGGATCTGGCAGGTTCGTGGGGAGGCCGTGTGGCGCCCTCACCCCACGCTTGAGGTCATCCCCGGCATCGACTGGCTGTGGGGCGGCGCCACCTTCGAGTTTGGCCTGCCGTTCAACCCCAACTCTCTGGTGGAGTACGACCCCCTCGCCGAGCGCGAAGACTACACCCTGAGCGGCAAAGGCCAGGCCCGCAGCCCCGACGTCTACCTCAAGGCCGCGATCCGCCCCCTGAAGGACCGCGAGCGCTGGCTGATCTCCCCCGGGGTCCGGGCCGACGTCCTGCACTACACCTACGGCGGCGGGGTCACCGGCGACGGCGTGAAGCCGTGGACGCGGTTCGCG
>JAKLKE010000426.1 GCA_023150775.1 Myxococcota bacterium
GCTCGCGGGGGTCACGGGGCTCTTGTTGGTGCGCCCGCCGGAGCTCTCCAAGGTTGAGGAGGGCATGTTCCCGCTCATCGACGCCGCCGTCGAGGCGGGGGTGGAGCACGTCGCGCTCTTGAGCGTGCCCGCCGCCGAGCGCCACAGCTTCTTGCCCCACGCCCGCCTGGAGGCCAAGCTGCGCGCCGGGCCGCTCTCCCGCACCTTCTTACGCGCGGGCTTCTTCTCGCAGAACCTCCTCGGCCTCTACCGCCCGGGCCTCGACGCCGGGGCGCTCACCGCGCCGACAGGAGACGGCAAGGTGGCCTGGGTCGACACCCGGGATCTCGGCGAGGCCGCCGCCGCCGCGCTCATGTCGCCGCCCCACGGTGAGCAGGCCTGGACCCTCACCGGCCCCGAGGCCTTGAGCTTCGCCGAGGTCGCCGCCCGGCTGAGCGTCGTCTTGGGCCGGAAGATCCGCCACACGCCCCAGAGCTTGCCCCGATGGATCTCAAGCCTTCGTGCGCTTGATCTGCCCTGGGATCAGGTGGCGGTGACCACGGCGCTGCAGCTCGTGATCCGCTTCGGCGGCGAGGCGGTCGTAGACCCGACCTTGGCCCAGGTCTTGGGCCGCCCCGCCCGGCGCATCGAGGCCATCGCCGATGAGCTTCGTGCATGACGTGGAGTTCACCCCAAAGCCGGGGTGGCTTGGGCTATCGTGATGAGCACGATCACCCTCGCCGACGATTCTTGGGAACCTCCTGAGGATCCTGCGGTCCAGCCCGAGGGGAGGCCTGCGCCCTGTGACCTTCTCTCTGCTTGTGCTCTTCGCGCCCGGGTGCGCGAGCCATCACCCCCACGCCGACCGCACCCCTTGGGATGTTCACCCCGAGGTTGTGCTGGGTGAGGTTCGAGTGATCCCGGCGATGGTGCTCGCGCCGCCGCCCGCGCCGACGATGACCGACATGCTCTCCGCGCCGCTCTCCGCGGAGTTCTCCGCCGGTCGCCTGCAGCGCGCCGCCGAGCTCAAGGCCCTGCCCGACGCCCTGCACCACGACCTCGCCGGGGCCTTTTACGCCGCGCTCCCCGAGGGATGGCGAGGCCACCTGCGCGACGGCGCCATGCCCGCCACCGCCCGCCAGCGGGTTGAGCGCGCGCTCACCGACGAGGCCGGCCTCGATGACGCCTTGGCCGAGGCCGCGGCCCAGGTCGGCGGCGACGCGGCGCTCTTCGTCTGGGTGCGCTCCATCGAGGCCCAGCCCCTCACCTCCTCTCACCTCATCGGCGAGCTCGTGTTTCAGGACGGCCTGCCCGTCGTCGT
The DNA here is from genome assembly GCA_023150775.1 of Myxococcota bacterium. Taxonomy (GTDB): domain Bacteria; phylum Myxococcota_A; class UBA796; order UBA796; family CAJQPC01; genus JADKFE01. The sequence goes on from JAKLKE010000426.1 coordinate 1,301, forward strand.
GGACTGGACTGAAGAGCCCTACGCCGTCCGGGTTGAGCTCGGCCTGGCGCTCGTGAGCCACGACGGGATCGTGCTCTTCCGCTGCGAAGATCAGTACACCGGCCTGCTCTCCGCGGGGCACCCCCTGGACCTCATGTCGTTGGAGATCGCCCAGGACGCCGTCGCCCAGATCGCGCCGGTGTGGCTCGGCGAAGACCAAGGCGCGCTGGTGGAGGCCGCGCCGCTCGATTAAGGCGCGGCGGTGGGCTCAACCTCCTTCGACATCGTGGTGATCGGCGCCGGGCACGCCGGGGTCGAGGCCGCCGCCGCCGCCGCGCGCCTGGGCCGCCGCGTGGCCATGGTCACGTTCTCGCGGGATCAGGTCGGGCGCCTCTCGTGTAATCCGGCCATCGGCGGGCTCGCGAAGGGATGTCTGGTGCGTGAGCTGGACGCGCTGGGCGGCCTCATGGCCCGGGCGACGGACGCGGCGACGATTCAGTTTCGCCTGCTCAACACCTCCAAAGGCCTCGCCACACGCTCAAGCCGGGCCCAGGTGGACGTGGTCGGGTACCCCGCCGCCGTCCAGGCGCTCTTGGCGAAGATCCCGTCGCTCACCTTGATCGAGGGCGAGGCGGCGGAGCTGCTCACCGAGGGCGGTCGGGTGGTCGGCGTGGCCTTGGCGAGCGGCGACACCTTACGCTGTGAGGCGCTGATCCTCACCACGGGCACGTTTCTGCGGGGGCTCTTGCACCGGGGCGAGCACCAGACCCGGGGCGGTCGTGTGGGCGAGGCCGCGGCCTGGCGCCTCGCCGACTCCATGCGTGATCTCGGCCTGCGCCTGGGCCGCCTCAAGACGGGCACACCGCCCCGGCTCAAGGCGAGCACGATCCACTGGTCCCTCACCGAGCCCCAAGACGACACCCAAGGCCGCTTCTCTTACGCCTCGGTGCCCCGCAGCCTGCCCACGGCGCGCTGTTTTCTGGTGCACACGACCGAGGCCGCCCACGACCTCATCCGAGAGAACATCCACCGCGCGCCGATGTACGCCGGGCAGATCGAGGGGGTCGGCCCCCGGTATTGCCCGTCCATCGAAGACAAGGTGATGCGGTTTGGCCACCGCGAGCGCCACCTCTTGTTTCTGGAGCCCGAGAGCCACCAGACCGAGCGCATCTACGTCAACGGCCTGAGCACGTCGCTGCCCGACGACGTGCAGCGTGGCCTGCTCGACGCCATCCCCGCCCTGCGCGGCGCGGAGATCCTCCAGCACGGCTACGCGGTGGAGTACGACTTCGCCGACCCCACCGCGCTCGGGCCCGATCTCCAGCACAAGGAGCTCCCGGGCCTCTTCCTCGCCGGGCAGCTCAACGGCACCTCGGGCTATGAGGAGGCCGCCGCCCAGGGCTTCATCGCCGGGGTGAGCGCCGCCCGGGGAGAGCCGCTGCGCCTGGGCCGCGACCGGGCGATGCTCGGCGTGCTCATCGACGATCTCATCTCCAAAGGGGTCGGCGGTGAGCCCTACCGTATGTTCAGCTCTCGCGCAGAGCACCGCCTCGTCTTACGCGAAGACAACGCCGACCGCCGCCTCATGCCCATCGGCCGGGCGCTGGGGCTCATCGAAGACGCGGACTGGGCGGCGTTTGAGGCCCGGCAAGAGGCCATCGCCCGGGGGCACGCCGCCTTAAACGCGCTGCAGGTGCGGCCCGACCCGACCACCCTCGCCCAGATCGAGGCCGCGGGCCTGGGTGGGCTGCGCCAGGCCATCGCCGGAGACGAGCTGTTGCGCCGCCCCGAGACCTCCTGGAGCGCGCTCACCAAGCTCTTTGAGCTGCCCGAGCTCAGGGACGAGGAGGCCGAGCAGGTCGAGACCGAGGTGAAGTACGCCGGCTACATCCGCCGCGAGGAGGCCCGCGCCGAGCGCACCCGCCGCTTGGAGGCGCGCTCCTTGGAGTCCCTCGATCTCTCGACCGTGCCCGGGCTCAGCGCCGAGGTGCGGGAGCGCCTGCTGCGACACCGCCCCCCTACCCTCGCCGCCGCCGCGCGCCTGCCCGGCGTCACCCCCGCCGCCTTGGACGTGCTCGCCTTATGGGTGTCTCGATGATCCCGCTCACCGCCGCTGAAGCCGTGCACCTGCGCCTCCTGGAGCGCTGGCGGCCGGCGATGGACCTCATCGGCCCGGGCCCCGCCGAGCCCCACTTTGAGGACGCCGCCGCCGCCGTGGGCCCGCTCCAGGCTGAAGGGGACTGGGTAGACCTAGGCTCCGGCGCGGGTTTCCCGGGGATCGCCCTGGCCGCGCGGCACCCCGAGGCCCGGGTGCTGCTCGTCGAGCCCCGGCAGAAACGGGCGATGTTTCTGGACCAGGTCGTGCGGGAGGCCAAGCTCCAGAACGCCACGGTGCGCCGAGGCCGCGACGTTGAGCTCCCCGACGCCGCCTTCGACGGGGTGATCGCCCGGGCCTTCGCGCCGCCGGAGGAGCTCGTGCGCGTGGCCGCCAGGCTCCTGCGCCCCGGCGGCCGCGTGGCCTTGATGCTCGCCCGAGGAGAGGCCCCTCCCGCGCCAGGCTTTGAGCCCGCCGGAGGCTGGGACTACGACCTCGACGGGCGGCCTCGACGAGTGGTCGTGCTCAGAAAGCTCCCCTGATCACGATCGTTCAGAAGGGCCAGTTGGCGGAGTAGTCGTCGGAGACCTGGGCGGCGTTCACCGCGCAGGAGAAGAGCTTCACCTCGTCGATCACGCCGTCGAAGTAGAGCGTCGGGCTGCCGCTGTTGGTGTCGGCGCCGACACGGAACGGCGCGCCGTCGCTGACGAGGCTCTTGGGGCCGCTCGTGCCCGAGACCGAGAGCACACCGTCGACGTAGATGGCCTGGGTGCCGTCGGGGCTCCAGGTGGCGAGCAGGTGGTGCCAGCCGCCGACGTGCGCGGAGTACGTCGCTGAGCTGATGATGACGTTGTTCGACGTCGCCCCGTCGTTGTACCAGGCCATGTTCGTCTTGTAGTAGCCCAAGAAGTAGGTGTCTACGCAGCAGCCCGTGGTGCCCAAGGTGCCCACGGAGAGCACGGTGTCCCAGCTTGAGCTGCTGAGCTTGTCGGGCTTCACCCAGGCCGAGGCCGTGAGGCCCCCCTCGGGGACGAGCTCCTTGCCGGTGGGGGTCATGGTGATCGTCGTGGAGCTGCCGTTAAAGTTGATCGCTTGACCAATCTTCCCCGTCGTCCAGGTGCCCGAGGTCACCGCGCCGCTCAGGCCGAGCCCGGCGGCGTCGTACACCGTGCTGCCGCTGCCCTCGTCCATGGGCCAGTAGCCGATGGTGTCGTCGACGCCGTCGCAGTCGTTGTCGACGCCGTCGCAGCGCTCGGCGGCGCTGGGGTAGTTGGAGGGGTCGGCGTCGTCGCAGTCGGTGTCGTCGGAGACGGCGGTTGAGGGCAGCTCGCAGGCGACGATGAGGTCGGCGCCGAAGCCGTCGCCATCGGCGTCGATGTAGCCCGTGGCGGCCGTGGAGAGATCGACGCTGCCGTCGTCATCGTCGAGGAGGCCGTCGCAGTCTTCATCCCCGCCGCCGCAGACCTCTTGGCCGTCGGGGTTGGTGTCGGGCGCGGCGTCGTCGCAGTCCGTCGCGTCGGCGACGGCGCCGCTCGGGGCCTCGCAGGAGATCACCGCCGCGTCTACGTCGCCGAAGCCGTCACCGTCCGTGTCGGCGTACCAGGTGGGCGCGCCGTCGGCGCTGGCGGGGTCGATGAGGCCGTCGCAGTCGTTGTCGAC
>JAKLKE010000427.1 GCA_023150775.1 Myxococcota bacterium
CCGCGGGCAGGGGCAGCTCGGGGTGGGTGGCCAAGGCGAGGTGCAGGGGGGTGACGAGGATGTGGGGCCAGGTGAGTGGCAGGCTCGGCGCCGCGGGCTGGCCGCAGACCGCACGAAAGGCCGCCACGTCGCCGGGGGTGAGGCGCTCGCAGCGCAGCTCGATCTCCGGCAGAGACTCTCCGGGGCGGAGCTTGCGGCGTTTGGGCAGCATGGCGCGCCAAAGCGGCACAGTCGGGGGCGTGTCAAAGCTCAGGCTGATCATCGTGGGGCCCCGGCGCTCGTTGGGGGAGGGCTGAACGGGTCGGCGCCGCGCCAAGACTCCGGCCAGCGGGAGCCGCGGTTGCCGGGGATGTCGAGGCCGTCGGGGTCGGTGACGAGGTTGTCTTGGTCGGCGAAGGCGCGCTCGCCGTTTACCCGACCGTCTCTGTGTCGCATGGGCTGAAGCCGCCCGTCCACCCGAAGGGAGACGACCTCATGGGGCGCCGGGCGCAGGTCCACGAGGGCGCCTTGGCGTCTCGGGTTCTGGAGCTGCTCCTCGTTGCCGATGGGGTCGGCGACGGTCTTCGCCTTGAGCGTCCAGACCAAGAGTGAGGTTGGATCTCGCCCCGGATACGCCGCGCTGAGCAGGTCGGGCACCCCAAAGAACTGTTTTCCGACGTCGTTCTGGTTCACCGGCCCGGCCATGAGACAGACCCCGCCGAGCAGATCACAGCCCTCGGGGATGTTCACGGCGCCGCCGAGCTCGGCGACGAGGCCAGAGCGCGCCGCCGCCGCGCCAAAGGCCCGAAGCGCCTGCCCCCAAGGCAGACCGGCCTGGGCGACCTCGGCCCGGGAGAGCCCGCCGATGTACACCCGCTGCCCGGCGAGGCCGAAGGCTTTGCGGCCGCGCTCGGCGTTCTTCGACAAGGCGCGGCCCAAGGGCAGATCGGCCCACAAGGGCATCGCGGCGATGGTGCGGTCGGTGATCTCATCGGAGGAGCGCCGAATCTCACGCAGTCGCTCTTTTCCGCCGGGGGTGAGCACGTCCACACGCTCCAAGAGCAGCAGCTCCTTGGCCTGCTCCCGGGGGAGGCCCGTCCAATGGGCGAAGGCGTTGTAGGCGGCGCGACCGGCCTGCTCGACCAAAGCGTCGGGCACATCGACGTCTTGGCGAACCTGGTACGGCGGCGGGGCCTTGTCTTCAGCGTTGACCCCGGGCTGGGTGCGCTCGCTGCGGAAGGCGAGCAGGTTCGCCCCGAGCTTTCGGCACAGCGCGGCGTCGATGAGCGGCGGCCCCTCGACCTGGCCGACCTGGGCGACGAGGCTCAGGCGCCAACCTTCAGCGCGCTCGGCGTCGCTGAGCTCGGCGAGGGCCTCCAGACGGGCGAGGCCCTCCCCTTGGGCGGGGCGGCGCTCGTCCACAAACGGCGCGGAGTGAACGAGGGCCCGGCGCGAACCCCCCGAGGCCAGCACCGCCGCGCGCTCAAGGCCATCGGCGAGGATGCCCAGGTGAAGCTGGGGAAGAAAGCCGATGGTGGGGATGTCGTCGATGTGGTGCTGGCGTTTGTCCCAGGCCCGCTTCGGCACGGTGAGGAGGCTGTGCAGGGGCTTGTGCCCGACGAAGGTGAGCAGCAGCGTGAACGGTGTGCGGTAAGGCCGAGAGAGCACCAGCCAGGTGTGTGTGGCGTGGGTGAGCGGCTGGGCCTCTAGGCCCTTGAGCCCAGCGAGGGCCGAGGCGGCGCGGTCGGAGTCGCCGGGCCCCAACAACACCGCACGAAAGCCCCGAAAGTTTGTGGACTGTCGCGACGAGAGCACACCCAAGGCGGCCTCCTCAAACAGCTCACCCTCGGTGGGGGCGGTGAGGGCGGGCACAAAGGCGCTGGGCCGGGTGAGGGAGAGCAGCGCCATCGCCGCCTCACCCTCGGCCTCGGTGAGCGAGAGGCGGCGGCGATACCCGACCGGCGAGCCCGAGAGGTTCTGTTCGGGAAGATGGTAGCGACCCCGTCTCTCGCCGTCCTCGGCGAAGCGGGCGCCGCGACCGACCCGCTGCGCGTCGGGCGGCGGCGGGATCGGCACGAGCCGAACCGGCTTGGGGTCTTGGTCGTCGAGCGTCGTCGTCACGGGGCCTCCACGGGGGGCCAGCACATAACCCGCCTCGGTCTTCGGAGCCGCTCAAAGGGTGACCGGCGCGGCGATCTAGGCCATGAACCGACGCTTTTGTAAGGCGAGGACGTCTGAGGTGTAGTGAAGCTCGGCGCGGTCGTGCAGGGTGACGCGCCAGCGCACATCGGCGCTGGCGACGACGGCGAGGTTGGGGGCGGCGCAGCGGGGGTCCGCCGGGTCAAACAGCGCGCGGAGAGCGGCCTCGGGGGCGCCGCCCTCGGGGCCGCGCTGGGAGTGGCCGCCGAGCCAAGCCTCGATGGGGGTGGCGCTCGTCGCCCAGTCGTAGGGGCAGCCCAAGATCGCCACGCCGCCCGGCGCCAGGAGCGTGTCTAAGCTCGCGGCGTGGGTCCACGGGGAGCTGACACAGTCGAGCAGATGAAGGCTCACGATCTCCTGAAAGCCGCCGGGGCCAAAGGGCAGGGCCATGGCGTCGGCCATCCAGAAGTCGAGGCGGGGGGCGGCGGCGAGAAGCTCGGCGGGGAGCTCGTGCTCGACGATATCGTAGACGAGGCCGACCCGACGCCGTGGATACCGGACTCGGCCCGTGCGCAGGGCCCGGGCCGCCACACGCAGAAAGCTGAGGTCGAGATCAAGCCCGAGGGTGAGCCCGGGGTGAGACGCGGCGAGGGCGAAGCTCACCCGGCCGGGCCCGCAGCCGAGCTCCACACGCGGGCCCTCGGGCGCGGCGGGCGCGAGGCCTCGGCCCGTCTCAAACACCCCCAAGGCGGGGCAAGCGGGGCCGGGCTGGCGCGGATCGAGGGCGCCCCAGTGGTCTCGGGCGTACTGGGCGACGGCGCGGCGCTGGCGCTCAAAGGGGGAGTCGGGCCCCGCACAGTCGCCGAGCAGGCTCTCCAGGTTGGGGTGCATCGGCGCCGGGGCGAAGAACGCGCCGGGGTTTCCTTGAACGTGGGCGCGAAGGTTCGCCACGAGCACGGGCACGCCGTCGAGGATGGGGTACTCCCGCAGGCAGCGTGAATTGCTGCAATGCAGCACACCCTCGACGACGTGCTCACCGTCCTCGGCCCAGACCGCGGCGAGGCGCAGAGGGAAGCTGTGGTCTGTGTCGCGGCAGACCGGGCACACCGGGGCGAGGGTCTCAAGGTGCTCACGGCGCACGGTCAGCCCCCGATCAGCACGGTCGGGCAGCCGGGGGGCAAGATCTTGCCCGTGGGCGAGGGGATCGGCGCGACGCAGGAGGCGTGGGCCGTCAGGTCGTTCACCCGCGCCGCCGGTTTTCCGCCGATGAGCACGGTCGCCGAGCCCAAAGAGATCACGCCAGGGCCGCCGGGCACACAGCTCGCCAAGGCGCAGGGCGCGGTCTGGCTGCCCATCACCGCCGCGGGCTGGCCGCCGATGAGCACCGTGGCCTCGGTGTTAAGCAGGATCGCCAGGGGCATCGCGGGGTGAGGGACCGGCGTCGGGACCGGCGCGGCGGGGTGAATCGGCGCGTGGCAATGGGGCGCGTCTTGCAGCACCATGTCGTTCATTCGTGCGGCGGGGTTGCCCATCGTGGCTCCGGTTCGTGCCCGTGGGCGGAGACTATCACGACCTCGGGCGGCTCAGCGGCTCCGTCGGGCCCGCGCTCGATCGACCCGGGCCATGAGACGCTCGACGTCGTGGCCCTCGTAGATCACCTCCCCCTCACCGTCGAGGGCATAAAACATCGGGATTCGCCCCCGACGCCCGAGGAGCTGGGCGGCGACGGGGCTCTTCGCCAGCTCCCACGGCTGGCCGCTGATGGTCACCGCGCGCACCAGCACGTCGGGGTGCTCGTCGAGGTAAGGCCGCAGGGCGCGGGCGGCGTCGTGGCAAGGCGCGCACCAGGCCGCGCCGACATCGACGATGGTGTAGTGCCCCGGCGTGGCCAAGGCCTTGAGATCAATGGCCTCCCCTTCGCTCACCGTCACCACTTGGGGCGCCTCGGCGCCGGCCCAAGGGTCGGGGAAGGGGGAGGCCGCGAAGATCAGGGCGAGGGTGAAGAGCATTCACCGAGGGTAACCCACGGCGGCGGAGGTCTGAGGGCCTCCTCCACGAGCCCGACGCTGGCGCCGTTGCGACCGGTCGGCTCAAAGCGCGCCGTGACGCCGGGGTGTTGGCGCAGAAGCTCACCCAGGAGCGCCCCGGCGACGCGGTGGGGCAAAACCCGGCAGGAGCAGGCGAAGGCCACAACCTCCCCGCCGCGCACGAGGCCCACGGCGACGAGGCCATGATCGGCGAGGCGGTCGCTCACGAAGCCCACCCACAGGCCCTCCGCGCCCTCAAGCGTAGGCCTGGCGCCGTTCAGGGTGAGCTGGTTCGTGCGCTGCAGGAGCTCTTGGGCTCGGGGCAGCTCGGCCGCTAGGGCGGGGCGCCCCCAGACGTGTAGGCCCAGGCCCATCAAGAAGGCGCTGAGATCGTCGGCTTGGGACTCGGCCAAGACCACCGCCGCCCGGCTCTTGTACGAGGGGATCCGGGGCGTGTCGGTGAGCGCCCAGATCTGGGTGTGGGGCCCGGTGAGGAGCTGCTCCCGAAAGCCGTCCACCTCGCCGCCGAAGACGACCACCTCCGGGGCGTGGGCGGCCACCTCGGCGCGCTCAAAGGGGGAGTCGTCCAAGAACCCCATGCGACCGAGGCCGATCCCCAGGGACTCGGCGATCCTGCGGCACATCGCCGACTTGGGGCCAAAGCCCGCCTCGACCACCACAAAGTCGTCGAGATCCAGGGCCACCCGGCGCAGGAGCGCGGCGTGCTCGGCGGCGAAGATCCCCTGGAGATCCTCGGGGAGATCGTCATACATCTTCTTGTAGAGGCCGAAGCGGCGCTCGGGATCCGCTGGGCGACGGCGAAAGCGGGCGTGCACCAGGGCCGGATCGTTGCGGGTGGCCAAGGCGAGGAGGAT
>JAKLKE010000428.1 GCA_023150775.1 Myxococcota bacterium
GACGGGCCACGCGACGAACATCATCGCCGGTCTCGGCGTTGGTATGCAGTCCACGGCGGTCCCCATCCTGCTCATCGCGGCGGGTGTGGTCGGCGCCAACGCCTACGGCGGCCTCTACGGCGTGGCCATCGCCGCGCTGGGGATGCTCTCCACCACGGGCATTCAGCTCGCTGTGGACGCCTACGGCCCCATCGCTGACAACGCCGGCGGCATCGCCGAGATGTCCCACCAGCCCCCCGAGGTGCGTGAGCGCACCGACACCCTGGACGCTGTGGGCAACACCACCGCGGCCATCGGCAAGGGCTTCGCCATCGCCTCCGCGGCCATGACCGCCCTGGCGCTCTTCGTCGCCTTCATGCAGCAAGCTGGCCTTAAGAGCATCGACCTCGCCGAGCCTCTGGTGATGTCGGGCCTCTTCGTCGGCGGCATGTTGCCCTACCTCTTCTCGTCCATGGCGATGAAGGCGGTCGGTGAAGCGGCGATGGACATGATCACCGAGGTCCGCCGTCAGTTCCGGGAGATCCCCGGCCTGCTGGAGGGCACCGCGGCCCCTGACACCGCCCGCTGCGTGGACATCTCCACCACCGCGGCGCTGCGTCAGATGGTCGTCCCCGGTCTCATGGCGGTCACCACGCCCGTGGTGGTCGGCTTTGGCTTCGGCGCCGAGGCCCTCGCGGGTCTCCTCGCTGGCGTGACGGTGTCCGGCGTGCTGCTGGCCATCTTCATGTCCAACGCGGGCGGCGCCTGGGACAACGCGAAGAAGTCCTTCGAGGGTGGCGGGTTCACCATGAAGGACGGCTCCGTACACAAGAAGGGTGGTCCTACGCACGCGGCGGCAGTTGTCGGCGACACCGTAGGCGACCCATTCAAGGACACCGCTGGTCCTTCGCTCAACATCCTCATCAAGCTGATGAGCGTCGTGGCCCTCGTTCTCGCCCCCGTGCTCGCCTCCTTCGGCGCGCTCTTCAAGTTCTAGCCTTCGGGTGACCCCATGATCTATACCGAATACGAGACCATCTACATCCTCAAGCCCGAAGTGCCCGAGGACATCGTTCGCACCCTCAACGAGAAGGTCGATGGCATCATCGGCCGGTATGAGGGCCACATCCTCATCCGCGACGACTGGGGCAAGCGTAAGCTCGCCTACCCCATTCAGAAGAACTCGAAGGGCCACTACCTCTACGTCAACTACCTGGGCCCCTCGGACCTGGTGCTTGAGGTCGAGCGTAACCTTCGCATCGAGGAGAACCTCCTCCGCTTCCTCACCGTGAAGCTGTCCGAGGACGTCGATGTCGAGACCAAGCAGCAAGAGGCCAAGGAGCGTATCGCTCGGAAGGCCCAGGCCGCGGCGGAGCGTGAGTCGGATGACGACTACGACGACGACCTCGACGACATGGACATGGACGACGACGGCTGAGAGGCCCTCCCTCGGCGCGGCTCCCCGCGTCGAGGGTCCACTTTTTCCACCGCCCCGCACCGGGCGGACTCGGAGTGAGAGATGAAAGTCATCCTTCAGGAGGACGTGACCAACCTGGGTAAGGTGGGCGCTGTCGTGACCGTCGCTGATGGTTACGGGCGTAACTTCCTGCTCCCTCGTGGTCTGGCGCTCCTCGCCGACGAGCGGAACACCCGCCGTCTGGATCACCAGAAGCGTGTCACTGAGCACAAGCGCGCCAAGATGGAGGCCGAGGCCAAGGCCGTCGCCGAGAAGCTGGCGGGCACCGCGGTGTCCATCAAGCGCACGGCCGGCGAAGAAGACAAGCTCTTCGGCGCGGTCACCAACCGTGACATCGCTGAGGCGCTTGAGGCCGAGGGCTTCAAGATCGACCGCCGCGACATCATGCTTGAGGAGCCCATCCACACCATCGGTGTGTTCCACGTGCCCGTGAAGCTCGCTCTCGGCGTCAAGGCCGAGGTCAAGGTGTACGTCATCCGGGCCTGAACCCCTGGAGCGTCGTGCCAAGAGGCCGCGATCAGGTTTGTCCTGCTCGCGGCCTTCTTGTCTCTGCTTTGGCCCCACGACGCGCGGACGACCAGAGGCCCCAAGCGGCCGGGGATCGGGTTAGTGCAGGTCTCGCCGCGCGTGAAGCTCGGCCGGAGGGCGCGGCGTTGTCAGAGATGGAAGGGCGTCAGTTCCCGCAGTCCCTTGAGGCCGAGCGCGCCGTGCTCGGGGGCCTGCTCCTCGACTTCTCCCAGGTCCCGGCGCTGGCCGAGATCGTGGCCCCGGAGGACTTCTACAGCGAGGCCCACGCCAAGATCTTCCGCCTGCTCATCGACCGGGCGAACAAGAACGAGCCCATCGACGTGTTGGGCCTCGCTGACCATGTGCTCAGCTCGCCGAACCCCGATGAGTTTGGTGGCGTCGCCTACGCGACGTCCTTGCCGGAGCAGGTGCCCACGACGGAGCACCTCGACTATTACGCCCGCATCGTGCGGGAGAAGGCCGTGCGGCGGCGCCTGCTGCTCGCCTCGGGGGAGATCAGCCGCAAGGTCTACGAGGGCCAAGACGAGCTCACGGAGCTCCTGGACTTCGCCGAGCGCAGCGTCTTTGAGGTCTCCCAGCAGGGCAGCCAGCGCGACTGGAGCCGCCTCGGCGAGGTGATTGACGAGGAGTGGCTACGTTTAGAGAAGCTCTCCGAGAACCGGGGCGAGGTGAGCGGCACCCCGACGGGCTTCACCGAGCTCGACCGGATGCTCGCCGGGCTTCACTCCTCGGACCTGCTCATCCTCGCCGCCCGCCCGGCCATGGGCAAGACGGCCTTGGCGCTGAACATCGCCCAGAACGTCGCGGTGAAGGCGGGGAAAGGTGTGGCGATCTTCTCCTTAGAGATGAGCAAAGGCCAGCTCGCCACCCGTATGTTGTGCGCCGAGGCGCGGGTGGACGCCGGCAAGGTGCGCACCGGGATGCTCAGCCGCAACGAGGACTGGCCGCGGCTGGAGGAGGCCTCGGAGCGGCTCTACCACGCGCCCTTGTGGATTGACGACACGCCGGGCATCACCATCACCCAGCTCCGCAGCCGCGCGCGCCGCCTCAAGGCCGAGCACGGGCGCCTCGACTTCATCGTCATCGACTACCTGCAGCTCATGGGCGCGGGTGGCCCGGCGAACATGCCCCGCGAGCAGCAGATCTCCACCATCTCCCGGGGGCTCAAGGGCCTAGCCAAAGAGATGGCGGTGCCGGTGATGGCGCTCTCTCAGCTCAACCGCAGTGTCGAGTCTCGCGCCGACAAACGCCCGATGATCTCCGACCTTCGTGAGTCCGGCGCCATCGAGCAAGACGCCGACATCATCATGTTCATCTACCGCGACGGGTACTACAACCCCGACATCGAAGAAGAGAAGAAGGACGTCGCGGAGATCATCATCGCCAAGCAGCGAAACGGCCCCACGGGCACCGCGGAGCTGTACTTTCACGGGCAATACACCCGCTTCGACAACCTGGAGCGCCGGTCTGACTACATCTGAGCCCGCACCCCGACACCACGGGCGCAGCTTGCGCCGCGAGGATCGAGGGAGATGGCTCGTCGGTCAATCTTCTTTGCTCCGACCGCGCCCCGGTTTTGCGATCTCGCGGGCCTTCAATGGCCGAAACGTCGCTGTCTGGGCCTCGGGCCTTGACTTCATAGGTGCCGATCCACTAAACAGGTTCGGACCTCCTCCCTTCACCGCGATCGGGTATCCTCTGGCATTCTCGCCGTTGGGCTGAACTCGTCGTCCCTCGTCGTCCTCACATGGTCCGGAGTCGTCACACCACCATGGAAAAGGCTGAACTTCTTAAGGTCTTCAACCAGCATCTGGACAACTACGCCAGCTTCCGTAGCTTCATCGACAAGGCGGTGGCGCAGCAGGGCAAGTTCTCGCAAGCGACGATCGATCGTGTCGTCGAGAAGAACGAAGCGCGCTCTCTGGAAGAGGGCGATCTGATCCGTCCCCTCGTCCCCGAGCTCGAAGAGGTCGCGTTGGAGCTTCGTGTCGAGATCGACACGATCACCGAGCGCACGCGCAGCGCGACCGTTGAGATGGAGGAGCTTGAGCTCCGCAAGATCATCGGCGAGCTCTCCGATGGAGAGTTCGAGCAAGAGTCTTCTCGCTTCAAGGATGACCTCGCCGCGGCCGACCAGCGCATCAGCGCGCTCAACGCCGACCTGAGCGTGTTTACGGACGCCCTTGACCGTTGGGAGACCCTGGCTGTCGCCGCCGGCCACCCTACGGGTCGCTCCGAGGAGACGCCTGAAGAGCCGGAAGCGGCTCAGGCCCCCTCTTCGGAGCCGGATCTCAGCCAAGCCTTCGACGACGCGGAGCACTCCGTGGACGCCGGCCCCAGCTTGGACGAGACCGACGACATCCGCATCTCCACCGCGGGGATGCGTGAGGACCTCTCTGGTGTGTTCGACACCCCTGAGCCCGCCGTCCAGATCCCCGCTGGGGACGAAGACGAGGAGATCAGCATTGAGGTCCCGGACGCCGGAAGCTCAGAGATGGGCGACGGTGAGATCGAGATCGGCTTCGACGGCGGCGGTGAGGGCGACATCGACCTCATCAACGACGACAGCGAGGAGCAGCTCGACTTCACCGGCGGTGGCGAAGACGCCTCCCAGGACGATCTCGGCTTTGATGATGGCCCCAAGGAGCCCGCGCCCGCCGCGCCGGGAGCCGCCGGGCAACGTCGCGCGCTGCTCATCTACCAAGAGGGCACCGCTGAAGAGTCGATGCACCCGCTCACCAACGAAGAGTTCACGATCGGCCGGGGTCGCGACAACGACTTCCAGATCAAGAACGACTCCAAGGTCTCGCGGTACCACTGCAAGATCTTCCGCCGTGGCGACAACTTCTACATCGAGGACAACACGTCCTCGAACGGCTCGCTGGTGAACGGTGAGCTGATCACCGAGCGCCGCCTGTTCGGTGGAGAAGAGGTCATCATCGGCGAGACCTTCTTCCGGTTCCGCATCATGGAGTGACCCGCTCACGCGGGGCGAGTCGGGCCTGAATCCTCCCCGGATTC
>JAKLKE010000429.1:0-254 GCA_023150775.1 Myxococcota bacterium
GCAAGCCGTCGATCATGAACGGCCCATAGAGGTAGAGCAGGCCCCCAGGCCCAAGCGCCCGCCCGGCGCCGCGCATCAGCGCCTCGGTGCACTCCCACGGCGAGATGTGAATCATGTTGACGCAGAGGATGGCGTCGAGGCCCGAGACCCCCCAGTCCGCGTCCCGCACGTCGAGCTGGCGCGGTGCTAAGAGGTTGGGGCTGCCCTCGGCGGCTCGCCAGGCGGCGATGCTCTCCACGGAGTCCTCGTCGGCG
>JAKLKE010000429.1:264-5003 GCA_023150775.1 Myxococcota bacterium
CACACGATTCGTGGCATCCGGGCCGCGAGATGCGCCGCGTGCTCGCCGGTGCCCGAGGCGATCTCCAAGAGCGTGCCCTCGACGGGGAGGATCGACTGGAGCACCTGTAAGATCGGCTCACGGTTGCGTAAGGTCGCCTCAGCGTGTCTACGACGGTCTTGGGGCATCACTCCTCCAGAGACGACCCTAACGCGGCGCGCAGGTGGGATCCCTTCGGGGTTATGGTGGCGCTGATGTTCTTCCCCCTCATGCTCCTGCTCGCGTGCTCCAAGTCGGACGACACGATGTCCGATCCCCAGGCCTTCACCCGCGCCCTGGCGCGGGCGGAGGTGGACCCCCGCGCGGCCTCGGAGCTGTGTCTGGACCTGGGCGAGCCCCGAATGCGCGCGGCCTGCATGTCCGAGGTCGCCCCGCGCCTCGCGAAGTCCGATCGCAGCGCCGCGCTCACGGCCTGCGCGGCCTTGGGCGCCCCCCACGGTGCGGACTGCACCTTCCGCCTCGCCGAGACCTTAGGCGACGCGACCTTGTGCGCCCAGGCCGGCGAGTTCGCCGACGACTGCCACCTGCATCTGTTCTCCGAGCACCTGCGCGACTGGATCCCTGCGGGCGCCCGACCGGGCAACGTCGAGGCCGTCGCCGCCTCGTGGATCCTCGACGCCGGGCTGAGCCCGGACGACCCCCGCGCGTGGTCGGCGGTCTACCGCTGGGTGCTCGGCCAGCAGCGCCCTCTAGACCGCGCGAGCTGCGACAACATCCTCGACCCCATGAAACGTGACGCCTGCCGCATGACGGCCTTGGCCCACTACAACGATCTGCTCAACCACCTCCGCGACAAAGGGGAGCAGCTCTGCCAAGATCCCCTGCCCCCTCGGGCCCAGTTCGTCGAGGAGCCTGAGCTGCGCGCGCTGCTCATCGAGCGCCGAAGCAAAGATCTCTGCGATCCCAACGCCGTGCGCCCGGCCCCCACGGGTGGCCTGCCCGGCGCTGGGGGCTGAGGTGCTCGGCGGGTGGGCGCTCCTCCTGCTCGCCTGCGGCGGCGGCGGCGCCGATCCCGACCCGCCGTGGCGCCTTGATGCCGCCGGGCTCTTCGGCCAAGAGAGCTATGAGCTTCTGGGCTTGAACGTCGATAACTCCGTGCTCGACGTGCGCGTGAGCCGGAACAACACCGGGCTTCTGCGCGGCGCGGGCACCTTCTCCGTCGATCTCGACGGTCGCCGAGAGCTGCCCCTGAGCTACGGTCGCCGGGGCCCGCCCACGATGGTCACCGCCGCCCCCGACGATGGGGCCTTGCTGATCGGCCCCGACGGCTTACGCCGAGACGGCCTGGGCTGGACGCTGGACGCCCGAGACGTCGATCTCGATCTGCGCCTGCGCCTCACCCCCACGCCCGAAGGAGGCCCGAGCCCCGAGGTCGTCGAGACCAGCCGCCGGGGTCGTTTTGGCGCCGAGGCCCTCGTCAGCGCCGGAGACCTGCGCGGCGTCCT
Organism: Myxococcota bacterium; assembly: GCA_023150775.1. Lineage (GTDB taxonomy): Bacteria > Myxococcota_A > UBA796 > UBA796 > CAJQPC01 > JADKFE01. The sequence goes on from JAKLKE010000429.1 coordinate 1,749, forward strand.
GCGCGCGGGCACCCGCGACCTGCTCGTCGACGGCTGGGGCGTGCTCACCCGGCGCCGTGGAGACGATCCCCCTGCCCTGCGCGGCGCGAGCCGCAGCGCGCTCTTCGTGCACACCGCCGGCTTCTCCATGGGCATCGACCTCACCGGCGGCGCCGCCTTGTGCTGGGCCCGCCTCGGCGACGAGGCGCTCGACGCCCGAGACTGCAAACTCTCCGAAGACGGCCGCCTGGTGAGCTTTGACCTGCGCCCGAGCGCGCCGATCGGCGGCCTCGTGCAGCTCTGGAAGCAGCCCAACGCCCAAGCTGAGCTGCGTCACGGCCTGAGCGATCCCGAGGTCTGGCTCTTAAACGCCGTCTTCGGGCGGCCGATCCGCTCCCTTCGCGCGGGCGCGGCGACGGTGTACGGCCCCGGCGGGAGCTTCGCCGCGCAGGCGCTCGCGCTCACGGTGCGCTACGAATAAATGGAAGCCACGGCGCGCGCCGCCCACCGCGCCGAACCCGAGCCGCCATGCGAATCCTGTTCATCGACGACGAGCCTGAGAACGTGTCCCTCACCCGCGAGATCCTCATCGAGGTGCTCCGCGCTGAGGTCGACCTCGCGCGGGACGTTCAGGAGGGCATCGCGCGCCTGCACCAGTTCAGCTACGACCTCGTGGTCACCGACATCTTCGTGCCCTTGGGCGAGGCGGTTCACGGCGGCATGGGCCCGAGAGCGCGCCGCGCCGCTGAAGGCATCGAGCACTTAGGCGGCCTCGTGCTGCTGGATGAGATCGACCGCCTCGATCACCCGCCCAAGGTGCTCATCCACACGGCCTGCACCGACTACGCCCTCATCCGAATCTTGGACGAGCACAAGAGCGAGCGTGTGCGTAAGCCCGCCTCCCCGGACGTGCTGCTCAAGGCCGTGATGGAGGCCCTCGGCGTGTGAGCGCGGCGTCTGGCCCTGAGTGCTGGTAAACTCAGGCCGCCAGGAGGGCAACGTGACCCCGAGCCAAGCTCCCGCTACCCAAAGTCGCGCCCGGCGCTGGCTCTCACGCCTCGGGCTCATCCTCGGCGGCCTCGTCCTCGGGCTCTTCGCCGCGGAGGTCCTCGCCCGGCTCATCGAGCCCCACGGCGCCGCGGACATCCTGTTCAACGCCCCCGGGAACGCGCCGGACGGGCTCTACGTCACCGACAAAGAGCTCCTGCACCGCCCCAACCCCGGCCTGAACGTGACCGTGCGCTCCTTGGGCTACGAGGTGCCGATTCGGGTGAACAGCCTGGGCTTACGCGGCGCCGAGCCGGGCCCCGAGACGGCGACGCCCCGCTGGCTCATCCAGGGCGACTCGTTCACCTTCGCCGCCCAGGTGCGTGAGGAGGACACCACCACGGTGAAGCTCGGCGCCTTGTTGGGCTGGGAGACCTTCAACGGCGGCGCTGACGCCTGGGGCACCCACCAGGCCGCCCCGCTCTTCCGCCGCCTCGCCGAGCCTCTGGGCCTCGACGGACTCGTCATCGTGTTTTTTCTGGGCAACGATCTCTTCGACAACGAACGTTACCCCATGGAGCGCCAGCGCCACGCGAGCCGCCCCGACGGCAACCCCATGGTCGGCGGCTTCACCCACCCCGTCGTCCGGTTTTTTACCCGTCGTTCGTACCTGCTCGGCCAGTGGCGGGTGCAGTCCGCCCTGCGTGAGTTCGCCCGCGAAGGCAGCCCCGAGCGGGGCCGCTGGCGGGGTGAGCTTCGGCTGTTCACCCAAGAGGGCCAAGGAGAGCTCGGCGGCAAGCTCCGGGCCACAGAGACCGCGCTCTTGGCGGCCAAACGCGCCACAGAGGAGCGCGGGGCCAAGCTCGTCGTCGCCATCGCGCCCCCGGCCTTCGTCGTCGAAGAAGATCGCCTCGCGCCGACCTTTGGCCTCGTCGGCTTAGATCCGTCCAAAGCGGAGCTAGACGGCCCAGAGCGCCAAGTGAAGGCGCTGCTCGACCGCCTCGGCGTCGCCTCGTGCAGCTTGACCGAGCCCCTTCGTGTCGCGGCAAAGGCGGGCGAAGCGCCGTATTTTCAGTATGATGGTCATTGGACCGCCGCTGGGCACACCGTCGTCGCGCGCACCTTAGCGAGCTGCCTGGAGACACCCCATTGATGCTGATTCCGATTCTCTTGTTTGGCCTCGGATGTCTGCCAGAGCCGCCACCCCCTCGGCCCCCCTCCCAGGTCTACGCCTTCACGTCCCCGGATCTTGTGCGCTGGACGGCCCAAGCCGAGCCCGTCGCCGAGAAGCTGGAGAGCCTCGGCCTCAGCGTGCGCCCCGACGGCGAGCTGTGGCTCACGGGACTTGACATGGGCGGAAAACACAGCCCCCTGCGGGCGAAGCTGCTCGGCCCGGCGCTGTTCGGCCGCCGCTTTGACGGAGAACGTTGGGTAGACGAGAGCTGGCGTTTCACCGACGACGAGGCCGTCGCGTTTATCGATCCGCAGATGTTTGAGGACAGCCTGTGGTACGTCTCCCGAAAAGGCACCCACGGCGACCCGGCCAAAGACAGCCAGCCCAACGACATTCGCTCGACGCCGCCCGCCCAGACCCGCCTCAGCGGCGTCGGCCTCGTAGACCCTAGCCCCGTGCGTTTTCGGGGCGCGCTCTTGCTCTTCGTCACCGACGGCCACAACCAGGTGAGCCTGTTCAGCGGCGAGCCCATGCAGAAGCTCCAGACCTTCAACAACCTGAGCGTGCCCTTCGCCTTTGTGCATGATGACACCCTGCACCTCGTCGCCCAGCGCCCGCTCAACGGCCGCCGCCAGCCGGTGATGGCCAGGTCGATCGACGGCGTCCGCTTCACCGAGTTCACACCCCTGCTCACCGCAGATCAAGCACGAACCTGCACCAGCCCGGTGATCGGCCCCCTCAACGGCGGCTGGATCCTCCTCTGTGTCGATGAGGGGGTCGAGGGCGTCGCGGCCGAAGGCCAGCCGCCGGGCTGAGGCCGCCGAGCGGTGTTGTCCCGCTCGACGACGTCAAACGGATCGAAGGCGCGGCTTAGGGCGTGGTCAAACAGGCCGTGAAGCTGCCGGTGCTCGTCGCGCTCTTGACGTACAGACGATAAGTGCCTTTGGCGCCGATGTACGACAAGGCCTCGCTGGAGCTCGACGCGGTCTTGGACTTCTCGACCGTGTCCCACTTCGCCGTGGACGTGTTGTACTTCTGCAGGAAGATGTCGAAGTTCGCCGACTTCGTGCCCTCAAGCGCCGCCTCGTGGGTGCCCTTCACCGTCGTCGTGTAGC
>JAKLKE010000042.1 GCA_023150775.1 Myxococcota bacterium
TCACCAGCAGGCGTCGCCGCCGCACCTGGGCGGAGGAGCCCTCACGCTCAGCCACGACCAAGAGCGCCTTGCCCCCGGTCAACGGCGCGCAGGCCGCCACGGGCCCGCTCTCCCCCGAGGCCGAGACGACCACCGCCCGGCCCGGCACGAGCCGCGGCGGGCAGCGGCGGGCGTAGGCCTCCACCAGCGCGTCAGACAAACCTCGCCGCTGAATCAGCTCGCGGCGCTCTCCGAGCACCCCGACGCCGATGAGCCCGTCCACGGTGAGCTGCGGCGGCGTGTCACCCACCTGGAGCTGGGCGATGGTCTGCGCCAAGGCCACCACCGCCTGACGTTGGCTCTGCGCCTGCTGGCTGTTCAGCTCGACGCTGAGCGGCAAGGCCACGCCGAGCACGGCGACCACACACAAGAGCGCGGCGAAGCCCGCGAGCCTCGCCCGCGCGGAGATCCGGCGGATCACGCCCGAGTCCGGGCCGCGCACATCAATCGAGGGTGTCGGTGGCCTCGGCCTCGCCCGACTCCTCATCCGTGCTCTTCTCTTCGACCGCCTTGCGGATGAGCAGCGCCTCAGCCCCGCTCAAGGGATAGACCGCGTCCTTCACCGAGGGCCGCGTGAGGTCGGTCTGGGTGTCAAAGGCCTCGTGGTACGAGCGCCCGTGATCGTAGGTGAGGTGTTTGGGCGAGCTGCACGCGCAGAGCGCGGCGAGGGCGACAACGGCCAGGGTCAGCTTCACGGGGCCTCCGGGGGAGGTTCGGGGGAGAAGGAGGAGGGCAGCTCGGGAGACAGAGGCGACGGCGCCGTGCCCACCAAAACGTTGAGCGCGGCCTGGGCGTCACGGTGCCCAGGGAGGACCTGAACGGCCTTCGAGTACGACATCACCGCGGCGTGCACCTCACCCCGGCCCTGCTGGGCGAGGCCGAGGTTGTACAGGGCGTTCGCCTCGCGGTCGGCCTCGGGGAGGCCTTGGGGCTGGCCGAGGCGGAACGCGGCGAGGGCCTCGTCGTCGTCCCCTTTGGCGGCCAAGGCGAAGCCGAGGTTGTTGCGCGCCCGCGCCGAGGCCGGGTCGAGGCGCAGCGCCTCGCGGTACACCAACATCGCGGCGTCGTAGTCGCCCATGGCCGACAAGGCGAAGCCGAGGTTGTTGTTGAGCGCCGCCAGCTCGCGGCTCTCCGTCTCACGTTTTGCAGCGCGGATCGCCCGCTGAAAGGCCTGCACCGCGAGCTCCGGCGCGTCCATGTCGAGGTGCGCGAGCCCGCTGAGGCGGTAACGCTCGACGCTCTTTGACCGCGAGAGCTCTAAGATCGACAAGGCGTCAGAAGGTTGCCCAGCGGCGATCAGCGCCTTGGCTTGCAGCATGTCCAGGCGCTCGTTCTCCATGCCCTCGGCACGAAGCGCCGTGATGCCTTGCAGCGCTGAGGAGATCGCGCCCTGCTGAATCATCGCCTCGATGAGGTCGAGCTGAACGTCTACCCGATCGGCGCCGCGCCAGGTCTGGTCTTCAGGCACCGCCGCCGCGCGGTCCACCCGCGCGCCGAGGAGCGCCCAGAGCGCGAGACCCCCGATCGCCGCCGAGACCACGCTCAGCTCCCCATCGCGGGCATGAGCTGGCGCACAACACGCACGATGGCCGGCCCGATGAGGATGACGATGAGGCAGGGCAACATGAACAAGATCATCGCCACGGTGAGCTTGGGCGAGATCTTCGCGGCGTTCTCTTCAGCGCGCTGCATCCGTTTGGTGCGCACGAGCTCGGAGTGAAGGCGCATCGACCGGGCGATGGGCGTACCGAAACGTTCGGCCTGCACGAGCACGTTGACGAGGGAGGTGATCTCCTCCAGGCCCGTGCGATAGCCGAGGCGGCCCAGGGCCTCGGTGCGGGGCACACCGGCGGCGATCTCGTTGTTGACGAGCTTGAGCTCCGTGGAGAGCTCCGGCGCCGACTCGCCCATCTCATCGGAGACGCGGCGCAGGGCGGCGTCGAGGCCAAGACCCGCCTCCACCGAGGCCACGAGCATGTCCATGACGTCGGGGAACGACTTGAGCAGCGCCTCTTGCCGCTTGGTGAGCGCGTTGGTCACCAAGATGCCCGGCAGGTAGTAGCCCGCCGCGGCCAACAACAAGGCCACGAGCACGGCGTTGATCGTCGAGGCCTCGGACGGCACCAAGGCGAAGATCGTCGGCAAGAGCACGGCCAGAGAGGCCCGGATCGCCGAGAACATCTGCACGTTGTTGCGCTGGCGATACCCGGCCTGCACCAAGGTGCGGCGGAGCGCGTCGGCCTCTTCTTCGTCCGTCGGCGCGGCGACCTTGTTTAAGGCCTGGGAGATGGCGTTCATCTGGCTCGGCGTGTTCGCCGAGATCGGCGCCGGGCCGACCAGATCGGAGCTTCCGCCGCCGGTCAGCTCCTCCAGGCGATCTTTGGCCGAACGAGACGGGTTGACGAAGACAAAGACGCCTACGCCCATCCCGAGCACAGCGACCGCCGCGAGCACCGCGACCACGACCTCGATGGGCAGTCCAGCCATCCTACATCTCCACCTTGGTGATCTCGCCCATCACGAACACGCCCACGGTGAACCAGATGATGATGAACCCGAGCATAAACCGCCCGAGGGGATCATCGACCAGGGGCGAGAGGTACTCAGGCCGCATAAACCCGATGAGGCCGCCGATCGCGAAGGGCAAGCCGCCGAGCACATACGAGGAGAAGCGGGCCTCAGCGGTGAGCGCGCTCACCTTGCCTTTGAAGACAAATCGCTGCCGGATGGTGCCGGAGATGTTCTCCAAGATCTCGACGAGGTTACCGCCGGTCTCCCGCTGGAGGATGACCGAGCTGACGAAGATCTTGAGGTCGAAGTTGCCCTTACAGCGCGTGACGAGGCCCTGCATCGACTCGCGGTAGTCACGGCCGAGGTTGTTCTCTTCGTACACCCGCGCGAACTCCGTGGCGATCGGCGGCTTCATCTCCTCAGCGCAGACGCGCATGGAGTCGGAGATGCCGTGCCCGGACTGGAGCGAGCGCGCCATGAGGTCCAAGGCGTCGGGGAGCTGCTCCGTGATGCGCTCGCTGCGCTCGGCCACCCGCGACTTGAGCACCATCAGCGGCGCATAACCGAAGAACAAGCCGCCGAGCCCGGCGACGCTCTTCGTCACGATGATGAGCACGACCATGCCGCCCAAGGCCGCGGCGACCATGTAGGTGACGAGCTGCTGGAAGTTCCACCCGCCGCCGGACTGCACGAGGAGCTCCTCGATGTAAGCGACGACGCGGCCGCCTAAGTCGGGGATGCCCTCTTCACCACGCTTCTTGACCTCGATGCGGAACAGGTTGTCCTGGTCTTGCTCAGAGACCGTGCCTAAGCGCCGCGCGAGCTCCTTGGACTCCTTCTCCCGCTGGGTGATGCGGTACCAATAGAAGCCCTGCAGGGCCATCATGACGGCCACGAAGACGATGACGGTCACGAAGATAATGGCGAAGCGCTGCATAAACCGTCAGACCTCCATCCGGAAGCGGAACAGCTCGGGGGGCAGGTCGATGCCGTTCTTGCGCAGCTTGTCGGCGAACTTTGGCCGAACGCCCGTCGCCACGAAGGCGCCGCGCACGCGGCCCTCCTCGTCGATGGTGCGCTGCTCAAACTTGAAGATGTCTTGGGTGGTGACGACGTTGCCTTCCATGCCCGTCACCTCGGTGACGGCCGTGATGCGGCGGGCGCCGTCCGGCAGGCGGTCCTGCTGCAGGATGATGTGCAGGGTGCGGGCGATCATCTCGCGGATGGTCTTGTCGGCGAGGTTCGACTGGCCCATGGCGATCATCGTCTCGAAGCGGGCGATGGCGTCGCGGGTGCTGTTCGAGTGAACCGTGCCTAAGGATCCGTCGTGGCCGGTGTTCATGGCCTGGAGCATGTCCATGGCTTCAGCGCCGCGGATCTCGCCGAGGATGATGCGGTCAGGGCGCATACGAAGGCAGTTCTTGAGCAGGTCGCGCTGGTTGATCTCGCCTTTGCCTTCCAAGTTGGCGGGGCGGGTCTCCAGGCGCACGATGTGGGACTGCTGGAGCTGGAGCTCGGCGGAGTCCTCGATCGTGATGATGCGCTCGCCGTCGGGGATGAACGACGAGAGCACGTTGAGCAAGGTGGTTTTGCCCGAGCCCGTGCCGCCGGAGATGATGACGTTGAGCTTCGAGCGGATCGCCGCGCGCAGCACCTCCATCACCGGGCGAGGGCAAGAGCCCAAGGCCACCAAGTCTTCAGCCATGATCGGCACGGTGCCGAAGCGGCGGATGGAGACGCAGGGGCCGTCGAGGGCCAAGGGCGGGATGATGGCGTTGAAGCGGGAGCCGTCGGTGAGGCGCGCGTCCACCATCGGCGTGGTCTCATCAACACGACGTCCCACGGCGGAGACGATGCGGTCGATGATCTGCATGAGGTGGCGGTTGTCGTTGAACCGCAGGGGGATCTTCTGGAGCAGACCCTTCTTCTCGACGTAGACGTTCTCCGGCCCGTTGATGAGGATCTCAGAGATCTCCGGATCGCGGAGCAGGGGCTCCAAGGGCCCCAAGCCCAAGATGTCGTCGAGGATCTCCTCGACGAGGCGCTCACGCTCCAGGCGGTTGAGCGGCAACGACCGCAGCTCGACCTGCTCGGTGAGCGTGGCGCGAAGACGCGCCGCCAGCTCTTCGCGCGGGGTCTGGCCGACCTGATCAAAGTCTAAGGCGTCGATCAGCTCCGCGTGGAGCTGCCGCTTGATGCGCTCAAACTCCTCGTTGTCAGAGAAGCCACCGAGGCCCGAGGGGGCCTTGTAGCGCTGCTGCGCGCCGCGAACACGATCGATCAGGCGAGAAGAACCCACGTTTTGACCTCAGGATCGAACAGGTCTGATTCAGTTGAACAGCCAGGAGAGGGCGCTCGACTTCTTCTGCTCTTTCTGCTCCACAAAGGGCTCCCGCTCGGTGATGAGCGTGACCATGTTGGAGTACGCCGCCACGGCCGGGCTGCGTTTGTTGACGTCACGCACGAGGCGGCCCTCGTTGACGGCCTGGTTCAAGGTCTTGTCGTCGAGATCAACGACCGCGGCGACCTTGAGGTTGAGCTTCTCTTCGATGTCTTTGATGCTCAGGTGCGCGGTCTTCTTGTCGTACTTGTTGATGATGAGCCGAATGCTGTCTTGCTCAACACCCAGACGCTCAAAGAGCTGCAGGCGGCGGAAGGCGTTCTTCACCGAGGGCACATCCGGCGTACACACCAAAAACACGAGGTCCGAGACCGAGAGGGAGGTCAGCGTCGCCTCGTCGAGGTGGCAGCCGCCGTCGATGAGGATGAACTGGTAGCTGTCGGCGCAGGTCTGGAGCAGGCGCAGGATGTCTTCGCCCTTCACGGCGCTGGGGCGCTCGCTGATCTCGTGGGGCTGGGCCAAGACGTGCATCTTGGAGGTGTGAACGGCCATGGAGCCCGCCAACACACGCTCGTCGAGGCGGTCGAGCTCACGCAGCACGTCGCCGATGTGGCGTTTGGGCTGCAGATCGAGGAGCGTCGCGACGTCGCCCATGGAGAAGTCGAGGTCGATGACGCAGACGCGGTGCACCGGGCAGAGCTCGGCGGCGAGGTTCACCGCGAGGCCCGTGCAGCCCGAGCCGCCGCGGGTGCCGCAGATGGTGATCACCGTGCCACGATCTTCATCGGCGGCCACCGGGGCGTAGGCCGCGTCGTGCACCGCGCGGCGCAACAGCTCGGAGTCGTCGGGCAGCACGACGAACTCGCGGAAGCCGCCGCGCATCGCGGCCTTGATGCGCTCGTTGTCTGAGGCGTCGGCGTAGGCCACGAGCGTCATCGAGGGGTTGTCGGCCTGAAGCTCTGCGCCCAAGCGCACCGCCTGACCAACATCCCCGTTGAAGCTGATGATCACGACGTTGGGGCGCTGGCGACGCACGGCGTCGTGGGCCTCGTCAAAGGCCAAAGACGACGGCGGGAGCACCGCCTCAGCGCGGAGGCACTCGCGCAGGAGACCCATCCCCTTCTTATCGACACCGACGATGGCGACGTTGGCAGAGCGACGTGGGCTGGCGATGTTGCGCATGTCGAGAGGGTCCTGGAAGGCAGGGAGAGCGGAGGCTCAGCGCTCGGCGCCGACGGCGCCTGAGGGCTGCCCGGTGCGGGAGCCGGCGCGGTGGTCGAGCCCGAGCCAGTAGAGCTCAAAGTCGTTCGGGTTGTTGTCCTCAAACGCGCCGGGAGGTGCGGGCACCTCGTCGGGGGCCAAAGGACGGACGAGCTTCGGGGTGACGAAGATCATCAGCTCCGACTCTTCGCGGGTGTGAGTCGTGTGGGAGAACAAGACGCCGATGACCGGGATGTCGCCGAGCAGTGGCACCTGGGCGCGAGTATAGACCGTCTCTTCAGAGAGCAGCCCCGCCATCGCGAAGGTCATGCCGTTGTCGACGCGCAGGTGGGTGTCGGACTTGCGCACCCTGAAGCCGGGCACCTCGATGCCGGTGATGCTCGTGCCGTTCGCGGGGTCGATCTCCGAGTACTCGACATACACCCGCATGTCGATGACCTCGCCGCCGAGCACCGTCGGCACAAAGACCAGCTTGATGCCGTACTCTTTGAACTCCAAGGTGATGCGGTTGTTGTTCTGGGCGATGGGGATCGGCACCTCACCGCCGCTCAAGAACTCGGCCTGCTGGCCGGAGAGCACGGTGATGCGGGGCTCGGCGAGCACCTTGGTGAGGCCGTGCTGCTCCATCACCTCCATCATGTTCACCATCTGCAGGCCGATCGACGCCGCGCTGACGCTGCCGAGCAGACCGAAGGAGTTGCTGGAGATGGCGCTGTAGCCGCCGACGCCGTTGCCCACAGGCCAGCCGACCCCCGTCGCGCCAAGAAAGTCGCTGTTGGTGATGGGGGAGCTCAGGTAGTTGGTGCCGCGCAGGCCGAGGTTGACCATCGGCGCGGTCGTGTCGCCGAAGCCGAAGATCGTGTCGATGCCCAGCTCACGAATGCCCGTGCGGCTCACCTCGGCGAACACCACCTCAAGCTGAACCTGGCTGTCTCCGGCCACGGTCATGAGGTTGACGAACTCGGGGTCGTAGATCGCGGCGACGGCGGAGATCCGCTCCAAGGTCTCGATGTCGGAGACGACGCCCTCGACGACGAGGCGCTCGCCCATGGGGTAGACCTGGGGCGGGGCGCTCTCGCCGACGACGGCGCCGATGCGCCGCACCATGTCCGAGAGGTCGCGGTGCACCGAGAGCTCAAAGGCCTCGGGGTGCTCGGGGTCGTCCTTGTACCAGATCCAGAGGTCGGTGGTGCCGACGGAGAGGCCGAGGATCTGAAACTGCGTCTCAGACAGCGACTTGATGCTGGCCACCTCCGGCTGGGAGATCAACACGCGCAGGATCGGCCGCGTCCCGGACTGAATCGACGACTGCCCCACCTCAACGTCCATCCACTGCTTGTTCGTGGCGAAGTTGTCCTGGGCGAGCGCGGTGTTGCTCACGGCGAAGGAGAGCATCGCGGCCAACACGAGAGTACGGAGAGACATCGGGGCGGGCTCCTGGCTGGAGAGGGCGGGATCAGCGGCGGCTTGAGAGGGTTCGGGGGGACGCCTTCTTCGGCTGGGGCAGGGTCAGCGCTTCTTCGCGCCCTTCTGCTGAGTCTCCTTTGTCGTGCCGTCTGAGTTGATCGTCACGTCCGTCGTCGTGCTGCCCTCGATGACCTGCACCTTGGGGCCGTCCGGCACCGCAGGCGTCGCCGCCTTGGTGGCCTTGGGCTTGGTGCTCGCCATGGTGGTGGACGGCGCGGCGGGCTCATCGGCGAGGGGATCAAAGCCGATGAGGGCGTTGGCGGTCATGCCGTTGGTCTGCACCTGGAGGATGTCGATGTCGGCGCGCAGCGCGAGCACGATCTCACCCTTCACCGAGGCCAAGGCGATGGACTCGGCCTCCTCGGGGGTGACCTCCAAGGTGACGGTGCGTTTGCCCTTGACCACGCCCGAGGTGTCGCGCTTCTTGGCTTTGCCAGCCTCGGCGGTCTCGGCCTCGTCGGGCCCGCCCAAGGACGAGCCCACGGCGAGCACCTTGATCGACTGCAGGAGCGTCTTGGCGACGGCGGTGGCGCCGTACTCCTTGGAGTCGTCGGGGCGAATGACGACGATGACGTCGACATAGTTGAGGGGCTGAATGAAGCCGGCGACGGCCTCCTCGGCGGCGATGGCCACGGAGACGGCGCGTTTGCCGGGGGTGATGATCGCGTTGAGGCCGATGCCCGCCTCGCGGCGCGCGAGGCGCTCGCTGCGCACGATCTCGTTCACCAGCACACGCTCTTTGGGGGTGCGCTGGAGCACAGCCTCGATCGACGTGAACACGACGTCGGCGGGCACCATCTCCGGCGAGAGCGCGCGCACGGCGACGTCCTCTTCAGTGATGGGGATGCCCATGTAGAGGTTGCGCTTGGCGACGACCACGTCCACGGTCTCCTTGGGCTTCATCGCCTCTTGGAGCTGAGCTTGGGACCGCTTGAGGAGCTGCACGACGAGGACCGCGGCCAAGACGGCCGTGACCAGGGAGAAACCGAGGAAGAGGTAGGCCTTGCCTCGCCCTCCGGTCTGCTGACGTTGCTGCATGGCTTGCCACTCCGGACTCTTGGAGCGCAAGTATATGTCAGGTCACCGCAGAGCGGTAGCCGCTCGTGCTTGCTGACTTTTTCGCGCACCCGCAGAAGTTTTTCTCGAAAGCCGCCCGAGCGCCGACTCAGGGCGCAACGACGCGGAAAAACCAGCTTGAACGGCCTAGGCTGCCCCGGGGTGAGCTTCACCCTCCGCCGATCAGCGGGAATCGATACGCCAACGAGGCGCCTACGGTGATGGCGACCGCCATCGGCGCGCGGGGATCTTGGAGGAGGTCGCGCCCGATGCGCTGACCGATCCCGCGGAGCAAGAGCATCCCCAAGGCCACGAGGCCATGCACACAGGTGGCGTACACCAGGGCGGAGACGACGCCGACGGGCCCCATGAACGTGCCCACGACCATCATCAGCTTGGCATCCCCTCCGCCCATCCAGCGCACCGCCCACTGGGGGAAGGTCAGCGCGAAGGCGACGAGGGCCCCCAAGAGGGCGAAGCCCAGACCTTTGAGCCCGCCGGTGAACAGGCCGAGGCCGAGGCCGAGCAAGAGCCCAAAAAGAATCAGCGGGTTGGGGATCCGGCGCTTGGCCAGATCCCAACCCGCTGAGACGATGAGCACCAATCCTAACGCGAGCGGACCTAAGGTCATCAGGTGCGCGCTCGCGCCAGCTCTTCCGAGATCAGGAAGAAGCGGCGGCGGAGACGGTGTCAGAGACGCCCGTGAACAGGCCGTCCAACGAGGTGCCGAGCGCGGTGAGGGCGGCGATGATGGCGACGGCCACGAGGCCGGCGATCAGGCCGTACTCGATCGCGGTGGCGCCGGACTCATCGCTGATGAAGGACTTGATCATGGTGGACTCCGTTCAGAGGCAGTTGTGAGACCTGGGGACTGTGGGGAGGAGCTCGGCGGGTGAATCGCTCTCTCTTCCCTTGGGGCGCCAGGAGCCGCCCACATTCATAGAGTACACAACCGCACCGGACATCGCAACAAGTTTTGAGACAAATCGAGACAATTTTCTCGTGATCCCGCGACAACTCGGCGAAGAAGCCCCCTAAGTCCTCAAGAAAAGGCCGATCTTGCCGTTGAGCACGCCAACGATCTCTTCGCCGATCGCCTCGGATCGCCAGCCGGTGATCGAGATCGCCTCGCGGCGCGTCCAGCGCACGGCGAGCTCCCGGCGAAGATCCGGGGGCAGGAGCAGCTCGGCGGCGATGCCCTCACGCTCCTCGACGATGTGCGCCCAGGCCGCCAACAGCGCGTCGGCGCGGGCGGCGGCGCCTCGGGTGATCACCGGCGGCGGCAGGGCCTCCTCCGGCAAGGCTGCGGCGACGCGCAGCGCCGCCATGACCTCATCGGCCTGGTCTTTGGCGAGGCGACGGGGCAGGCGGCGGTTCTGGCTCAGCTCGGCCAAGGTCGTCGGCGCGCGCCGGGCGACGTCCAAGAGCGAGCCGTCGGAGGCGATCTGAAAGCGCGGCTGGTTGTTGCGGATCGCCGTGGCCTCGCGCCAGATGACGAGGGAGCGCAGCGCCGCCCGGCCCCGGCCGTCGAGGATCGCCGCGCCGGGGATGCGCCGCCAGAGGAGCTCGGGATCTTCACCGTGCAGGGCCGCGCCGTTGATCTCCGCGGCGCAGGCCTTGGCCCAGCGCAGGTGCGGGCGACCGGCGAGGCGGCGCTCCAGGGCCTCGGTCAAGGCGTGCAGGTGCAGCACGTCCATCGCCGCGTAGCGCCGCTGCTCGTCGGTAATCGGGCGCTTGGACCAGTCGCTCATCGAGCTCGACGGTGGGAGCTCCTCGCCGAGCAGCTCCCGGCTGAGATCGGTCAACGACCTCGGGAAGCCCAGGCCCACGAAGCCGGCGAGGATCTGGGGGTCCACCACATCTTCGGGCTTGGGGTTGAGGCCCACGGCCCGGCGCAGGATGCTGAGATCGTGGGAGGCTGAGTGGATGAGCAGCGTGCGCCCCTCCAAGAGTTTGCCCAAGGATCGCAGGTCGGTGATGGCGTGGGGATCGACGAGGAGCGCCGGGCCGTCCTCACCCCGGAGCTGCACGAGGTGCAGGCGGGGGTAATAGACGTGCTCGGAGTGGAACTCGGTGTCGATGGCGACCCGGCCCCGCATCGAGGCGAGGCCACGCTGCAGCGACGGCAGGTCGGTGAGCAGATGGATGAGCGGCTCAGTCACAGGGGCGCTCACCAGCTCCAGCCCGCGCGCCAGGCCCCGCCATCCCGGGGGGCCACCCACAGCGCCCGCTGGTGCACCGTCTCGCCGTCGGCCTCACGCTCCTCGATCCTCAGCGCACGGTAGCGCGCCCGGTCTTCCAAGGACAGCTCGCGGATGGCGCCCTCGTCCATGGGGGCCATGAGCGCCTCGACGGCGGCCAAGGGCAGCTCGGGCAAAGGCGCGCCGGCGCCGAAGGCGGCGCGGAGGTTCTGGGCGAGGGGCTCGCGGATGAACAGGCCCAAGAGCGCGGGATCTCGGGCGAAGACCACGGCCTCTCCGTCGCCGGAGAGCACGAGGCCGAGGCGCGGGGTGACCGCGGACGCCAGGGCCTCTTCAGGGCTCACCAACAACGACGCGGGCAAGGTGTCGATGAAGTCTTCAGGCTGCACGTCGGCGCCGACCCACAGGAGCTCCAAAGGGGCGCGTAAGCCCGCGGGGCGTAGACGAACGACCCCCGGGCCATGGCCCAAGAGCAGGCTGATGAGGGCGTCGGTGTCGTGGGCGTCGAGGGCCCCAGGCCAGGCGCCGAGCCAGCCGCCCCCGGGCAACGATCGAGCGCCCGCCGGGGTAGGCGACGGGGTGAGCACGGCGAGCTGCCCGGCCACGGGGAGGTCGAGCGCGCCGCGCAGCACGTCGTTGTCGTCGATCTCGTGCAGGTACAACGAGAGCGCCTCGGGCCCCTCGGCGTAGACGCCGAAGCACAGATCGGGGGCGCGGCGGAGGGAGATCGGGAGCGCGGCGTTCATGGTGTGCCTTGTCGGACCCTGAACATAGCCTTGATGCGGTCAACACGATAGGGCGCCCGAATGTGGAGCCTCATCTTCCTCGCCTGCGCGTCGTCTCCCGCCCCCAAAGACGCCGTGCCCCAGGCCCTCGATGACGCCGACTCTGTCGCCGCCGCCGACCTGAACGGCGACGGGCTCGACGAGATTTTGCTGATTCAAGACGGGACGCTCCGTTGGTCGGGCAAGACCCACGACCTCGGCGGCGCGGTGCACGCCGTCGCCCGGGGCGACACCGACGGCGACGGGAAGGAGGAGGCGCTCATCGCCACGGGCACGTCCCGAGCGCGGCGCGACGCCCCGGCGCGGCTGTGGCGTGTGCGCGCCGAGGCCGCGGAGCTGATCTGGGAGCAGCGTGGCCCACGCAACCAGCCCACGAGCGTCGCCGTGCTCAACGGGCGCATTTGGCTGAACACGTTCAGTGACGACCGCGTGGTGAGCGGCGGCTGGGTCGAGGGCGGCGGGCTCACCGTGGTGCAAGAGGGGGCGCTGGCCACCGCCATGCGGCCCCTCGGCGACGGCGTGGCCGTGGGGCGCCTCTACGGCGACGCGCCCCGAAGTGACGGCGACCTCAGCCTCGTCGGCCCCAGCGGCGCCCGTCGCCTGCCGTCCCTGCGCGGCGTGCGGGCGATGACCACGGCCGACCTCAACGGCGACGGCCACGACGAGCTCATCGTCGGCGACGGCTGGCACTACAACTACGGCGAGCGCGCCCAAGCCCACGTCGCGCTCTACGTCGGTCCCGACTACGACGGCGCCCGCACCGTCGCCCTGCCCGCCGGGGACTACGCCGTCGACAGTCTAGAGGTGCGCGGCGGCTGGCTGCTCGTCACCGGCTCCCGCAGCGTGTCGGCCTACCGGCAAGACCCGCTCGGCTGGGCGCCGACGGCCCTCGGCGCGGTCAACGAGTCGGGCAACGCCGTCTTCGCCAAGGGGCAAGGCGGCCTCGGCGTCGTCGTGAGCGGCAGCCCCGCGCGCTGGGTGGCCCTGCCGCCGACGCCATGAGGCACCCGAGCCCCCCGACCTGCGCCCAGAGCTGGCTCGACGAGGCCGTGACCGTCGCCGCCCTCGGCGCGTCAGCCGGGACGCTGTGGGTGACCGACCCCTCCGGCGACCGCGCCATCGCCCTGGCCCTCCACGGCCGCGCCGAGGCCGTGCTCACGCCGAGCGCGACCCCCACCGACGCCGCGCTCCTTCAGCTCAAGCTGACCACGGGCGGGCTCGCCTGGGAGGAGCGGCTCCAGGTGCTCGGCCTGCTCACAGGGGGGCGCCGGGTGTTCTTGTACCACCGCCTGCGCGAGCAGCTCCCCGCCGAGGCCCGGGCCGTGTGGGACACCCAAGAGGCCTTGATCCGCGCGGGGCTGCTCCAGGGCGGGCTCGCCGAGACGCGCATTGCCCTCGCCCGCCGCGCGCTGGGGCGGCTCTGCGGTGAGGCCAAGCTGAGCGCCTTGGCGCAGGACCCCTCCCCCGAAGGCCGCTCCACCCGGGCGCGCGCCCTCGACGGCCCCCGCCTGCGCCTCGTCTTGGCCGCTTTGCCCCTCGCCGGCCTCGGCGCGCCGGGGCTCCCGGGCCGCCTCCTCCACCTCGCCGCCCAGCCTGCGCCGAGCCCCTTCGTCGAGTGGACGCTCACCGGGCGCTACGCCGATCCCGACGCCGCCCGCCCGAGCCTCAGCCGTCGGGCCTTCGACGAGGCCGCCCCCCTCCGCGACCGCCTGCGCCCCTCCCCTGCCCCCCTCGCCGAGTCCCTCACCCGTGCCGCGCCGGGGAGCCTCGGCGGCATCGACCTGGGCCGACGGGGGGAGGCCGAGGTGCGGGCGCTCTTGCCCAGCCTGCGCCGCGCCGCCGCGCCGGGGGCCTTGGCCTTGTGGTGGGGCGCGCCTCTGGCCGGGGTGCCGCCCGCGCTGGGGGTCGAGGCCTGCCGCGCCGCCGACCGCTCCCCCTTCGGCGGCGACGCCCAGCTCCTCCTCTTACGCTAAGCTCCCCGACCAATGCACCGCGAGACCCTCCGCCTCATCCTGCAAGAGAACCTGCCGCCGCTCACCGTGGTGGCGCTGTACCTCGTCTTCGGCGAGCTGCTCTTCGCGCGGATGGGCGCGCCGAGCTTCACGACCCTGAAGATTGAGCACGAGGCGGTCAACGCGATGGCCTTGGTGATCTGCCTCCTCTACGCGGCGGGTCGCACGGCCTGGCTGGCGAAGCAGGCCCCCGCCGACGCGCCGCTCCTCAAGTTTGTGTGGGATCAATGGCGCGGGAGTTACCTGAACCTGCGCCGCGTCGTCGGATTTTTGGTCGTTCACCTGAGCCTGCCGCACTTCTCGGTGACCTTCGGCGCGGTGAAGCTGCTCATCCCCAAGCTCAACCCCTTCTCGTGGGACGCCACCTTCTTCGCCTGGGACCGCGCCCTGCACCTCGGGGTAGACCCCTGGCGACTCCTGCAGCCGATCTTGGGCTTCCCGGTGGTCACGTTTGTGATGAACGTGCTCTACAATCTGTGGATGATCGTCATGATGACGATGATCGTGTGGCAGTCCTGGAGCGCCGACCGCCGCACCCGCGTACAGTTCCTCACGGTGATGTTGCTCATCTGGGCCCTGCCCTGCACCCTGTTGGCCACGGCCTGGTCCTCGGCCGGTCCCTGCTATTACGGCGCGCTCGTCCCGGGTGAAGACCCTTACGCCCCGCTGATGAGTTATCTCCACACAGTCCACAACGAGCACTACACCCTCTGGGCGGTGGAGATGCAGGCCAAGCTGTGGACCACCTACAGCACCGGGGACGCCCACGTCATCTCCGGCATCTCGGCGATGCCCAGCGGCCACGTCGCGGCCTCGACCCTCTTCGCCTTGACCGGCTGGCGCGCGAGCCGCGCCGTGGGCATCGGCCTCACCGTGTTCTTGGTGATCATCATGCTCGGCTCGGTGCACCTCGGCTGGCACTACGCCGTGGACGGCTACGTCGGCGCGGCCTCGGCCTTGGCGTTGTGGTGGCTCGTCGGCAAGGCGCTCGACCGTGTGGCGCCGGGGGTGCGGGATGAGCGGGAGAGCAGCTCGCCCTGAGATTGCGGCGAAGCGCCACCCTCACCCCGCCGTCCCCCCCGTCACCCCTCCCAGTCCACCTCAAGCCGGGCCAGGGCCGGGACCTCCACCACGGACGCCGCGCCGAAGAGCTCGGCCTCGATGCGCCCGGCGATCGTCGGCAGCTCCGGCGAGGGGCTCTGGCACAGCTCGCCCAGGCCCTCGTCGCGTAACCAGCCCAAGGCCGTGTCGTGGGGGCCGCCGCCGCCCGCCGCGCCTTGGCAGGCCTGGGCCAAAGATGTCCAGCCGAGCTCGGGGTGGGCGAAGCTCGCGAGGTAGGACCGCGCCTCTTTGAGCACGGACTCGTGGTGCAGGTTGAGCAGGGCCTCGGGCAGGCCCGCGCGCTCGTCGGCTTGGTGGCGCGCCTCGTGCACCATCACCCCCCGGGCGAGGTGGGCGGCCAAGGCGTTCAGCGCCTCGGGCAAGGCGTCCTCTCCCGACAAGGCGCGGCTGGCCGCCAAGATCGCCTGGGACTCTTCGTGGCGCACCTCGGGGCAGGCCCCGCCGTCACGCAGGCCACGCTGCTCAAAGGCCTCCAGGTCGTAACGTTCATAGCCCAAGGCGGGCACACTCTGCACAACGAAGTTGCTGCATGAGCGGCGCTGGTTGATGCTGTCCGCGGCGTCTTGGAGCTGGCGGCGGTGCGGCGCCGTCTCGGTGAGGGTGGCGAGGGCCTCGGGGCCCAAGGCGCGGGCGAGCTCGGCCTGTAGGGGCGCCGAGTAGGGGTCGGCGCCGTCCAAGGAGGCCCAGAGGGTCAGCGCGCTGTCTGCGATGCGGTCGGTGACGATCATCGCGCCGCGCTCTAAGTCGCCGGAGTGGCCGAGGTACTGCTCGACGACGTTGGTGCTGTCGGCGCGCCGGATGAGCCGGGCCCGGGTGGCCTCACCGGAGACGGTCACGGTGAGGTCGTTGAGCACCTCATAGCTCTTGGTGTAAAAAAACGAGCCGGAGCGCCCGGACATGACGTTGCACTCCAGGATCCAGGGCTCCCCCCGGGCGTGCAGGGTCGCGGTCCAGCGATCACAGAGCTCGACGATGGCCTCGGCGTTGCGGCCGGGGGTCTGCTCGGCGAGATCGACGATCTCCGCGCCGATGGCCCACAGCGCGCCGTCGCCCTCGATGGCGCCGAGCAAGGCGGCCTTGGCCTCGCGGGCGTCGCCCCGGAGCGCGATGGCCAGGTCGGGCCACAGCTCGGCGTGCAGGCGCTCCATCTGAAGTTGCTCTTCAGTCATGGTGAGCCGGGGCAGCTCGTACTTGACCAGCCGCGTGAGCCGCCCCACCCCACCAAACATCGCCACCCCGAGCACCAGCACCGCCAGACCGACAAACCCGGCGAACCGCAGCGCCGCGCGCCGCTCCGCCGCGATCAGCGACGCCTCATCGGGGGACAACATGCGACACCTCTCAACTCACGAGGGCTTCTTGAGGATTAACGCCCATAACCTCGTGATCACCGGGGCGGGGCCGTCCTCGCGTAGGCTCACAAACCGAAGCCCCTCGACGGGCTCGGGCAGCCACAAGGTCTGGGGGGTGTACGCCCGGGCGGCGAGCAGGATCTTGTACTCTCGCGACAGGCAGCGCAGGCCCTCAAACGAGGCCCGGGAGAGCCAGCGGGCGTCGAGGTTGACGCCGAGCAGCGCCCCCAGCGGCAGGATCTCCGCCGTCAGGCCCGCAGCCTGGGCCACCTCGGCCACCTGACCGAAGTGGACGCTCACCTCGGGGTGGTCGAGCTGGGTGGTCTCCGTCGGCAGCTCATCGGGACCGCCAAACTCGGAGAGGTACGCCAGCCCGCCTGGGCGCAGCACCCGCGCGAGCTCCTGGGCGAGCCTGAACGCGCCGACGTTAAACCAGGCCTGGCCGTCGAGGGCTGTCACATTAAATCCGCCGGGGGTCGCGGCGGCGGTGAGATCCGCGAGCACCTCGTTGCTCAGCACCAGGTCGATGGAGGCGTCGGGCAGAGGGATCGCCTCAGCGCTGCCTTGTAGGCCGCGGGTCGTCGGGCAGCGCTGGGCCTGGGCGTGGAGCAGGGCCGGGCTGAGGTCGAGGCGGGTGTAGCAGGCGGGGGTGAGGCCCCGCTCGATTAAATGCGACAGCGCCGCCTCACACACCGCGCCGGTTCCGGGGCCGATCTCCAGCACGTCGAGGCCCGGACGATCCGCGCCGAGGCCGACCAAGGCGTCGATGAGCGCCGCGCCGAAGGGCCGCCCGCCCAGCGCCGGGTGAGGCCGCTCAAAGGCGTGGGCGAAGGTCGTCTCGCCCTCGTCAAAGTGGGTCGGGGCGTCGTGAATGTGCTCATGAAAATGCTTCAGCGTCGTCTCGCCGCCCTCGCCGTGGTGGTGGGCCTCTCGGGCAAACACCGGTCGTGGAGGGCAGACCAGCCGGTCCAATGCCGGCTCGTTCGCCCGGGCCGGGCCGGGCCGAAGCTGCAGGGCTTGGGTTGAGACATCGGTGAGCCTCAATAAAAGTGACAACAAGTCGTCGAGGCCGAGGCCCGCGCGCTTGAGCACCTCACCGAGCGTCCTGGCGCCGTTGCACAGGCGCCACGCGGCGAGCTCCGCCGGGCTGAGGGCCAAGGCCTTGAACGGGAAGCCGTCGGGGCCGCGCCGCAGGGGCAAGGCGTGGTAGAGCGCCGGGCGCTCGGGCAGGGTGAGCGTCCAGCGGCTCGGCCAGGGCACCAGGGTGAGCAGATCGGGCGCCGGGCCGACGAGGTGGCAGGCCAAGAGCTGGCCCTTGAGCCCGGCGGGGGGCTCCGGCGCGGGGCTCACCCACAGGCCCCGGCCCAAGGCGCGCTGCCACAACAGCGCCCGCGCCTCACCCGGGAGCTGGTGAACCTCCACCTCTGGCCGTAACCCCCAGGCGGCGAACATCAGCGTCGCCCGCGCCCAGCGAGCGCCGCCACCGCGCTAGAGACCAGCACCGCGAGGCGCTGGGACTGCCCGAGCTCCGGGGCGTAGGCCTCGCTGATGGCCGCGCCCACGGCGAGCACCGCCAGCAGGCCAAAATAGGCCACGCCCATGCCGACACGCTTGACCATCGGCACGTCGTAGTAGCCCTCTTTGCTCGGGGCGAAGAGGCTGGGGAGCTGAAACAGGCCGAGGAGCAGGA
This sequence comes from Myxococcota bacterium, assembly GCA_023150775.1. Taxonomy (GTDB): domain Bacteria; phylum Myxococcota_A; class UBA796; order UBA796; family CAJQPC01; genus JADKFE01. Next base: position 17,798 of record JAKLKE010000042.1, read on the forward strand.
TGAGGAACAGCATGGGGGAGTAAGTCAACAAAAACATTGCCCCGCCGATGACGTAGCCCACGGCCCAGATCCAGCGGCTCATCACCCCGACGATACGACCGCCGTCCAAGGGTGAGATGGGGATCATGTTGAACAGGTTGATGAGGAAACCCGCCGCCGAGAGCGCGAACATCAGCGGTGAGCTGGTGACGAAGGCGGCGATCAAGCAGCCGATGGCGCCGACGGTGCCCAACAAGGGGCCGCCGATGCCGACGACGGCCTCCACCCAGGCGTCTCGGGGCATCCCCCGCATCGCGATCACCGCGCCGACGAAGGGGATGAACACCGGGGCGCCCGCGGGGATGCCCTGCTGCCACAGCGCCACGGCGTGCCCCATCTCGTGGATGAAGATGAGCAGCACAAAGCCGGCGGCGTAAGGCCAGCCGAAGACCTGGGCGTAGACCGCGACGCTCAAGAGCATCGTGAGGAGCGTCTGCAACTTGGCGAACTTGGCGATGGCGACGAGCCACTTGAGCTTGCCGAACATGAACATCGCCGCCGCGCCGAGCCAACCCCAGCGGCTCCAGTCGCGCTGGGGCTCCGCGGCGGCGGGGGCCTCCTGACGCTGGGCGGCGAGGCGCCGCAGGTTCTCAAGCGTGCGCTCCTGCTGCTCTTGCTCGGGGGTCATGCTAGGTGAGCCTCAGCGGCGCCGGGATCCGCCAGGCCTCGTACAGCACGATTCCTAAGAAGATCAGATCCATCGGGCTAGCCCCCATCTTAAGGACCTCCACGACCAGGGGAAGGGGCACGACCAGGGGCAGGGCCTCGAAGCCTTGCTCTACAGCGGCCATGTTGTAAAAGCTGCGGTTCACGAGGAAGCTCGCGACGCCGAAGGAGAGCGCCGCGATGGTGGCCGACAACCCCTGCAGCCCCAGCGCGCGCCGATAGCCGCCGACCCGCAGCACCCCGTGGCCGACGGCGTAGCCGATGACCACAGCGACGAGGCCAAAGGAGATCTGGGTGGTCACCGTGAAGCCCCACCAGACCAGCGCGCCCACCACACCGCCCAACACGCCGCCAAAGGCCGAGAGCGGGTAGTTCACCCCCTCGGACTGGCTGGCCTCAAGCCGCGCCAGCTCGGCCTGAAGCTGCCCCGCGCAGCCTTGGCAGAACAGGCCGTCCTGCACAGCGACGTGGGGCTCATCGGCACGAAGCTCCCGATTGCACTGAAGGCAGACTTTGGGGGCGGCGGCGGACGTTGTCATCATGGCTCCAAGGCAGAAGAAGCGCCCAGGCTATCGGGTCTTTGAGCGCTGCGCATCCCAAGGGTTGGAGTGAGCGTCTCGCCCTAAAACTCAACAACTCTGATGTATCGTCAGCGCCGCCGACGACGTGTGGCAAAGGCGAAGATCAGCGCCGAGAGGGCCCCCAGAGTCGACGTGGGGGCCGACGTGGGCGCCGTCGCGCAGCCGCCCTCTTTGTCGCCGCCGCCGTCGTCGCCGTCGCCCGTGTCGTCCGTCGGCGGATCGCTGTCGTCGGGCTCCTCCTCGGGGCGGTCATCCTCGGGGTCCAAGGGGTCGGCGCCCGCGCTCACCTCCTCACCGTCTGGGACGCCGCCGCCGTCGCTGTCTTGGAGCAAGGGGTCGGTGCCGAGGCTGTTCACCTCCTCCCCGTCGTCGAGGCCGTCGCCGTCGCTGTCGGCCTTGTTGGGGTCGGTGCCGAGGGGCAGCTCGTCGAGGTCGGAGAGGCCGTCGCCGTCGCCGTCGTAGGTCTCGTCGCGACCGTCGCAGTCGTTGTCGAGGCCGTCGTCGAGCTCTACCGCGCCGGGGTACACCGCGGCGCTCTGGTCGTCGCAGTCGTCGCCTCCGCCGTCGATCCCGTCGTGACCATCGCCGTCGAGGTCGTACTCTTCGCCTTCGTCGCAGTTGGAGTCGACGCCGTCGTAGGGCTCATCGGGCGCCCCGGGGTAGATGTTGGCGTCGTCGGGCTCACAGTCGGCGCCGTCCGCGACGCCGTCCCCGTCGCGGTCGCTGGGGGTGACGAGCAGGAGGGTGTCGATGGCGAGGGTGTTGTCGCCGGTGTCTTGTAAGACCGCCGAGCTGAACGCCGTCGCCGAGATCACGCCCAAGAAGTAGCCGGTGCCGCTCCCGCCCTCTAAGGCCGTCGTGCTGAGGATCGTGCCGCTGGCGTCGAGGAGGCTGATCAACATCCCGCCCGGGTGCTCAACCCCCAGCGCCGTCTGGGGCGAAGAGAAGGTCAGGGTGACGCCCGCCTTGCAGTCGCAGAAGAGGCCAAACCGGTCGCTGAACGCCGTCGTGGAGAGCACCATCACCGAAGATCCCCCGAAGGTGACCCCGGCCGTCCCGGCGTACTGCGTCGTGATGATCGTGCCCGCGCTCTGATCGCTGAACGTGAGCTCCGTGATCTCGCCGCCCGCCGCGCTCAAGAAGTCCGCGCGGGAGGTGTACTCCTGGGCCTGGGTGAGCCCAGCGAGGGCGAAGAGCGTGAGGAGGGACATCGAGGCTCCAGAGGCTTGGGGGGTGTGCGCAGTGTACCGCGCCGGGCGGAGTTTTTGGGGCCGCCGCCCCGGTCAGCCAGCCGAGGCATCGTGTGCTAACCTCCGACCATCACAAGGAGTTCTCTGATGCGCTGGACCGCGCCCATCCTCACCTTCGCCCTCTTCGCCTGCAAAACCCAAGACGACGCCCCGATGGAGACCGGCATCGAGAGCGAGGTCAACGAGGTTGTTGACATCGACGGAGACGGCTTCGGTGCGGATGAGGACTGCGATGATGACAACGCCGCGGTGAACCCCGAGGCGACGGAGACCTGCGACGGCGTCGATCAAGACTGCGACGGCGAGATCGACGAGGGCGCGTCGGACGCGACGGCCTGGCCTGTGGATGAGGACGGCGACGGCTACGCCAGCGCCACGGGCGCGGTGATCGCCTGTGAGCCCCCCGAGGGCACGCCGGAGCTGCTCGGAGACTGTGACGACGCCGATGATGAGGTCTACCCCGGCGCGTTGGAGGTCTGCGGCGACGGCGACGTCAACTGCGACGGCGAGCCCTCAAACCTCGACACCGACGGCGACGGCGCCATCGACTGCGAAGACTGCGCCCCCGACGACGCGCTCATCTCGCCGAGCGCCCTGGAGACCTGCGACGGCGTCGATCAAGACTGCGACGGCGAGATCGACGAGGAGGCCACTGACGCCAGCACCTTCTACACCGATGGCGACGGCGACGGCTTCGGCGACGCCGACGCGCCCGTCGCCGCCTGCGCGCCCAGCGAGGGCCTCTCTGAAGACGACACCGACTGCAACGACGGCGACGCCGAGGTGAACCCCGACACCGCCTGCGACTATGTGCTACAGATTCGTGCCCCGGGCACCACCGCGCTCACCCTGATCTCCGCCGAGGACACCACGGTGAGCCTCTCGGGCCTGAGCCCCGTGACCTTGAGCGCCGGCGCGCCGGCCGCGATGATGGTGATCGCCGCCGGGGACTACGTGCTGCGCGCCGACGCGCCGTTCCTCACGAACATGGTCACCACGTCGAGCGGCGGGGATCAGCTCCTCTCCGCCCGCGATCTTGACGGCGAGTTTCTCAGCGACAGCCTCTACACCTGGGCCGGAGAGCACCTCTGGGTGGTGAACCCCAGCGGATCCGACGTCGACGTGACCTTAGACCTCTGGGACGGCGCGGCCTGGACGACGCTCACCGCCGATGTGGCCAGCGCCGGGGCCTCGCTCACCTTCTCGGGCCTCGCGGACGGCATCTACCGCGTCGTGGCCTCCGCCCCGGTGCTCGGCTGGGGCGCGGCGGTGGACAACCCCGAGAACCACTTTGAGCAGCTCGTCGGCGTGGACGGCGGCTTCTTCGACAGCCAGGTGCTGTGGAGCCTGCCCGAGGTGATCGGCAAGCCCGGGCTCACCGGCCTCTGTGTGGAGTCTTCGGGCTGCTCGTACAGCGTGAGCGCCGGGGGCAGCACCTTAGACGCCGGGGCGCTCAATCTCGGCGAGGGCTTCTCGATGTACGTCTCGGCGAGCACGCTCTACACCCTCGATCTCACCGGCGCCGTGCTGGTGCGCGACGAGTCCTCGCCCAGCGGCTACACCTCCGGCGACGGCACCTGCATGGACGCCGACCTCGCCCCGGGCCTCTCCGGCGCGCACTACGACAGCGAGTTTGTGCTTCAGGCCACCACGGGCACGGCCACGAGCTACCCCAGCCGCCGCACCGACCTCACCGCCGCGGTGTATGAGGACGGCACCACCCTCACCGTCGAGTCTTGGAGCGACGGCGCATGGAGCACGGTCACCACCGCCAGCGGCGACGCCGGAGACATGGTGGGCCTGGGCGACGACTACAGCGCCGCCGCCGTGCTGCGGGTGACCAGCAGCGCGCCGATTCACCTGCAGATGACCCACACCTCCAGCGAGTTCGCCTGGGCCGCGTTCAGCGACCACTACGCCGACTGATTCACACACGCCGCCAAACGCTCAGCGCACCGTCCAGAGGCTCACCTCGGGCGGCGCGCTGAGATCCAGCTCGGCGTAGCCGCTCACGCTCGTGGCCCAGGGGCTGTGGTTGTAGGGCACGAGCTCTTTCCACTCCTCGAAGGGCTGGGCCCAGACGACGTGGCCGGCGATCCGTAAGGTCTCCGGTGACCCCAACACAGACCACGGCACCCGGGCGGAGATCGTGTGGTTGTCGGCGGCGGTGAACATCGTCACGCCCGGCTCAAACCGGAGGTGTTGGCTCCATTCTGCCCCCGTCCAGACCCACACCCCGGCCCAAGGCCCTAAGCCGTCGCCGCTGTCGCTCTGGCGGCGCAGGGTGATCGTGTGGGTCGGCGTGAACGGCAGGGCCGGGGTGAGGCCGCTGTACTCAAAGCCCGTCGTCGGCGTGGCGACGCCAGAGTCGGTCTCGACATAGAGCACAAACGGCGCGAAGGCCTCCTCAAACGCCCGGGAGTTCACCACCAAGGTGAGCGCCTCGGCGTCCCAGGTGAGGCCGACCCGAGACCAGGTCTCTAAGCCCGCCCCGGCGCTCACCACGGCGGCGGGGTCTACGGCGTCGATGTCGTTGACGCCGTCGAGGTCTGCCGCGGGGCTCGTCGTGGGCGCGGCCGCTCCGGCCAGGGGCAAGAGCTTCATCTCCGCGACGTTGACGTGGTTGCAGGCGGCGTCTCCGCCCCCCAAGCCGCCGGTGTAACGCTGATAATGCGCGAGGGACGACATCTGCTCCATGTCTTCGACCACCACACGGACGGGCTCGGCGGCGTCTAGGGTGACCGCCAAGAAGCTGGAGTCCCGCCAGGCGTCCCAGGCGCCGCTCTGGGCCATCAACACCGGGCCCTCGGCGAGCACGGCGCCGTCAAGCTCACGCATCACGCTCACCCGCTTGAGCCCGGCGCAGACCCCGGTGTTCAGCGGCCCGCCCGCGCTGGCGACGAGCTGCAGCAGGTGTGGCCCCGTCCAGCCTGGGGTGACGCCGTAGGCCGTGAGCAGGTCGGCCGGGTCGCCGAAGTCGCCGATGTGGGGCCGGCCATGGGCCTCAGACCACAGGCCACCTTCAGCGCTCAGCCCATAGGCGCTCACGGTCTGAACCCGACCGCCCCCTTCGCCCCAATAGCAGACCGGCGCGCTGTGGTGGCTGGCGAGGCCCGTAGACGTCCACACGCTCATCACGGCGTAACAAGGCGACGCGGCCTCAGCCTCGACGCCGACATCGAGCCAGGCCCCGCCGCTGATCCCCTCGGCCACGAGGGCGCCGTCCCGAAAGATCGTCGCCGTGACGCCCTTCTCGCCGCGCTCATCCCAGGTGAGGGTCAGCCCACCGCCGCCGTCGTCGGTGACGCTGAAGATCGTCGGCGGCTGGGGCGCGGTGTAGGCGGCGGCGGCCTCCTCCCCCCCGATCGTCACGACGGCGCCCGGCGCCCGGCGATCTTCGGTGAGGAACAGCTCGATGTAGCTGCCATCGGGCAAGAGCGCCTCAGAGACGAAGCTCCCGTCGCGCTCCACGTCGTTCACCCGCACATGCTCCAAGACGAGGGGGCCTGTGGTGTCCTTTGCGGGCAGCTGCAGGATCAGGTTGATGCGCCGCCCACGGTAGGGCAGGTTCCTCAACAAGATTGTTTCCTCGTCGCCAAACCACTCCGACCGCAGCGCCGAGGGCAAAAACGGGCTCAGGTTGATCCCGTCATCGGCCAGCTCCAGGCCGAAGACCTCACCGACGATGAACGAGATCGCCCCCGCCACGGACCAGAGCTGGCGCCGGGAGTTGACGACGGGCCCGGAGCTGCTGCCTTCAGCGACGTAGTTGTCGCCGCTGAGCCACTCCAGGTTCTCCATGTTGGAGAGGTTGAGCAGGGCCCCACGCAAGAGCGACCGCCCAGCGGACTCTACAACAGCGTCGTTGCCAACCACCCGCCCGGCCTGGGCCACGAAGGCCGTGACGAAGGGCCAGACCGCGCGGTTGTGGTAGATCGGCGTGAGCGGCTCTTGGGGGAACATCACCGGCGGGCCATAGGGGCCGTGGGGGTAAGCCGCCACGGCGCGGGCGGCCGCCGTGGGCTCGTCGAGGGCCAAGACCGCCAAGGAGAGGCCCAAGGCGTCCTCTCGTTCGGCGGGCGCGGGATCTAAGGTGGTGGTCAACATCGTGGACCAGCGGCCCGCGCCCTCTCGCCAGAACGCAGCGTGAATGTTGTCACGCAGGGACTCCGCCCAGGCGGCGTAACGTGCGGCGTCTTCGGTCTGCCCAGCCTCTTCGCTGAGCTGGGCGAGCAGGCGCAGAGCCTCCAGGTGCAAGACGTTGGTGCTCAGGGCCTTGGACATGCCGATGTGCACCACGTCTTGGGCGACCCAGGCGGGGTAGGACTGCTCTCGCCAGTCGAGGAAGCTCTGCTCGCCGCGGTACAGGCCGTCGGTGTTGTCCCAGGCGGCCACCCGGTCGGCCTCGGCGGCGGCGCGCAGGGCGATCCGGGCCTCCTCGGCGAAGGCGGCGCGCTCGGACTCTGGCAAGGCGCGTAAGGTCGCCCGAGCGCCCAAGGCCCAGACCACCCGGTCTGTTGAGACGGGCCAGCTCCCCCCGGTGCCGGTGTCTTGCACCAAGGTGAGCCCGCCGCCGCCCAGGGCGGCCTTTCGTTCGCTGAGCTTAAACCGGAGGCTGTCTCGGGCGCGGATGGGGTCGATCCAGGCGAGGCCCAGATGAACGGCGTAGGCGGTGTCCCGGGTCCACACCCAAGGCCACTCCTCCCCCGTCTCCCAGCAGTCGCAGGCCACGGGCGCGCCGCTGTTGAAGCTGCCGTCGGTGATCTCCGAGACGCTCGCCTCGTCGAGCTCGTCCAAGGCCAAGGCGAAGAAGGCGTCGAGGAAGAGGTTTCCCGAGCGTAAGGTGGCGTCGTCGGCGTCTTCGACAACCTCTCGGCGCCCGTCCACCGGGGCTCCCGCGCCGCGCAGGGGGTGGGTGCTGGTGAGCAGGTAGCGCCGGGTGGCGGAGTCCGGGTCGTCCACGGTGACGGTCACGGTGTCGCCGTCGAGGCTCATGCTCCGCGTGTTGGGGTCGCCGTCGCTGTCACCGACGCCGCCGCTGTCTTCGCTGGGGCTGTCATCGGCGTCGCTGTCGCCGATCAGGTCGCCGTCTCTGGGCACCATGTCGAGGATAGCCCCTCGGCAGCCAGGCCCGAGGCTGAGCAGGACGAGCAGGCTGAGCAGGCGACGATGCAGGGGGTTCATCAGGGGGCTCCAGCGGGTGAGGGTGTGCGAAATCACACAAGTAGATCTTTTAGTGCGTGAAACCGCACACCTCGCGGCGACGGTGCTATTCTACCCCCATGCGACGCCCCCTCGCCCCTCCCACGCCAAGGATTCGGCCGTGAGCAGCACCAAGAAGACCCGCATCCTCTTCATGAAGTACCACGAGGCCGCCGACCAGCAGCCGCTCTCGAAGAAGGCCGCTGAGAAGCTGGGCATCTTCCCCTCGTTGCCGCTCCTGGGCCTCGCGTCGTGGGTGCGCCAGAAC
>JAKLKE010000430.1 GCA_023150775.1 Myxococcota bacterium
CGGCACCTTACGACACGACGACCGCCCCGGCGGCGGCACCACGGCGACCTGGGTGGTGAAGGAGCCTCATGCCTGAGCGTGTGCTGTTGGTCGAGGACCGCGAGAGCCTGCGGGGCCTGCTCCACCGGGCGCTCGTCGCCGGGCGGTTTGAGGTGGACGCCGTGGGCGACGCCGAGACGGCGGCGGCACGGCTGCGAGACGAGGCCTTCGCCGTGGTCGTGAGCGACGTGCGCCTGCCCGGGGCCGACGGCGCCTCGGTGCTGCGCCTCGCCCGCGCCTTGCCGAGCCCCCCCGAGGTGGTGCTGATGACGGCCTACGCCGAGGTGCCCGCCGCCGTGAGCGCCCTGCGCGAGGGCGCCTACGACTACCTCGCCAAGCCGTTTGAGCCCGAGGAGCTGCTGCGGGTGGTGCGCCGGGCGGCGGAGCGTTTCGCCCTGGTGGGCCGGGCGCGCGAGCTGGAGGCCCTGCTCGATGATCAAGACGGCGGGCTCATCGGCCGGGCGCCGTCGATGCTCAACCTGCGGCGGCTCATCGAGCGGGTGGCGCCCTTGACCGTGCCCGTGCTGCTGCGCGGCGAGAGCGGCACCGGCAAAGAGGTGGCCGCCCGGGCCCTGCACCGGCTCAGCGCCCGGGGGGCCTTCGTCGCCGTGAACTGCGGGGCCATCCCCGAGAGCTTGCTGGAGAGCGAGCTGTTTGGTGTGGCCAAGGGCGCGTTCACCGGGGCGGGCGCGGATCGGGTGGGGCTCATCGAGGCGGCGGCGGGGGGCACGCTCTTTCTCGACGAGATCGGCGAGCTGCCCCTGGCCCTGCAGGTGAAGCTCAACCGGGTCTTGGAGGAGGGGGAGCTGCGCCGGGTGGGCGAGACGACGGTGCGGCCGCTGTTGGCGCGTGTGCTCGCGGCGACCCACCGGGACCTAGAGGCGGCGGTGCGCGACGGCAAGTTTCGCGCGGACCTCTACTTCAGGCTCAAGGTGGTGCAGATCGAGCTGCCGCCTCTGCGGGAGCGCCTGGACGATCTGCCGCTCCTCGCCGGGCGGTTTCTGCGCCACGCCGCGGCGCGTTACGGCGCGAGGGCCCGGGCGCTCTCGCCGGAGGCCTTGGCCGCCCTGGAGGCCTGGGCCTGGCCGGGCAACCTGCGTGAGCTGCGCCACGCCTTAGAGCACGCCGCGGTGATGAGCGAAGACGAGGTGATCGGCCCGCTCAGCCTGCCGCCAGAGCTGCGCCGAGACGGCCCGCCCCAGGCCGAGACGCCGACCTACCGCGACGCCATCGAGCGCGCCGAGCTGGCCGCAGGGCGGCAGTACCTCACCCGCCTGATGCAGCAGCACCAAGGCAACGTGAGCCGCGCCGCCCCCGAGGCCGGGGTGGAGCGCGAGACCCTGCACCGGCTCCTGCGGCGCCACGGCGTAGACTCCGCGCAGTTCCGAGGTGGGGCGTGAGGGGCGTGGTGATGGTGTTGTTGGCGCTGGGCGCCTCCTCCGTGGCGGCGGGGGTGTCCGAGGTGACCGTGGGGGAGGCTGTGCGCCTCGGGCTCACGAGCGGCCCCCTCGCCGGGGCGCCTGAGGCCGCGCGCCGGGCGGCGGAGGGGGAGGCCCGGGCGTACGCCGCCACTGAGGCCGATCCTGAGCTGCAGGTGGAGAGCTTCTTGCAGGAGCGCAGCGTGCAGCTCGTCGTGCCCATCGAGGCGCCCCCGGCGACCTTGGCCCGGGCGCGCTCGGCCCGGCTCTTGACCGACGCCGCCGAGGTGCGGGCCCAGGCGGCGCGGGCGGCCTTGGGCGTCGAGATCGCCGGGATGGTGGTGGCGGTGGCCGAGGCCAGCGGGGTCGCGACGCTGATGGCGGAGTCTGAAGGCCTCGCCCGGCGGGCCCGGGACCGGGCGCGGGCCTTGGCCGAGAGCGGCGAGGGGGAGCGCGTCGACGCCGCGGTTTTGCAGGCCGAGGCCGCCGGGGCCTTGCAGCGCGCCTTGGCCGCCGAGCGAGATCGCCGCCTCGCCGCGATGCGTCTGGAGCAGCACCTCGGCCTGCCCATCGTCGGCTCGATCACCGTGCCCGAGTGGCCCCAGGTGCCCGCCGCGCCGCGCATCGACCCGGCCCTGCTCCCGGAGCTGGTCGCCGCTGAGCTTGACGCCCGCGCCGCCATCGACGCCGAGGCCGCCGCCCGCCTCGCCCGCCTGCCCACCCTCGCTGTGGGCCTCGGCCCCGGCTGGGATCATGAGACGGTGGGCCTCGCGGGCACCCTGAACCTGAGCCTGCCGCTTTACGCCCCCAGCCGGGGGGCCCGGGAGGTCGCCGGGGCCGAGGCCAGCCTCGCCGAGCAGCGCCGGGCGCTGTTGAGCGCGGAGTCCGTGGCCTTGGCCTATGGCGCCGAGAGCGCCCGGGATCAGGCCGTCGCCGTCGAGGCCGCCTACGCTGAAGTGCCCTTAGACGGCGCCATGGCCGCGCTGACCTTGGCCTACACCCTCGGAGAGCTGGACTTGGGACAATACCTCACCCGACGCGACGCCGTGCTCAACGCCCAGCGCGCCGCGCTCTCCGCCCGCGCCCAGCGCGCCTTGACCGAGCTGGCCTTGTGGGAGCTCGCCGGTCAGCTCCCTCCGGAGTGGACACCATGACCCTCGCCCTGTGGACTGTGTGTCTTGTCGGGCTCGCCCAGGCTGAAGAGGCCCGGGTGGTGCTCGGCGGGGAGACCTTTGAGTCGGCCTTGGTGGTGCCCCAGTCGGGTCCGCCGCAGATGTTCTGGCTCGATACCGCCACGAGCGCCCCCGTCGTCGCCGGGGAGGCCAACTTACGCCTCAACGGCCCGGCGGAGGTGGAGATCACGCTCGGCGCCACGGGGCGGCCGGGCGTGTACAGCGCCGATACGCGCCCGCCCATCGGCCACTACGCGGGCTCTCTGACCGCCCAGGCCGGGGGCTTGGCCGCGCTGTGGGCGATTGAGGAGCTGGACGTTCACGAAGATCACGGCGCTGAAGAGCCCGCCCACCTGCACGACGAGCACGATCTCCTGGCGCGAAGCCAGGGCAAGCTGATCATCGCCCTCATCGTAGGGCTGCTCGTCGGCTTCGGCCTCGGGCGGCGGCGCGGGGCGGCGGCGGCGGCGGTTCTGGCCACCTCATTGAGCCTGATGAGCCCCCGGCTGTGGGCCCATGGCGGCGACGACCACGGCGAAGGCGGCGCCGAGCCCCTTGTGCAGCACGCCTTGAGCCTGCCCATCGAGAGCCAGCTCTTGTTGGGCCTACGCACGGCGGTCGCGGAGTGGGGCCCCGTCGGCGACACCGTGCGGGCCTACGGCGCCTTGGTGAGCGCCCCCGGCGGCGGCGCCACCTTACGCGCCCCGGTGGCGGGGGTGCTCAGCGGCCCCGACGGCGGCGCGATGACCCCAGGCCAGAAGGTGCGCGCCGGGTCTGTGTTGGGTCGCCTCGTCGAGACGAGCGCCGTCGCCGACCGCGCCTCGGCCGCTGAGGGCCAGTCCCGGCTCAAGCTCAACGTCGCCGAGGCCAAGGCGGCCTTGGCCCTGGCCGAGCGAGACGCCGCCCGGGCTGAAGGCCTCGGCGACAGCCTGAGCGAGCGGGAGCGCCAGGTGCGCGCCCAGCGGGTGCAGCTCGCCCAGCTCTCTGTGTCTGAAGCCGAGCGCGCCTTGGCCCAGGCCGGCCAAGGGGCCCAGATCCGCGCGCCCTTCGACGCCGTGATCTCCCAGGTCATCGCCCGGCCCGGTGAGCAGGTGTTGGCCGGGGATGAGATCGTGCGCCTTGTGAGCCCCGGCGTGGTCTGGGCCGAGGTGTATGTCGCCGAGTCCACGAGCCGGGCGTTACGTCCCGGCGCCCAGGCCGAGGCCCGGCTGGCGGCGGGGGGCGGCCGTGTAGGCGCCGTCGTGCTCGATCTGGGCCAAGAGGTGAACCCCCGCACCGGCCTCACCCGGGTCACCCTGGCGCTCAGCCCCGAAGACGGCGCGGGCTCGGCGGCTCTGCGCCCCGGCGCCGCGCTCACGGCCTACCTCATCGCCGGAGACGACGAGGAGGGCGTGCGCGCCCCCGCCGAGGCCCTGTTTGAGGCCGAGGGCCGCAGCTTTCTGTTCGTGAAGACGGGGCCTGAAGCCTTTGTGCTGCGTGAGGTGACCGTCGGCAGCCGGGGGGCGGAGACGGTGGAGATCCACGAGGGCCTGCGCCCCGGAGATCGTGTGGTGACCGTCGCCGTGGGCAGCCTGCGCGGCGTGGCGGGGCGCTGATGTTCTCCGCCCTCATCCGTGTGAGCCTCAACCGGCGCGGCCTCACGCTGCTGCTCGCCGCGCTCTTGGTCTTGTGGGGCGGCTTCGAGGCCTCACGCCTGCCCGTGGACGTGTTCCCCGACCTCAACCGGCCCACGGTCACCGTGCTCACCGAGGCCGGGGCGCGCTCCCCCGAAGAGGTGGAGCTGTGGGTGACGACGCCCATTGAGCAGGCCGTCGCCGGGGCCCCGGGCGTGGAGCGGGTGCGCAGCCAGTCCGCCGCCGGGCTGAGCGTTGTCTGGGTTGAGCTCGGCTGGGGCGAAGATCTGTGGCGGGGCCGCCAGCAGGTCACCGAGCGCCTCGACGCCGCCCGCCGCGCCTTGCCTGAGGGGCTCACGCCCACCTTGGGCCCGGTCACCTCGGTCATGGGCGAGATCTTGCTGATTGGCCTCACCAGTGAAGACGGCGTGGTGGAGGGCCCGGCGCTGCGCACCTTGGCCGACTGGACCGTGCGGCCCCGCCTGCTCTCCATCCCCGGCGTGAGTCAGGTCACCGCCATCGGCGGCGGCGTCGAGCGCATTGAGGTTCAGGTCGCCCCGGCGCAGCTCGCCGCCCGTGGGGTGGCCCTGCAAGACGTGGTGACGGCGAGCGGCGAGGCCCTGGGCAGCCTCAGCGGCGGCTACCTGGAGGGCCAAGGGCGTGAGCGGGTGGTGCGCCTGCTCGCCCAAGGAGAGCCCGAGGACGCCCTCGGTGAGACGGTGCTGCT
>JAKLKE010000431.1 GCA_023150775.1 Myxococcota bacterium
ACAACAGAACCGTTGGCGGCGGCTACGCCAGCGCCAAGGCCGAGGTGATGCTCGTGAAGGCCGACGGCTCCGTAGACCTGCGCCTCGACATGGCGAACGGCGAAGGCGAGCTGCAGAACAGCTACCCCCGCTGGGGCCCCCTGCCCGACTCGGACGTGCTCTGGCTGGCCTTCTCCTCCAAACGGGACTACGCCCCGGCCGACTTCGGCCTGCCCCAGATCTGGGTGTCCGCCATCGACACCGCCAAGGCCGAACAAGGCCAAGACCCCTCCAGCGCGCCGTTCTGGCTGCCCGGTCAGTCCACGATGTCCGACAACCACCTGCCCTACTGGTGGGGCAAGTGAGCCCCCGCAGAGTCCCCCTCGCGCTGGTCTGCGTCGCCGCGCTCTGGGGCTGTGACGGAGGCGCCACGGGCACGAGCGACGGCCTGATCACCGCAGATTACAGCGGACTTGTTGACGGGGCGTCCTGGACCTGGCGCGACGACGTGTCGACGGACGAGCTGCCCGCTGAAGAGGAGCTCTTGCGGGGCCGCTACGTCGGTGAGGGCCTCATCGAGATCCGCCGCGGCGAACGCTTCGCCGACGCCGAGCCCTGGGGCTTCTTGGAGTTTGACACCAGCGACGGCCTCGCGCTCGTGGCCTGGGAGCTGGGGGAGGTCGTGGGCGAGGGCCGCACGCCGCTCTCTGAAGATCGTATCGTCGATGAGCAGCTCGTCGTGGCGGGCCGGGCCCAGTGTGTGGGGCAGACCTTTATGACCCACGACACCTTTTATGCGACCTTCGACGCCGCCGTTCGTTTTGACTGCGCCGGGGGTGGGCTGCCTGGGGTGTACATCTTCGCGAAGAGCGTGGGTCCCGTGTCGATCCGCACAAACGCCGTCACCCTCGATCTCGTCGCGCCGTGGTGAGCCCAGGAAGTTACAGCTCCTGAACGCGGACCCGCCAACAGCGCGCTGAGCCCAGAGGATCCCCCATGTCTCGCGCCCCCCTCGACCCTGAGCTGGTGGACGCCGCCCTAGAGCGTGTCGGTGAGGGCGTGATCCTCATCAACGCCCAAGGGGAGGTGCTCACGCTCAACCGCGCCGCCCGGGCGCTGTTCGCCACCTTGGGTGTCCACGGCCCGGACGGGCTGCGGGAACATCACCAGGTCTTAGAGGCCGACGGTCGCACGGTGCGGCCCAGCACGAAGAGCCCCCTGCGCCGGGCCATCGGCGGCGAGTCGGTCGATGACGAGCTCGTGCTCTACGGCCCCGGGGCTGAAGACGGCCTGTGGCTCTCGGTCACCGCGCGGCCCGTGCTCAACCCGGCGGGGGAGATCGTCGGCGCCATCGAGACCATCCGCGACGTGAGCGGCCAGCGGCGTCGCGCCCGCGCCCTGGCCCAGAGCGAGGCCCGCTACCGCGACCTCACGGAGCTTGTCGCAGAGTTCAGCTACGAGATGCGACTGGATCAGGGCCGCCTGCGGCCGGTGTGGGTGACCGATCGGTTCCCCAAGCTCACGGGATGGCGCGCGGAGGAGCTCGACCAAGAGGGCGGGCTGCGGCGGCTGATGCACCCCGTCGATCACGAGGTGGTGAAGGCCCACCTGCGCACGATCCTCGCTGGAGACACCCACGAGGCCGAGCTGCGGCTCGTCACCCGCGACGGCGAGACGCGCTGGGTGCGCGCCGTGGGCCGCCCCCTACGAGACGAAGACGGCGGGCCGATCCTCGGCGTGCTCGGCGCCGCCCGGGACGTCACCCACCACAAGCTCTCCGACCGCCTCACCGGCCTGCCCAACCACCGCGCGCTCCGCGATCGACTCCAGGTGGCCCTGCGACAGCTTGACCGCTGGCCCGAGACCCAGCTCACGCTCATGCACGTCGAGCTCGATCGTTTCATGACGATCAACCAGAGCCTCGGGTACGCCGCCGGGGACACCGTGCTGCGCGAGAGCGCCTGCCGCCTCGTCGGCCTGCTCCCCAGCTCCGAGACCGTCGCGCACCTGCGCTCCGATGAGTTCGGCATCGTACATCTCGGCCTCAAGCGGCCCTCGGAGGCGCTCAAGCTCGCTGAAGAGATCATAGAGCGCCTCGGCGAGCCGCTCTTGATCGACGGCGAGACGCTCACGCCCTCGGTGAGCGTCGGCGTCACCTTCGCCCGCAGCTCCACCGACCGCCCCGCCGAGCTGTTCCGTGAGGCCCAGACCGCCGCCCGCCGCGCCCGTGAGCTGGGCGGGCGCCGAGGTGAGGTCTACGATCCCGAGCTGCAGCGTGTGGCCACCACCCGCCTGCGCCGGGAGGCCAAGCTGCGGGAGGCCATCCGAGAGGGCCGCATCGACGCCGTGATGCAGCCGATCCTGCGCCTCTCCGACGAGAAGATCATCGGCTTTGAGGCCCTGGCCCGCCTCGCCGAGCCCGATGGCGGCCTCGTGCCCCCCGACACCTTCGTGCCCATCGCTGAAGAGCTCGGCCTCATCAGCACCATCAGCGAGCGTGTGCTGCGCCGCGCCCTGATCGCCGTTCAGCGCTGGCGCGCCTTGCCCGGCCACGGCCACCTCACCGTCTCGGTGAACATCTCCGCCCAAGAGGTCAACTCCCAAGACGTGCTGCCCCGGGTCTTGCGCGCCTTGACCGAGGCCGAGGCCCCGGGCGAGGCCCTGCGCCTGGAGCTCACCGAGACGGCCCTGGTGCAGAGCCCCGACGCCCCGGCCATGCTGCGCCGCCTGCGGGAGCGTGGTGTGCGCATCTGCCTCGACGACTTCGGCACCGGCCACTCGTCCCTCTCCACCCTCGCCCACCTGCCGATCGATCAGCTCAAGCTCGACCGCGCCTTCTTGGCGCGACTGGGCCTTGATCCCGCCGCCGACCGCTTCTTAGAGGCCGTCTTCGCCTTCGCCGACGCCTTGGGCTTAGAGACCATCGCTGAAGGGGTCGAGCACGAGCGCCAGCGCATCACCCTGCGCCGCCTCGGCTGCCGCTACGCCCAAGGCTTCTTGTTGGGCCGACCGATGAGCGTCGAGGCGGCGGAGGGGCTCTTAGGGGGCTGAGATCACCCGCTGGGCGCCGCTTCGTTCGTCATTCAACACAAACCTCGCCCCCTCCTTCGCCTGGGAGAGCCAGGCCGTGAGCTCCTCCAGGTCAAACTCCGGCTCGGTCAAGACCGTGGGGTCGAGCTTGACGTGAAGCCGCAGGCCGCGCGCCGTCGTCGGCCCCACCAAACGCAGCGGCGCGACGGGGGCCCCGGCGAGGTAGGTCTGTGCCCAATGTTCGCCGCCTTGGTGAAGCTCAAGGTATAGACGTGCGCAGAGGGCGTTGAGCACGACCAGGCCAAGCTCACAGCTGGTCTTCGCGAGGTCTTTGGGTTTGGCCTCGGCGCAGGCCCGCAGCACGGTGAACGCCCGCTCGGCCCAGGTCACCCCGTCGGCGTCCCGATCGAGGGGCAAACCGGGCCCGTCGTCGTGAATCAGGGCCTCGCCGCCAGCGCGCAGGGTGATCGTGATCGTCTGGCAGCAGCCGCGCAAGGCCAAGTTCGCCAACGGCACGCCATCGCGAGGCCCCAGGTAGAGGTTCGGGCGCCGCCGAATCGACTGGATCGACGAGAGCGTCTGCATGAGCGCGCTCAGGAGCGGTGTTTCGGCCCCGACTTCACGAAGTCGCGGCGCTTGATCTTCACCATTCGGCCATCGGGGTGATGCCAGACGACGCCCTCGATGGTGCTCGGCAGAAGCGCGGCCTTGATGGCCTCGAAGCTGCGCGGGAAGTCGGGCAGCGGCTCCACACCGTGACGGATGAGCACATGGCGCTCAAAGCCTTCGGGGTTGCCTTGCACCTTGGGGCCGCACAGCTCATAGGTGCCGTCGCTGAGGCTCTGATTCACGTCCCAGGCCTCACGAAACCAGCGGTCTTCAGCACCTTCGCCGACAGGCAGCCAGCCGGGCCAGTGGCCGGTGACCGGGTCGGGGTCTTGGGCGGGCTCAAAGCCCGGCGGAGGCGCCTTGCCCGCCTTGGCGTCGAACCGTTTGTAGAGCACGCCGCTCAGCACGCGGCAGCAGGTCCCGTCAAACTTCCGCGTGGCGACACCTTCCCCGGCGATGACCCACTCCGAGCCGGGCACGACCTCGTCCCGGACGAGGCGATCCCCGTCGTAGTTGCGCTGAAAGAGCGAGCCGATCTTCTGCATGACGACCTACACCGGTTTGTTCGCCGGGATCGTAGCACGACGACCCCGGCGATCTCGCCCCGTCGAGGTAGATTGGTTGACCAACCTACCTCTGAGACGACGACGGCGACGGCCGCTCAGATGTTGATCGACTGCGGGATACGCCCGGGGATGAGCGGGATGTAGCTCGGGCGGCTGAGGTTCGCCTGGCCGATGGCGGCCTGCACCTCACGCAGTCGGCGGTGGAAGACGTCGGCCTGGGCGCGGGCCCGGGGGTCGGCGAAGTACGGGCCGCGGTGGGTGAGCTGGTACTGGCCGAGGCGGGTGTAATGAACGCCGCCGAGCACCATGCCCACGGCCTGCTGCAGCACCGCCTGCTGCAGCGGTGGCAAGGCGCGCAGCACCGCCTGCTCGGGATCCGCCACGGGGCCCACCGGCGGCGGCTGGTACGCGGCCAAGGGCAGGTTCGGGGCGTAAGACATGATGTCGTTCTGGGGGAAGTTCACCGCGGCGTGCTGGGCGCTGCCGGTGAAGATGACCCAAGCCGTGAGGTCGACCAGAGCGTCGAAGGTCTGGAGCTCGGGGAGCTGGCTCAGCGTGCCGCCCGCTGGAGACGCCAGCTCGGCCCGCCACGACTGTAGCTCATAGTCCTTCTGCACGTCGTCGTCGTTGTTGTAGTAGATGGCGAGATAGGCGCTCACCCACTCGCGGATCGCGGCCCAGACGAGCAAGGCATCGTCTCGGTAGGGGTACTGGGGCAGGGCCTCGACGTCATCGGTGCCTTGGGCCTTAAAGAAGTTGTTGGGG
>JAKLKE010000432.1:0-4631 GCA_023150775.1 Myxococcota bacterium
GTGAAGGTGGAGATCAAGCTCATCGATGAGGACCACGCCGGAGGCCTCTTGGGGGGCTTTGGCGCCGAGGTGAGGGTTCAGGCGCGCGGCCCGCCAGGCGATGTCGGCGGCGATGGCGACGAGGTTTCGTGTGCCGTCGCTCAGGAGCTCAAAGGGCTGCTCTTCACCGCTGTCTAGCTCCAGCATCAGCGCCTCGTCGGCGATGGAGTAATACAGTCGCCGCGCGTTGGGGACGATGCGCCCGGCGGCGGTGGTCACGGCCTCCAGAAGCGGATCGGTTGGGCTGGGCTCGCCGGGTTTTTGTTGCCGCGAGCGCTGGGCGAGGGCGGCCTCACGCCACGCCATCCAGACCGTGAACAGCTTGTGGTCAGACGCGGGCTCCAAACAGGCGGAGTACCCGAAGAGCACGCTGCCCGTCTGCTTCTGCATCCCAAGCAGGCGCTCCATACGCTCGCGTTTTTGCACCCACAAGCGGCCCGTGCCATACAGCGCCAAAACCGGCAGGTTGGGGTGCTCGCCTGCGGGAAGCGCCTTCGCCTTCGCCTCGCTGACCTCACGCAGCGCCGCGCAGCCCCGGTTGTTTGTGCGACCTCGCTGGCCCTTGAGGTGCCGCTCCCACTGGACCACGCGGCCCTCCACCTCCCCCAGGGCCCTCACCGTGGCTTCTCCGGCGGGCTCACGCGTGCGCTCGCCGAAGATCTGGTTCACCCAGACCTGCCGCAGCGCCTCTTGGGGGATTCCACGGGAGATCGGCTCCGGTAGACCGAGGAACCAGGCGTCCAAGGCCGCAGCGATGCCCTCCAGCGCGCTTGATTTCCCTGAGGCGTTGTTGCCAATCAACACGGTCACCCGTGTATCGAGGTCGAGCTTGAGCCGCGTAAAACAGCGGTAGTTGGTCAGCTCGATCTGGGTCAGGCGCACGGGGGCTCGTTCCTTTGGGCTTTGGCCCGTGAGCCTATCACGCTCGCCGCAGAGCACAAAACGCCACCGCTCTCGCGATGGCGCCTTCGTTCAGCAGCTCAGCCCACGCGGCTCACTCCGCCGCGGGCTGGCCCTTCTTGCCCTTCTTGCCGCTGGGCGCCGGAGCGGCGGCGGCCTCGACGACGGGCTCAGCGGCGGGGGCCTCTGCCGCAGGAGCCTCCTCAACGGCGGCCTCAGCGTCAACGGCGGGCTCGGCGGCCGGGGCCTCAGCCGCCACCTCCTCCTCCACAGGCGCCGCGACCGTGGCGGCCGGGGCCTCCTCCACGGCGACGGCGGGGGCGCCGGGCGCCTCGATCCCGCCCCAGCGGGTGTTGAACTCGGCGACGTTCGCCGAGACCCAGTCATGGGGGCGCGCGGCGCTGCGCACGACAGCCCAGCGCACGAAGACGTGGGTGCCGGGGGTGAGCCCAGCGTTGGCGGCGCCCTTCTCCGCGGCTTCAGCGGGGGAGTCCGCGAGCACACGGGCGCCGAGCAGCTCATTCGTTGACACGAAGTAGGTATCCATCAGACCTCCGCGCGCGTCGCAGTCCGCGCCACGGCGAGGTTCTACCACAGCTTGGGGGCTAACGAAAGTCGCGGCTCGTCGTCGGCAGGGCGCCCACGTCTACGGGCTCAAAATGGATGGCCAGCAAGGAGACGGCCTCACCCTCCCGCTGCAGGCGGCCGCGCGCCCGGAGCATCGGCTCGTGGCGGATGGTGCGGCGCTCAGCCTCGTACAGCTTGGGCCACACGACGAGGTTCACGAGCCCGGTCTCATCCTCTAAGGTCATGAACAAGACCCCTGAGGCGGTGCTCGGGCGCTGGCGCAGCACCACCACCCCGGCCACCTCGACGACGTCGCCGGACTCAAAGTGGCTGAGATCTCCGGCGCGGGTGACGCCTTGCTCATCGAGCCGGGGGCGCACGAGGCCCAAGGGGTGCGCGTCGAGGGACAGCCCCGTCGAGAGCCAGTCTTGTTGAAGCTCCTCAAAGGCCGTCGCCTCGGGCAGCGGCGCGTCGTCGTCGTCGTGGCCGAGGCCCGCGAAGAGGGGGCCCGCGTAGAGCCCGGAGATCGCCCAGGCCGCCTGGCGTCGGCTGAGCCCGAAGGGGCGCAAGGCGTCGGCGCGGGCCAAGAGCATCAGCTCGTCCCGGCGTAGGCCCGTGCGGCGCGCGAGGTCACCCACCCCGGTGTAAGGCCCGCGCGCCCGGGCCTCCTCAATCTGCCGCCCCGAGGCCTCGCCGAGCCCGCTCACCTGCCGAAAGCCCACCCGCAAGGCCACGCCCTCGGCCACCCGCCCGGCTTTGCCCCCAGCCAGGGGGCTCACCCGGCCGTCGAGCTCTAAGGTGTTGTCCCAGCAGGAGCGGTTGATGTCCAGGGGACGCAGCTCGACGTCGTGGCGGCGCAGGTCATCGAGGATGTGCCGGGGCGGGTAAAAGCCCATGGGCTGAGCGTTCAACAAAGATGCTGCAAAGGCGGCGGGGAAGTAGCGGCGCAGGTAGCTGGAGACGTAGACCAAGAGCGCGAAGCTCGCGGCGTGGGACTCGGGGAAGCCGTAGTCGCCGAAGCCCATGATCTGCTTGGCGACCTGCTCGGCGTACACCCGGGCGATGCCCTCACGCTCCATGTTGTCTACGAGGCGGCGCACGAGGCGCTCCAGGCCGCCACGTTTGCGGGCGCTGCCCATGGCCCGGCGCAGCTCATCGGCCTCACCCGGGGCGAACCCGCCCACGGCCATCGCCATCTCCATGACCTGCTCTTGGAAGATGGGCACGCCCAGGGTGCGCTCTAGGATGGGCTCGAGCTTGGGGTGGGCGTAGATGATGGGCACCTTGCCCGTGCGCCGCTCTAAGTACGGGTTGACCATGCCGCCTTGAATGGGGCCGGGGCGCACCAGGGCGACCTCCACGACAAGATCGTAGAAGCTCCGGGGCTTGAGCCTTGGCAACATGGCCTGCTGGGCGCGGCTCTCGATCTGGAACACGCCCAAGGTGTCGGCGCGGCAGAGCATGTCGTAGACGAAGGGATCCTCTTGGGGCACCTTCGCGAGGTCGAGGTCGTGGCCATGAAAGGCCCGGCAGAGGTCAAAACATTTGCGGATGGCCGTGAGGATGCCCAAAGCCAGCACATCCACCTTCACAAAGTTCACCGCGTCAATGTCGTCTTTGTCCCACTGTAAGACCGTGCGGTTCTCCATCACCGCGGGCTCGATGGGGCAGCGCTCCCGCAGGGGCTCCTCGCTGATGACGAAGCCGCCGACATGAATCGAGAGGTGCCTTGGAAAGCCGAGGATCTCCGTGGTGATCTCTAAGGTGAGTCGCACCCGAGGGTCGTTCGGGTCTACCCCACACGAGGCCGCGCGCTCGGGCTTGGGGCCCTTGGAGTCCCACCAGTCTTGGTCTTTGGCGAGGCGGTCTACCTGGTCCAGCGACAGGCCCATCGCCCGGCCCACGTCACGAACCGCCGAGCGAGGCCGATACGAGATGATCTCGTTCACCATCGCCGCCCGGTGCCGCCCGTAGCGCCCGTAGATGTACTGGATGACCTCTTCGCGGCGCTCGTGCTCAAAATCGACGTCGATGTCCGGGGGCTCGGCGCGCTCGCGGGAGATGAAACGCTCAAAGAGCAGTCGTTGTTGGGCTGGGTCTACGGAGGTGACGCCCAAGGCGTAACAGACCAAAGAGTTCGCCGCGCTGCCGCGGCCTTGGCAGAGGATGCCGCGCTCGCGGGCGAAGCGCACGATGTCGTAGACCGTCAAGAAATACGCAGGGAAGTCGAGCTCTTCGATGAGCGCCAGCTCGTGCTCGACCTGGTGAATGAGGCCGTCGGAGACCCCTTCAGGGTATCGCCAGGCCATACCCGCCCGCACCCGATCCCGCAGATAGTCCATGGGGCTCTGGCCCTCGGGCACGATCTCCCGGGGGTAGTGGTACTTGAGCTGGTCCAGGCGGAAGTTGACCCGCTCGGCGAAGGCGCCGCCGTTTTTTAGCCAGTCTGGGCGGTCGGCGTAGAGCTGGCCCAAGGCGGCGGGGCCCTTGAGGTGGCGCTCGGCGTTGGGCTGGAGCTGGTGCCCGGCGTTGTCGATGGTGAGGCCGAGTCGCACGCAGGTGAGCACGTCCTGGGCACGTTTTCGGGCGGCGCTGTGCATGAGCGGTCGGGCCGACGCCAGCACAACACAGCCCAGACGGCGAGAGAGCGCGTCGAGCAGGCGGGTGTTCTGGGCGTCGGCGTCAGGACGCAACGATCTCGCTGCGCAGAGGTAGAGCCGGTCGCCGAAGGCCTCACGCAGGGTTTCTAGCTCAGGAGTCTGGGCGTCGCCGTCTCTCGCCCAGTCAGCCCCGGCGAGGGCAACAAGACCGTTTTGTCGATCGAGGAGCTGGCCCAGGCGCAAGAGGCCCTCACCCTTGGGGGTCTCGGCGTGGGCGCGGGTGAGCAGCTCGCAGAGGTCGCCCCAGCCGGCCTCGTCCATGGCGTAGACCGCGAGCTCTCGGGGCGGGCCCGTCGTCGCGGCGACGGTGAGGGTGGCCCCGTGGAGCACGGCGAGGTTGGGGGTAGAGCGCGCGGCCTTCCAGGCGCGGACGAGGCCGTAGACGTTGTCGCGGTCGGCCACGCCGATGGCGTCTAAGCCCCGCTCGGCGGCGGCGGCGACGAGCTCCTCCGGCATCGACGCGCC
>JAKLKE010000432.1:4641-4933 GCA_023150775.1 Myxococcota bacterium
CCAGGCCCCGTGGGCGAAGAACTCGCCGGTGACCCGATCCTCAAAGATCCACAGCGCGCGACCATCGGCCAGCTCCACACGGTGGTAGTCGCGGTCAAAAGGCTCGGGGCTCCACCAGCCGCCGCAGAGGCGCTCAGGGCCGATGGCGGCGTTCACAACAACGGCGTTGCTCTCAAGCTGCACGCTCAGGATCCGGCCTTCGGGGTCGCGGCGCACGGTCAGGGGCCGGGGCTCACGCCAGAGGAGCGTCGGGCGGGAGGGGCCGGGCGGCGGCGGCGGCTCGGGACGAGGG
>JAKLKE010000433.1 GCA_023150775.1 Myxococcota bacterium
AACTCGCGATAGGCTCCCCGACGAGCCCCCTGAGGATGCCCGAATGCCGCGCCCCCAAGACGCCCTCACCTTTTGCCGCGCGGTCCAGCTCTGGAGCGCGGGATCTTTGCGGGAGGCCGAGCCCCTGCTCAACGAGCTCGTCGCCGAGGATCCTTCCTATGGTGAGGCCTGGCTGGTGCTCGGCCATGTGCGCATGGGCCTGGGCCGTAACCCGGAGCTCGCCTGGCGCCGGGCGTCGTCCGCGGGTCAACCCGAGGCGAGCTACGCCTTGGGCCTCTGGCTCGCCCAGGCGGGCCGGGCGAAGGACGGCCTCGGGCTCCTGCGCCACGCCTGCCGCCTCAACCCCACCGAGCGCCGCTACGCCGTGGGCCTCACCGACCTCTTGTTGCTCGTCGAGGAGCCCCCGGCCGACCTCGGCGACACCCTGCTCACGCTCTACGACACGCCCCGCATCGACCACACCCGCCTCGGCCCCGCCACCTGGCGCGCCTTGGCCCAGACGGCCTTAGGCGCCGAGGCCCTCGCCGGTCAGGCCGATGACGGTCAGCTCCTGCGGCTCTTGGCCCTGCCGCTCACTGAGGCCTGGCTCTCCCGGGCCCTGATCATCGATGCCACCTGGGAGCGCCTGCTCACCGGCGCGCGGGCGGCGGCGCTGCGGTCGGTGGAGCGGGGTCGCCACCCGGCGCTGCGCACGCTCACGGCCTTGGCGTTACACGGCTGGCGGTCGGAGTATTGTTGGGCGGAGACGCCGGAGGAGACGGCCTTGGTCGAGGGGCTCACCGCCCGGCTGGTGGGTCAGGCCCCCGCCGCCCGGGTGCTCGGCGACAACGCCATCCGACTCGCCGCCGTGCTGATGTACCGCCCGCTCCAGGGCGCGCTCGGCGAGGGCCTGGGGCAGCCTGGCGAGGACTGGGGCCCGCTCACGCCCTTGTTCTGGCAGCAGCTCGGCGATCTGCGCCGGGAGCGCAGCTTGGCCGAGTCGATCCCCACCCTCGACACCCCCTCGGGGGAGGCCGCCCGGGCCGTTGCCGCGCTGTACGAGGAGAACCCCTACCCCCGCCACGTCACCGCCCACCAGCGCACGCCCCAGCGCCTGCCGGGCCTCGTGCGCAGCCTGCTGCCGCGCCTGCCTGCCGGGGAGGCCCTGCCCGACCCCAGCCCCGCCCGGGTGCTGCTCGCCGGGTGCGGCACCGGCCAGCAGCTCCTCACCAGCGCCACGCGCCTCTCCGAGCGGGAGATCGTCGCCTTGGACCTCAGCCGCGCCAGCCTCGGCCGCGCCGCCCGTCTGGTCGAGGAGTGGGGCCTGCAAGGAGTACGTTTCGCCCAAGGCGACCTGCGCGACGTCGCCCGCCTGGAGCAGACCTTTGATCTGATCGAGTGTGTCGGCGTGCTGCACCACCTCGACGACCCCAACGAGGGCCTCGCCGCCTTGGTGAACGTGCTCGCCCCTGGCGGCCTGATGCAGCTCGGACTGTACAGCGAGCGCGGCCGCCAAGACGTGCTCGCCGCCCGGGCCTTGCTCCAAGAGGCCGGCCTAATCGACACAGACGAGGCCGGTCTACGCGCCGCCCGGGCCCTGCTTCGTGGGTTGCCTGATGACCACCCCGCCAAAGGGGTGACCCGCTCGCCGGACTTCGCCTCCTTGACCGGCCTGCGTGACCTCGTCCTGCACCCCGTCGAGCGCCGCTACACCCCGCTCACCCTAGGCGCGATGTTGATGTCTCACGGGCTCACCGTGCTCGGTCTCCAGCACAGTCACCCCACAGCGGCCGCCCGCTACGCCGCCGCCCGGCCCGATGACCCCGCCCAGCGGGATCTCATCACCTGGGACGCCCTGGAGGCGGAGTCGCCGGGGTTGTTCTCGGGGATGTTTGTGTTCTGGGTGAGGAAGGGGGCGGTGTAGCGGTTAGGGCGGTTTCGCCGTTGGGGGAGAACCAATCCCCCCAGCGCCAAACCGGGACCGCGCGGCGCCAGGCGTCGCTCACTCTTCTAGTGCCGCCGCCGTCTCCCGCAGCGCCGCGGCCTCTTCGATCTCGCCGCGCGCCTCCAAGACCTCGGCGAGCGACAAGAGGGCCTCGGCCTCGACCGAGGCGAACCTGGAGGACTCGGCGAAGGGGATGGCCCGGCGCAGGGCGCGCTCGGCGCGGCGGTGGTGGTCGAGGCGGTGGTGGTGCTGGCCGAGGTTTACCAGAGCCTCGGCCGTCGTCCAGTCGTCCTCGGCGTGGGCGGTCGCGCGCCGCGCGAGGCGGAGGGCCGCGCGGGGGGAGGTCTTGGCGTCGCTGCCCGCGATGAGGCAGCTCGCCGTCATGTCGTCTCGTCGGCGGGACCGTGCGAGGTCAATGCAGGGGGCCAAGATCGCCTCTGCGTCACCGGGGCGGCCCTGGGACATCAACCACTCCGCCATGTCAACGCGGAAGAGCATCTCAAGGAACACGCTGTCGGGGGTCGCCATGCGGGCGATGAGCTGGACGTAGAGCGCCTCAGCCTCATCCGCCCGCCCCGTCTCGGAGAGCAGCTCGGCGAGCATCGAGAGCGCCGTGCCATAGCTCACCACTTCCTCAATCTCGGTGGCGCTGTCTAAGCAGCGCCTCAGCGCCCGCTCCGCCTCGGGCAGCAGCTCCAACTTCATCATCCAGTGCGCCCCCATGAGCAGGAGCTCCACCTGGTAACGATGGGCAGCCAAGGACTCTGCGAGCTCCATCGACTGTCGTAAGGCCTGTTTGGCCTCCTCAGTCTTCCCGAGCTCGAAGAGGAGCCAGGCGAGGTCGAAGAGCGCCTGCGCCTGACGGAGCCGGTCTCCCGCGACGGCCAGCCCCTCGACGGCCCGCCGGGTCGGCTGCTCGGCCTCGGGGAGCTTGCCCTGGGCGATCAGCACGTCGGCGAGGGCGAGCTGGACAAACACCTCACGATAGTCGTGGGGCGAGAGCCCGGCGTAGATCGTGACGCTTCGTCGAAAGGAGGCCTCCGCCTCGGACAGACGACCCTGAACGACGAGCGCCGCGCCGAGATCACGGTGCCCAAACGCCTCCCCGCTCAGGTCTTCGTACTGGATGGCGAGCTGAATGAGCTGCCGGCTGGCCGCCTCAGCCTCGATCGGTCTAGAGTCCAGGTTGGATGAGGTGTCGAGGGCGTAGAGCCCGTAGATTTTGTTCAGCGCTCGCCTCTCCAGAACCACGAGCCCGTGGCGCCTCGCGATCTCTAGCGCCTGCTCGTTGGTCTGGAGCGCCTCGTCGCGCTTCCCTTGGAGCTGCTGCTGGGTGCTGAGGTAGAGCAAAGCCCAGGCTTGCTCGCTGGGCATCCCCAGGGCGAGGTAGATCTCAAACGCGCCCTGGATTGTGCGCTCGGCGTGGTCCCTCGCGAGGGTCGTGGCCTGAATCTCCGCGAGGCCGAGCAGCGCCGAGGCCTCCCCCGAGCGCGAGCCGATCGCCACGGCGAGGGACCGCGCCGTCTCGAAGCACGCCTCAGCCTCGACCTGCGTGGGGTGTTGGTCGAGGACCCTCCCCAATCCGATGAGCGCGCGCATCTGACCGTGGGCGTGACGCGCTTGGAGGTTGAGCGCGAGGGCCTTCCGGTAGAGCTGCTCCGCCTCGGCGACCTGGCCGCGCTGAGAGGCCAGCGCCCCCAGAGCCATCATCACGTCCGCCTGACGGAGGTCATCGAGGGCGTCACCGAAGAGCGCGAGCGCCCGATTGAGCGTGGCCTCGGGCTCCTCTGTTCGGCCTTGCAGGCTCCAGACCCGGCCCAGCTCATAGAGGGCCAGCGCCTCGATGGCGGTGTCGGCGTCCGTGACGGCGCGGTCGCCCAAGAGCCGCTCCATGGGCTCGCCGCTGGGCCAGACCCCACGCTCCCACTCGGCCCGCAGCCGCCCGAGGAGCCCCAGCGCCGCCTCATGCTGGGCGGTGGCTTGGATGAGATCCCCACGCTCCATCGCGACACGTCCCAGCCCGACGAGCGCCGCCCCGTGCGCTCGCACGATGACCGAGCGTTCGGTGAGGCCGCGCTCGGAGTGGATCGTCTGTGGGCCTTTCTCTTGGCTCTTCTCTTGGCCTCCGTGTGTGGTGAGGAGCGCGACCCTCTGTTCATGGGCCGTGTTCAGACGGATGGCGAGGTCGAGGGCCCGCTCGTGAGACCGCTTGGCGTCGTCCAAGGCGTCGCGGGCCCAGAAGGCCTCTCCGAGGGCGTTCAGCGCGACGATCTCGACGCCGTGGTCCCCGTCGGCCTGGGCTTGGCGCGCCGCCTCCTCAAGCTGGGGGATGGCCTCGGCGTCACCCAAACCCGCCATGAGACGCCCCAGGTTTAGCTTGCGTCGGGCGCACTGTGTTCGGTGGGCGGGGAGCGCGGAGGTACAAAGGAGCGGGACGGCCTCCTGGAGGGCCTCAATGGCGCCGCGCGGGTCGCCGAGGAGCTCAAGGGCGTTGCTTCGTTCGGTGAGCGCGGCGGCGAGGGTGTCTGTGTCGCCCATCGCCTGAGCGCGGCGCGCGACCTCGGTGAGCAGGGGCAGCGCCGAGGCCTCGTCGTCCAGCAACCGGATGGTTTCACTGGCCTCTCGGAGCATGTGCGCGAGCTCGGCGCGCTCCGCCTCGGCGGCGTCAACGGGCTCGGCGGCCTGGGCCTCGCCCGCTCCCGGGGCGCTCAAGAGCGCGAGGGCGGCTAAGTGCAACACCATCGAACACCTCGTCAGGACGCTGAGCAGGGTAGCACGGTGGGGGAGGGGTCGCCGCGCGGCGTCCTGCCTCATTCGCGCCCGATCCACGCCTGCAGCGCGGACTCTTACTCCCGCAGCGCCGCGGCCTCCTCGGTCTCGCCGCGCGCCTCCAAGACCTCGGCGAGGAGCGTGAGGGCCTCGGCCTCAACCTCAGCGGCCTCGGCGGCCTCGGCGAGGGGGATGGCCCGGCGCAGGGCAGACTCCGCGCGGCGGGGGTG
>JAKLKE010000434.1 GCA_023150775.1 Myxococcota bacterium
TGATACCGCCCCAAGAGCAGGGGCCCGAGCTGGAACAGTTTCACCTCTTTCGCGTAGTCGTCTCGGGCGAGCACCGTCTCTAACCACGCCTGCTGGCGAACCTCGGGGGTGCGCCAAGAGAGCAGGCGGAAGGCGGCTTGGGAGAAGCGCGTCTCGGCGATGAACGCGGGCAAGGCGGCGATGAACAGGGCGAGGACGGCCAAGGGGGCGAGGCCCCACAGAAGCCCGCCGAAGGTGAGGAGGCTCACGAAGCTCTGGGCCAAGCCGAACAGTCGGGTGACCAGGGCCAAGGGCCGTGAGCTGGCCTCGCGGCGGGCCCGGGTCATCTTGTCGTACAGTCGCGCGTCCTCAAACGAGGCCAGGGGCATCTCGACGGCCCTGGCGAGGATGAGGGCGTTCACCCGCTGGCCGAGCCGCGCGCGAAGGAGCTGCTCATTCACGCCGAGGCCACGCTGCACGGCGGAGGTGCCGAGCACGAGGGCGGCCTCGGCGGCCACCCACCACAGCGCGGTCTGGGAGATCAAGGCCCCCGCCCCGGCGGTGACGGACGCGGCCGCCGCGGCCACGACGCCGTCGACGATGTGTTTGCTCACCCAGGCGATGGCCCCCGGCGACAAGCCCGCGAGGAGCGTGAGCACGGCGAGGGTCCAGAGCGCGGCGGGGCTCGTCTGATAGACGAGGGCCAAGGCCCGAAACGACGGCTTCGCGGCGTCAAGGCGCGCCCGAAACGACCGCCTCGGCGCAGGAGGGGAGGCGGCGGGATCGGCGGCGTGGTTCGGCTCAGACATGCCAAGGGTTGTACACGCAGCGGGGGGAGGGCAAGGCCAGGGCCCCACCTCCCTCACTCAATGTAGCCCAGCTCCTTGAGCGCCTCGATCTGGTCGCTGCCGCCGAGCTCCATCGCGCTCATCAGGCGCTGCAGCTCGCTGTCTTGCACCAAGATGACCGCGCCGGGCGTGGCGGTGACCGTGCCCATGCCCACCTTGAGCGTGCCGCCCTCGATGGGGATCGGCGTCGGCTCGGCGAGGTTGAGCACGCCGAGGTTCTGCCACGAGCCCGTGACGACACCGATGACGCCGCGACCGTAGGGGCCCGGCGTAAAGGTGAGGGTGAGGCCGTCGGGGGAGATCTCGACGGTGCCGACGTCGGTGGGGAGCTGTTTGGGGCGCTGGCCCCACTCGACGTTGGCGCGGCGGCGGCTGTCGGCCTCGGGGTCGATGATCTGGGCGCGCACGGGCTCGGCGAAGGTCATCGTGAAGCTAGGGGTGGCCGCGCCGACCTCGATGCGTAGCCCGGGGCCCGTGGGCCAGCCCGTCGCGTCCGCGAGGCGGGCGAGGCGGGCGTCGAGGGTGGCGCGGGAGGCGGTCGGCGCGAGGTCGTTCTGCTGGAGGGGGTCGGTGATGAGGTCAAACAGCTCCTCTTCGCCGCTCCAGGTGTGTAGAATGTACATCTGGTCGTCGGCGACCGCAGCCCAGCGCTCGGTGTCGTACATCAGGTGGCCGATGGGTAGGGCCCGGGCGGTCAACGAGGCGCGCAGCGCGGGCAGCGCCTCGGACTGTGCGGCGTCGAGGTAGGGGCGGAGCGAGGCGCCGTTGGTCTTGGGGCGTTTGTCCTCGGGCACCCCGGCGAGATCGTAGACCGTCGCGGCGATGTCCACCAGACCTACGGGCTCCTCGACCCGGTGCGGGCCGCCCGCCCAGCCCGCCGGGGGGCGCACCCACAGCACAGCGTGGGTCAGCTCACTGTAGAGGGTGTGGTTGTGCTCGTAGCTGCCGTGCTCCCAGAACTCCTCGCCGTGGTCGGAATGGAGCACAATCAACGTCTCGCCGGGCAAGGTCAGCACCCAGGAGAAGAGCTCGGCGAGCTGATCCGCGGTGTATCGCAGCTCGCCGTCATACCGCGCCTGCAGCCAGGCTTTGTTGTCGTCGGTGAGCGTCTCGCCCATGGACACGATCTGCCAGCGGTTCATCTCATCGACGAGCGGGCCGGGATCGGTCTCGACGTAGCGGTTCGCGTAGAAGGCCGGGGCGTCGTAGAAGGCGTGGGGGTCCATGATGTGCAAAAACATGAAGCTGTCGCGCTCGCGGTTGGTGTGTAACCAACCCTTCGCGCGCTCGATCTGCACGTCGGCCTCGACGGAGTTCTCAAAGATCCACCAGTCGAAGCCGTCGTTAAAGCCGAAGCGGGGGACGAGGTGAATGTTCGCCGTGACCCCGGCGGTGGTGAAGCCCGCGTCCTTGAGCACCTGGCCCATGGTCGGCGCGTCCATGGCCTCGAAGGGGTAATATCCCGTCGTCGCCGTGCGAAAGCTGGGGCGGGTGCGGGGCGCTGGGGTCCAGGCGCGGTCGAAGATGACCGACTGGGCGGCGAACTCGTCGAGGGGCGCCGTGGTGTCCCGGTCGTAACCGTGCTGGGTGAAGCTCGCGTAGCGCGCGGTGTCGATGCCGACGACCAACACCCGGCGCGGAGGCCGCGTCGGCGCGCCGAAGATGCGGGGCTCGGCCAAAAAGACCATGTCCCAGTCGGCGTCCCCGGTGGCGATGGTCTCAAAGGTGAGGGTGACGGCTTTGCCACCGAAACGTTTGAGGTCGATCTGCGCGTCGCGAAAGCCCTCTTCAGGGACCTGGAACGAGGTGATCTCGTCGCCGTCGATGAGCACCCGCAGCCCGGCGCCGTCGCTCTCGGGGCCATCGGTGAGGCCCAGGGGCACGAGGGCCAAGGCGAGGTCTAAGGTGGCGCCCTCGGGCAAGGTCAAGGAGTACGAGAGCGTGGTGGGCGCGGGAAGGAGCAGGCCTGGGCGGCTCTCGGGGCCTAAGGTCAGCTCGTAGCGCACAAACTCTTGGGGGCTCAGGCCGGACTGGGTGACGTCGAGGCGCTTGACGAGGCTCCCGACGCGGTCGGCGCGTAAGGAGGGCCCGGCGCTCAGCTCGTCGGGGTTCCGTTTGTTGGAGACGTAGAGCTGGTCGTCGTCCGCGCACCACACCCGCACGCCGACCCGCGGCATACAGCGGTAGGGGAGCTCCTTGCCCTCCCAGACGATCTCAAGGCCCGTGGGCGGGGTGCCGTGGCGTTTTCCTTGAAGCTCAACCGGGGAGTCAATCACCCACACGCCGGGGGAGTCCTCCACCTCCGTCCAGCCGGTGAGCGGCATGTCGCCCAGACGCGCCGCGTCTTTGGGCACCGTGCGCGCCGGCAGAGTGAGCGACGCGCCGTCGAGGAGCTCGGTGAGTCGCAGCGGCGTCCCGGCGCCTTGGCTGTGGAGGGTCGAGGCCGGGAGGGTGGGGGAGGCCGCCGGGAGAGGCGCCGAGCCGCATGAGATGAGCAGGGGCCAGAGGATCAGCACGCCAGGCGCTCCATCGCCGCGATCCGCGACGCACCATCGGGGGTCGCCGCAAGGTATAACTCCTCACGCGCCCTCCTGCGCCGGGGTCTCGGCCCCGGCAGACCCGAGGAGGCCCACATGGAGCGAGCATGACGAAGACCGCGCCGAAGTCAGGAAACCTGCCCATCACGCTGGCCACCTGGATGTACCTCCTCGCCGAGCGGGGTCATGTGCCCCTCGACCCCGATCTGCGCGCCGCCTTAGACGCGCTCTCCGTCGGGGTGCAGCGGGAGACGGCCGATCTGGAGGGCCTCGGCCGGTCCCTCGTCGGCGCCGTGGCGCTCAAGGTCGGCGAAGACACCTCCTTCGACGCCGTGCACCGCCTCGCCTTGGGCCTCTACGGGGAGGAGCGTGTGGACTCCTCTTTGGGCGCTGGCAGCCGCGATCTCCGCGCTCGGAACGCCCGGCGTTACCAGTTCTCCCACAACCTCCCCTGGATCGCCTGCATCATCGACCGTTTCCCCGACGGCCAGGTCGGCGCGCACTGGGTCATGGTCGAGCAGGTCACCGACGTCGTCAAGATCATGGACCCTTACCCCTGGGATGACGTGGACGAGGAGATCAACATGCCCGTGGTCGACTTCATGGTGAAGTGGGAGCTCGCCGGGGCGAACTCTCTGCGCTTGAGCTGAGCGGAGCCTTAGCCGCTCACCACGCGGTCGCGCCCTTCGGCCTTCGCCTGGTACAGCCGGGCGTCGGCCAAGGTGTAGAGCCCTTGGGCGCTCATCTCCGGCGCGAGGCTGGCCACGCCCAAGGAGACGGTGACCCGCACCGGGCCCCGCTCGGCGGGGATCTCGATGGCCGCGACGGCGGCGCGGATGCCCTCTGCGAGGGCTGTCGCCTGGGCGAGATCTTGGCCCGGCAGCAGCACGGCGAACTCTTCGCCGCCGACCCGGGCCACAGTGGCGGCCTCGCCACAGGCCGAGAGCAGGGCCTCGGAGACGGCGCGGAGGGTCTGATCGCCGATGGCGTGGCCGTGGACGTCGTTCACCTGCTTAAAATGATCGAGGTCCAAGGCCAACATCGAGAGCTCTAAGCCGCGACGACGGGCCGCGCTCAGCTCGGCGTGGAGCTGCACGTCGAGGTAGCGGCGATTCCACGCGCCGGTGAGCGGGTCGCGAACAGCGGAGTCGTAGAGCTCTACCGTGATCTTCTCCTCCAAGGCGTCGAGCCAGACAAACTTGAAGGTCACCGAGCCGCCCAGAGACACCCGATCGCCGTCCTTGAGCTGTCTGGGGAAACGGGTGAGCAGCTCGCGGTTCAGCGTCGTGCCGTTGGTGCTCCCGGCGTCCGCGACGCTCACCCCGCCCTCGTCATCGACGGTGAGGATCGCGTGGGTGCGGGAGACGCCGTCCTCATCCACCGTGATCTCGCGGCTGTACGAGCGACCGATGGTGTGGCGGCCTGGCTTGAGGCGGTACACCCGGCCCACCTGGGGCCCGAGCAGCATGACCAAGGCCGGCTGACGGCGGGCGCTCTGGCTCGTCGTCAGCTT
Source organism: Myxococcota bacterium (assembly GCA_023150775.1). Classification (GTDB taxonomy): domain Bacteria; phylum Myxococcota_A; class UBA796; order UBA796; family CAJQPC01; genus JADKFE01. Next base: position 4,878 of record JAKLKE010000434.1, read on the forward strand.
GGGCCTGCGCTGGATGAGGGT
>JAKLKE010000435.1 GCA_023150775.1 Myxococcota bacterium
CTGCGCGACTTTAAGCCTGAGCTCGTCGCCATGGAGACGAAGTCCCCGGTGGTTCGCCAGCACTGGGCGCTCACGGAGATGATCAAGGCCGAGGTGCCCGGCGTGAAGGTCGTGCTCTTCGGCGATCACATCTCGGGCAACCCCACGGAGACGATGGAGAAGAGCCAGGTCGATTACTGCATCACCGGCGGCGACTACGACTTCTCTCTGGAGAGCCTCGTCAACCACATCACGAAGGGCGACGCGCTGGACGGCGGCTTCTACTACCGCAACAGCGACGGCACCCACGGCACCACGGGCCCCTACAAAGGCACACGCTCTCTTGAAGAGCTGCCGTACATGGACCGCCACCTCACGAACGCGCATCTTTACTTCGAGAAGTGGAAGAAGCGCCTGCCGTTTCTGTGGACGATGGCCGGCCGCGACTGCCCCTACGGCAAGTGTACCTTCTGCTCGTGGACCGTCACCTACCCCCGGTTCAACACCGTGAGCCCTGAGCATCTCTGCAACGAGATGGACATGCTCATCAGCAAACACGGCGCCCGGGAGATCTTCGACGACACCGGCGCCTTGCCCGGCGGCAACTGGCTCAACCGCCTGTGCACGGAGATGATCGACCGCAAGATCAACGAGAAGGTCATCTTCGACTGCAACTTCCGGTTTGACTACTTCACCGAGAAGAACGTGCAGCTCATGAAGAAGGCGGGCTTCCGGAAGCTCATCTTGGGCATCGAGTCCGCCTCTGAGCGCACCATCGACATCCTCGACAAAGACCTCACCCGCGAGGTCATCATCGAGGGCTGCCGCATGGCCTCCGCCGCAGGGCTGCAGCCCCACCTCACGATGATGGTCGGCTACCCCTGGGAGACGAAGGAGGACGCCTACGAGACGCTCAAGCTCGCGCGGTACCTCATGCACAACGGCCTCGCCCACCACCTCCAGGCCACCGTCGTGATGCCTTACCCGGGCACGCCGCTCTTCCGCCTCTGCCAAGAGAACGGCTGGATTCGTTTCGATGAGACCGAGTACGAGCGCTACGACATGACCGAGCCGGTCTGTGTGCTCACCGACATGAACCAGGAGGAGGTGGTGCAGATGGCGGGGCAGTTCTACAAGCTCTACCTGCACCCCAAGTTCTTGGCGCACCAGCTCCAGCACCTCAACTCGCTCGAAGATCTCGACTACATGACCCGCGGCGCCAAGGCGATCTGGGGCCACATCAAGGATTTCGCCAAGATCCGGACCTGGGATGGGGTGCCCGCTCAGGCAAAATGAACGTGGTTGAGGTACAACCGAACGATGCCAAGCAACCATCGTGTCGGGATCCTCACCGGCGGCGGCGACGCCCCGGGCCTCAACGCCGTCATCCGCGCCTTCGTGAAGCGCGCCGTGGGCCAGCTCCGCTGGTCTGTGGTGGGCGTTGAGGACTCTCTCAACGGCCTCTTGGAGAGCCCCTACCGGGTGAGCGAGCTGACCCCGCAGTCTTGCACGGGCCTGCTCAACCGGGGCGGCACGGTGCTCGGCACCACCAACCGGGGCGACCCCTTCGCCTACGGTCGCGAGAAGGCAGACATCTCCGGCCGCCTCGTCTCGGCGATGCAGGATCTTGATCTGGAGGGCCTCGTCGTCATCGGCGGCGACGGCAGCCAGCGCATCGCCTACCGCCTGATGACCGAGCACGACGTGAAGGTCGTCGGGGTGCCCAAGACCATCGACAACGACCTCTCCGCCACCGACATGACCTTCGGGTTTGAGTCCGCCGTCGCCGTGGCCACCGACGCCCTGGACCGCCTGCACACCACCGCCGAGAGCCACGACCGGGTGATGATCTTGGAGGTCATGGGCCGCGACGCCGGGCACATCGCCCTACACGCCGGGCTCGCCGGGGGCGCGGACTGCATCATCCTCCCCGAGATCCCCTACGACATCCAGCGCATCGTGCGCAAGATCGACAAACGCCGCGCCGTGGGTCGCCTGTTCACCCTCATCGTCGTCGCCGAGGGCGCGCGCTGCGCTGAGGCCACCGCTGGGGAGGGCCTGCACGGAGAGGCCCACAGCCGCATTCACACCGGCGGCCCGGCGCTGCAGCTCGCCCACCAGCTCGTCGCCCGCCGCGACGTCGACGTGCGAGTGACCGTGCTCGGCCACCTCCAGCGCGGGGGCTCCCCGGTCGCCGCCGACCGCATCCTCGCCACCCGCTTCGGCATCGCGGCGGTGGATCTCATCGAGGCGGGGCGCTGGGGTGAGATCACCGTGCTGCGCAATAACTCGGTGATCGGCGTGCCCATCGCCGAGGCCATCTCGATCTACCGCCAGGTCGATGTCAACGGCGAGCTGGTGAAGGTGGCCCGGGCGGTAGGCGTGGAGTTGGGCGGCTGAGGCGCCGTTCAGGCCGAGGGGTTCGCCAGCAGGCGCCCGTAACGCACGAGCTCTTGGCCGAGCACGGCGAGCTCTTTTGTGAGCTCGGCGTCAAACTCGCCCGTCGCGGCGCGCTCGCTGGCCCGGGGGATGGAGACCTGGGCGGGCAGCACCCAGGCGTTCATCCAGCGCACGACGTGACGCAGGTGGTTCAGCGTGTTCATCGCCCCGGCGTCACCCTTCGCCGTGGCGACCACGGCGACGAGCTTGTTGCGCAGGGCGTCCTCCTCCAAAAGATCCAGCGCGTTCTTGAGCACGCCGGAGAAGGCGCCGTGGTACTCGGGGCTGCCGATGAGGATGGCGTTGGCTGAGGCGACCTCGGCGCGGAAGGTGGCGACGGCCTCGCCGTACTCACCCCGGCGGCCGTCGCAGAACGGCAAAGTCGAGAGCGCCTGAGAGGGCCAGCGCACTTCAGCGCCCGCGGCCGCGGCGGCGTCGAGGGCGGTGTTCATGGCGAGGCGGGTGCTAGAGGGCTCACGCACAGAGCCGCACAAGGCGAGGACGATCATCGGTCACGCTCCGAAGAGAGGGAGCGCGTCTATAACCCTCACCAGGCGGCGGTGCGCAGGCGCAGGGGCTCCGTGACCTGATCCTGATGCGCGACAGCCACGGCGACGTGCTCGGCGCCTTGGGCCAGAAGTGTGCGGCGGGCCTCGGAGAGCGCGAGGGCCGGCGAGTTGTTCTTCTCGCTCAGGTGCGCGAGCACGAGGTGTTTGAGGCGCTCGGAGCTGACCTTGCCCAGAAGCTCACCGGCCTGCTGGTTCGAGAGGTGGCCGTGGTTGGAGCGGATGCGCTGCTTGAGGGACCAAGGGTAGTTGGGGTTGTTCAAGAGCGTGTCGACGTCGTGGTTAAACTCCAAGACCAAGGCGTCGAGGGCCTGGAGTTTGCCCTCGACCAAAGCCGTAGACCGGCCCAAGTCAGTCGCCACGGCCACGGCCACGTCGCCGATGGCGAGCCTGAACGCCACGGGATCGTTCACATCATGGGGGATCGAGAAAGGATCCACCTCGACGTGACGCAGGCGGAACGGCTTGCCCGCCTCAAACACCTCGACGGCCTCGGGCAGGCAGGCGTCGGGGCAGCCCTCTAAGGTGCCTTCAGTCATGTAAAACGGCACATATTTGCCGTTCCCGCGCTGGCGAAGGCGCTCACACAAGACCTTGGCGGCGCCGACGTGGTCGGTGTGCTCATGGGTGATGAGCACGGCGTCGATGGGCGCGGCGGAGAGCCCGGCGTCGTCCAGGCGCTTCATGATCATCTTCGTTGAGAGCCCACAGTCGATCAAGACGCCGACGCTGCCGTCTCCGATGTAGGTGCAGTTGCCGCCTGAGCCAGAGGCCAAGACCGCTACGGTCACGTCACGGTCGAAGAGGGTCGTCATCACAAGCTCCGATTGGGCGGGTGATGTGGGCTCACCTCGCCCCCCGAGAGTAACCGTGGGCCCAACGGGGGATGTTGCTTAGGGCTGTCCGCCCTGCCCAAGAATGGCCTCGTAGACCCCGCTGAGGGCACACGGCCAGAACTTGACCGGACATTTTCTGGTGTGAGCCCGCGCGGGCAGCGGCGATCGAGGCGCTCACTCGCTCGGCGGCGGGGTGATCGGCGAGCTGAGCTCAAGGCCCGGGGGGAGCTCTAAACCCGGCGGGAGCTCGAAGGCCGGAGGGGCTTCGACCACGGGCTCTTTGTCGGTGAGGGCCGTCGCGGGCACCCAGCCGAAGTCGATGCCTTTGCGCACCCGCACCTGGGCGCCGTCGCGCAGCACGACCTCGACCTTGTCGTTCACCTCAAGGCTACGCACCGGGGCGTTGGGGGTGACCGACTCCGGCCAACGCACCAGCTCCGTGGCGTTCACGACCCAGGCGTCTTCAGCGAAGGCGAGGTTGATGAAGGTCAAGAAGAGCAGCGAGAGCATCGGTTCGGCCTCCGAGGGTCGCCCAGGGTAACCCGCCGCGCGTGTCTGCGCCGCGCCGCTTGGGATCCGGGTTAGGCTCAAGCCGTGGAGACCCTCGCCCAGCTTGGCCAGTTCGGGATGTTCACCCTCCGGGTGTGCTGGCGGCTCGTCGTCGGCCCGCACAACCTCGCCGATCTCTTCCGCTTTATCTGGACGATCGTGACGCGCTGCTTTGCGCCCGTCGTCGCCGTCATCTTCCCCTTTGGCATGGTCGTCGCGCTGCAGGGCCTCACGATCTTCGCCCTGTTTGGCGCCGAGCGGCTTCTGGCGTCGCTGGTCTCGGTGACGGTCATCCGTGAGCTCTCCCCGGTGCTCAGCGCCGTGCTCGTCGCCGCCCAAGGGGGCTCGTCGGTGGCCGCGGAGCTCGGCGCGATGCGCATCAAGGAGGAGCTCGACGCCACGGAGGTGATGGGGGTTGATGGCCTCGCGTACCACGTCGTGCCCCGGGCCTTGGCCATCGTCATCGCCTGCCCCCTGCTGCACCTCGTCGGCTGCGTG
>JAKLKE010000436.1 GCA_023150775.1 Myxococcota bacterium
GAGGCCTGGCGACACCTCAAACAGTCGGGGCGCGGCGGGCTCACGGGCCAGGCGCTCGTGGACCTGGCCCAGTCCGTCACCCTCGGCGAGCGCAGCCGCGCCCAGGCCCGCGCCGCGCTCCAGGCCCTCATCACCGGAGAGACGCCGACGCCCCAAACACCCGACGAATCGCCCGAGGCGCTGGACCTCCCCACCCTCGTTCAGACCGTGCTCGACGAGGCCCCCGCGCTCTACGCGCGCCTCAAGGCCGGAGAGACCCGCTTAGAGGCCCACTTCATCGGCCAGGCGATGCGCCGCGGCCAAGGCGCCTGGAGCCCCGCTGAGCTGCTCGCCACGATACGCGGCATGGCCAAGCCGAGCTGATCCAGCGCAGGGCATCACAAAACCGGTAAGATCGTGCCGCGCCCCGGCCCAAACCACCCCTGGTGGCGCCGGAGCCCTCATGTCCGAGCGTGTCACCGGCCAGGCCCTCACGATTCAGTTCGACGGCCAGAAGTGTATTCATTCGCGAAACTGTGTGCTGAGCCTGCCTCAAGTGTTCCGGGCCAACGTCGAGGGCCCCTGGATTCACCCCGACGCCGCGAGCCCCGACGCCGTCGCCGCCCTCGCCGCGCGCTGCCCGTCCGGCGCCATCGTCGTCGAGCGCCACGACGGCGTCCCCGATGAGTTGCCCTCCGGTCGCAACGTCATCGCCGTCTTAGAGAGCGGCCCCTACGCCGCCCGCGGCGAGCTCTCCATCGGCGGCGACCGCGCGCTGCGCGCCACGCTCTGCCGCTGCGGCGCCTCCAAGAACAAGCCCTACTGCGATCACAGCCACGTTGAGGCGGGCTTCGCCGCCCCGGGCGAGCTGCCGCCGCCGCCGTCTGTGGGGGATTGGGGCGAGGCCGGCCCCCTCACCGTGACCCCGCTCAAGGACGGCCCCCTCAAGGTGGACGGCGCCCACGAGGTCACCTCGGGCTCCGGGCGCACCAACCGCCGCGCCGCCGCCTGCTTCTTGTGCCGCTGCGGGGCGTCGAACAACAAGCCCTACTGCGACGGCAGCCACCGCGCCGCGGGCTTCACCTCGGGCTGAGCGGCAGGCGCATCACGCGCTCGCCGTCGTCATCGACCTCGCCGGTATAGGCAAAGCCGAGGCGCTCGTAGAACGGCGCCGGATCATACGCCCGGACGACGTGGGAGAGCCTGATCTCCCTCGCCTCAGGGCGCAGTTCCCGGGCCAGCTCAATCGCGAGGGCCACGGCGGCGCGGCCGAGGCCTTCGCCTTGGCGCCGGTGATCCACCATCAGCCGCCAGATCCACGGCGGCTTGCCCTCCTCAAGCGCCAAGGCCACGAAGCCGACCAGCACGCCGTCATGCTCCACGGCGCGGCACACGGCGATCTCGCCGTAGAGCGCGGCCTCGGCCAAGGTCAGCGCGTTCTCGGCCACGAGGCCCCGCTGGTGCGGCGCGGTCTCTAAGGCCGCCACGGCGCGCACGTTCTCTAAGGTGATCGGGACCAAACGGGTCGGCACGGCGCGCTCCTGCGGGCATGAGACGAAGAATTACACTCCCCCCAGCTCAAGTTGAGCGTAAGATCGCGCCGCGATGCGGTGTCCAGGTGGCCTCGCTCCGACGAAGACATGGGCGCTCATGCCGAGGAGGAGCGAGGCCGCATGGGCGCCGCAGGGCAAGCGAGGTTGCCTCAACTTGAGCTGGGGGGAGTGTATGGTGGTACAAGCCACTATTCTCTGCGCGCGAACTCCGCGAGCCGCCCCGGCGCGTCGAGGTCGTGGGCGGGGAGTACGAGGGTCGGCCCGTCTCGCCGCGCCGCCAAGAGCGCGGCCTGGAGCCTCCGCGCCGCGCCAAGGTCCGCGTGCATCGCCGAGAGCGCCGCCGCGCCCAAGCCGTCCTCGGTGAAGGTGACGTCGCCGACAAACCAGATCACCCCCTGGTCTAGGGTGAGCCGGGCCATCGTCGAGCCCGGCGTGTGCCCTGGCGTCTTAAACACCGTGAGCGCGCCATCTTGGGTGAGCGCGAGCCCCGGCCCGAAGGGGCCCTCAGCGGGGCGACCGGCCAGCTCATCCTCCAGAAGCCGCAGAGGCGCCGCCGACACCCCGAGGCCGCTCACCGCCCCGAAGCGCGCGCCCTCGGTCAGCTCTGCCCGGGTCGTGATCACCGGCGCGCCGGGGAGCTCCGCCACGGCGCCGACATGATCGAGGTGCTGGTGGGTGAGCACGATCCCTCCAAGCGCTGCAGCCTCCACACCGAGCGCCCTGAGCCGGGCCGGGACCGCCTCGTCCGGCCGCACGTCGAGGTCCAACAGAGCCCGGTTGACGCGCGGGCTGACGGGGTCATCGGCCCACCGCGACGGATCGAGGAGCCCTGGAGTGGCCCCGGCGTCGATGAGGAAGGCGCCTTCAGGGTGCTGCACCAGGTAGGTCAGGATCGGCATCGGCGCGGCGTGGCTGCGGTCGAGCAGGATGGCGGCCATCCGCAGCGGGAACGGGGTCCTGTCGGGCAAGGCCGCGTGGTGATGCCGCCCGCGCACGCCGACGAGCCCCGTAGGCAAGGCGTGGACCACGACCGGCGCGCCGTTGACGGTGAATCGCCCCACGCTCGGCTGAGCGCGCGGGGCGTCGGCGGGGATCAAGGGCCTCGCCTGCAGCGCGCGCGCCCCCCACCCGACAAAGCCAATCAGCCCCAAGAGGGCCATCACCAGCGTCCATCGGCGCACGTTCACCTCACCGGCCAGGGGCGCCGAGGCGCCTGTTAAACAGTGTTCAACTTGCCATAGACCCCCTCAGGCGGCACGTTGCGAGGATGACCACGCCTTCACGCTCCGTCGGCCAACATCACGGTGATCTCCGGGCGGGCCTGCTCCGCGCGGCCCTCGACCTGCTCCACGAGGGCGGCGCCGAGGCGCTCACCCTACGCGCCGTCGCGCGCCGCGCCGGGGTGAGCCCCGGGGCGCCCTACCACCACTTCGCCGACAAAGACGCGCTCCTCGCCGCCGTGGCCGAGGACGGCTTCGTTCGCCTACACGCCGCGCTCACTGAGCGCTGCGGCGCGCCCGCGGCCCGCCTCCGGTCGATGTGCGCCGCCTACACCCGCTTCGCCTTGTCCAACCCCGCGCTCTACGCCGTGATGTTCCACCCCGACCTCGGCCAGAGCCCGACGATGCAGAGCGTCGCGGCCGCGGCGTTGGCGACCTTTGAGCAGCTCATCGCCGCCGTGGCGGCGGTCTCCCCTCGCCCCGATCCGCAGGGCCAGCGCGAGGCGGCGCTCCTCGTCTGGGCCACAGCCCACGGCGCCGTCGTGCTGCAGCTCGGGGGGATGGTGCGCCCGCTCACCCCGAGCCTCGACGACACGACGCGCCTCCCGGCCCAGGTCGCCGCGGCCTGCGTCGGCGTCGCGCTGTGCCCCGCTGACGACGATCCTCTGGCGCAGCTCACCCAGGGCGCGGTCGACCCGCCGCGACGCGGCGACGACCCCCTCCAGGAGACGCCGCCCGCCCAGCTCCTCGACGCGCCGTGACCACCGTCCTTGAGCGCGAAGGATCACCCCCCGACCGCAACATCGCTCCCTGACCATGCTACCCCGCACGCCCGCGGGTCGCAGGCCGTCGCCGTCGCCCTCCGCCAGAGGTTCGGCCCCTCATTCATGAGGTAGTCTCTCCGTTATGTCCATTCTCCTGCTGCTGCTCGCCTGCGCCGAGGTCACCCAGACCCCGGCCTGCGAACGATACGTCGCCTGCCTCGACGCCCGGGACGCCGCGCGCGGCACCACGACCGACATGCTGCGCTTCGAGGCCGAGGGCGACTGCTGGGGCACCCCGGCCGGGGCCGACCTCTGTGACCGCGCCTGCGCCAACGGCCTCACCTGGCTCTTGGAGAGCGAGGCCGATCTGCCGGAGGTCTGCTCCTCATGAGGTTCATGCTGCTGCTCCTCCTGGTGCCGCTCGCGCCGGCCCACCAGCCCGCCGAGCTGGAGTCGGACTTTGACGTCCCGAACCCCTACATCTCCTACGCGGTCAACGGCCGGTTCAGCACCGGAGACGAGGTCTTCACGCTGCACATGGAGCTAGACCGGGGCTTCGCGCTGCCCTTCGAGCTCCTCATCGAGAAGCGGTCCTCAAACGAGGCTCACCGCCCGATGTACGCCGTGGTCGGGCCGGGGCTGCCGCCGCCGAGCGACGAGCTGCGCGCGCTCCTCCCCCGCGAGCTGCCCGAGGGCGTGGGGGTGTTCATCGACAAGAACGATGACGCCGAGCGCCTCGTGATCTTTGAGAGCGTGATGCGGCGCTACTACTGGTCCTCCGACACCACCGCCCTCGCCCTCGACCCGGGCGCGCATGAGGTGTGGGTCTGGTCTCCCGAAGGCACGACCGGCGACTTCGTCATCGGGCTCGGCGTCGAAGAGGACTTCAGCGAGGGCACGGGCGGGCTCTTCGCCAGCTGGCGCACCTATGCTTATTAGCGCGCTGGCCGCGACGGCCTTCGCGGCGCCCCTCGACGCCGACCACTTCTCCGTGGGCGTGCCCCTTGAGGTCGACCTCGTCGGCTTCGCCGTCGGGGCGCGGCCGGAGCTGCTCTGGCGCCCGCTCAAGGCCGATGGCGCGGCCCACCTGCGCCTGGCCACGGGGCTCATGGTCGGCCCTGAGCTCGCCTTCGTCCCGGTGAGCCTCACGGCGCGCGGGCGCTGGCTCACCGAGCGCGCTGTGCACCCCATCCTGGGCTTCGGCGTGGAGCTCCAGACCTTCTACAGCGCGGGCCATCCGGTGGTGGCGCGCTACTCCTGGGTCACGGAGCTGGGGCTCGATGTGGACGTCGCCGAGCGCTGGTCCGTCGGGTTGGTGGTGGAGCCGGGCTTCGCGCCGCCG
>JAKLKE010000437.1 GCA_023150775.1 Myxococcota bacterium
CTTGTGGGCGTCCACCCCGTCCAAGGAGCAGCCGAAGACCTTCACGCCTTGGGCCGCGATGCGCTCCCAAGAGTCGCGGAGGTCGCAGGCCTGGGCGGTGCAGCCCGGGGTCTCGTCTTTGGGGTAAAAGTAGAGCACCCAGGGCTGGCCGCGGAGATCCCCGACGGAGACGATGCCGCCGTCGGTGGACATGACGCCGAGCTCCGGGGCCTGGTTGCCCGTCTGCAGGTGCGAAGGGCCGCCCATGAGCACCCGGGAGAGGGAGCTGGCGGCGCGAGAGAAGATCGACATGGGCGTGCGCCCTCCGTGGCGACCACGTCTCGCGGCGCCGCGCCGTCTTCCTGCGCACCCCAAGCCGCCGCGACAAGCCCCCGCCGGGCGCCCTTTAGCGCAGGACGGTGAGGAAAGGCGGCGCCGGGTTGGAGCAGGCCATACAACGAAGCGCCAGAAGCCAGGTGCCCTCGTCGGTGACCCCGGCGAAGGGCTCGCCCGCGTCGTTGGTCAAGAGCGAGAGGTCTTGGTCGATGGTCGCGGAGAGCGGCGTGGTGTAGAGGTCGTCCACGAGGTCCTCCAGGCCCAAGAAGTCGGCCTCCAAGCCCGTGAGATCCTCCTCGTACCAGCCAAGATCGAGGCGGTCGATGTCGGAGAGGCGAATCGGCAGGCCGCGCATGTCCAAGGTGAGATCGGACCACTCGACGATCTCGCCGTCTAAGGCCACCTCGACGAGGGACTCCAGCTCGACGTCATAAGCGAGGGTCGCCGAGTCGCTGTTTAAGGTGATCGGCAGCTCGGGGCCCCCATCGACGGGGTCGAAGAACATCAACATCCGCGCGCCGGGCACCCCCGTCGTCGAGGCGCTCAGGAGCCAGGTGCCGCGGCCCTCGGTGATGTCCAGATCAGGGATCACGCGGTTGCCCAAGAAGTCGAAGTCGGAGAGCATCGCGGTGGTGACGCCATCCTCGGGGTTTAAGGTCGCGTAGGCCGTGATGTCGGACTGCCGAAGGTCGTCATCCGCCAAGGCGGCGAGGGTCTCTTCTTGGTTCAAGGCCAAGATGGCGATGGTGAAGATGTCGATCTCCGTGGCCGGGTCCATCGCGCGGCCTTGGAGGTCTTGGGTCAGCCCGGTCCAGTCCACGACCAGATCGGCACGGGAGGCGACGGTGAGGCTCTGGGAGGAGATGGTGCTCGTGAAGTCGTAGTTGTTCTCGTCCTGAAGCGACGTGTCGCTGGAGCAAGCCAAGGCCGTCCAGAGGAGGATCATCATGAGCGCAGCTCCGAAGAATCAGGTCAGGCCAGCGCGGTGGCCGCAGGGGATGTCGAGTAGAAGAATGCGCAGTCTTCTTCTCGCCCGCGCTCGTCGAGCCCAAACTTTACGAGGTCATCACGCATCCGGCGCGTGAGGCGGGTCTGGCCACGAAGACAAGGTGACTTGAGCGCGCAGAACGACCAAAAGCCACCTCACCGCGAACGGTGGGTGGCTCTTGGACCGAGCGGTTTGGGCTATCCCCTAACGAGAACGTAGCGGTCGTCGCTGCGGACTCTGGGAGATGAGCTTAAAGCCGGGGGATCAGTCGGTGCGGCTGTAAGGAAGCAGCGCGAGGTGCCGAGCCCGCTTGATGGCGAGCGTGAGCTGGCGCTGCTGTTTGGCGGAGAGCCCTGTGAGCCGCCGGGGGAGGATCTTCCCGCCTTCGGTCAAGAACTTCTTGAGGGTGTCGGAATCTTTGTAGTCGATCGAGTCGAGCTTGCCGATACGGGACGTACGGCGGGGGCGAGCCATGATGTTCATACCTCCACAACCCAGCCTCTTTAGCTTAGGAGGTTGAGTCGGGCAAGGGTGGGGAGAGAGATAGCGTGAGGAGAGCGTTCGAGCGGCGGAGCGCGGGTCAGCCCGCCTCAAGCGTGTCGCGTAGGCTGTTTAGCGCGCGGCGCCATGTGTCGTCGAGGGCTTGGCGAGACTCTTCGTTCTCAAGGATCTCACCTTGGCTATGAACGAGGCTCAGGCGGGTCTCCGCGCCGTCAACAGCGAGGTTGAAGACGATCCGAGAGCCGCGCGTCGGCGCGGGGCTGCGGCCGTCCCAGGCGATCTCGATGCGAGAGGTGGGCCGGAAGATGTGCAAGATGCCGACCTCCTCCACGGGCTCGCCGTCGTCCCCTTCAGTGGTGAGCGTGACCCGACCGCCGCTGCGGGCGTCGAACCGGGCCGAGTCGGCGTACCAAGACGTCCAGCCCTCGGCCGTCGTGATCATCCGCCAGACCGCGCGGATAGGCGCGGCGATGTTGATTTGCCGCCGGATGGACGACATGGAGGTCTCCTCGGGGGGCGTGAAGGACCACGCGCGGCACACCACTACCCCATCGTGAATGTCGCGGCTATCCTGGGAGCCATGCTGAGCCCCCGGAATCCCCCTGCCCTCGTGCTGGCCCTGTCGTTGGCCTTCGCCTTGGGCTGCCGCGACCGCGGCAAGGTCGAAGACGACAAGACCACCGAGGACTCCGCGCCGCCGACGCCCTTGGGGCGCTGGGAGGGCGTGACGCCAGGCGGCGGGCTCGGCTCAAGCCTCGCGGCGGGCGGCGGCGCACGTTTTGCCGGGGCGCCTTGGGCTGAAGGTGGCGCGGTGTGGCGCCTCGGCGCCGAAGATCAGCTTGAGCCCGTGCCAGGCGCGGCGAGCGGGGCCTTCGGGCGCGGGCTCGCCGTGCACGACGGGGCGCTGATCGTCGGCGCGCCCCTCGCTGAGTCAGGGAGCGGCCTCGTGTGGCGCGACGGTCTCACGACCCCGGGCGAGCCTGGCGAGCTTCTGGGCGCCGCCGTGCGCTCCACCGCCCTCGGCCTTATCGTGAGCGCACAAGGCGGCGCGCGGCAAGATGAGCGGGTGATCTCCCTCGGGGCCCGGGTGACCGACGCGGCGGCGGCAGAGGGCGCGCTGCTCCTCGGCACACCCAGCGCTGAGGACGCCGTCTATGACGTGACCAACAGCGTCGAGATCGCCCGGCTGAGCGCCCAGGACGAGGCGGGCGCGGCCCTCTGCGCCGCCGACCTCGATCTCGACGGTGACGATGAGCTCGCCGTGGGCGCGCCGGGGTTGGGGGCCGTCGTCGTGCTGGAGGCGGGGCAGCGTGGGCTCAGCGAAGGTCGGCTCATTCAAGGGAGCGGCGGGCGTTTTGGGCAGGCCTTGGCCTGCGGGCCGGGGCTCTTGGTGATCGGCGCGCCCTTGGAGGGCGACGGCCAGCGGGGCGCGGTCTACGCCGTCGAGGCGGGCGACGAGGCCCTCGTCGCGCTGGGCGTGGGCGAGGCCGATGGGGCTGAGCTCGGCGCGGCGGTGCTGATCGAGGCCGAAGGGGGGATCTTCGCCGGAGCGCCGGGGCAGGCCGGCGGCGCGGGGCTCGTGGTGCAGCTCCGCTGAGTCCAGAAGCCAGGGCGCGTGTCAGCCGCGGGAGGGGATCACCTTGGGCGGTCCACCAAAGAGAGCGTCCAAGCCGGGGATCGCATCAGCGCCTAGCTCGGGCGCGCCGACGTCACGGAGCTCTAGGGCCCATCGCGCCGGGGCGGCGTCGGGGGCGTAACGAAGGGCCTCAAGGCGCGTGTCGGCCTCGCAGGCGGGGCAACGAAGGGATGTCCCCTCCCCGGCTCGCCAGCGGTGAAGCGCCGCGCCGAGCTCCCGCGCGAGGCCGACGCCGCAGGCGGGGCAAGAGACGGCGTAGCCTCCTTGGCGGTTGCCGTACACCGTCGGCGCTGGCGGGCGATCCACACGCCAGGCGACAAAACCGCCGCTCACCAGACGCGCCGCTTCGGGCCCGGGCGCGCCGTCCGCCGCGAAGATCCCCGCCTGGATGAGCTGGGTGAGGCCCGCGTGAAGGGCGGGCTCGTCGAGGCGCCGCTCGGGATCTTGCGGCGTCAGGTAGAGGTTGAGGCGGTGGGTGGGCCGACGTGAAGAGATGGCGCGCTCCAGATCCCCGCTCTGGCCACGAGGGGGGTAGAATCCTAACCTATGCGCCACGACCCCTTCGTGCTCCACGGTCCTCCCCAGATCGTCCCTGTGGACGGGGAGCTGCCGCCGCCGCTGCGGCTGGTCGAAGAGGACGACGATCTCCTCTACGCCCCGTCCAAGCCGCGCTGGGTGCGCATCGGCGCGGCGCTCTTGGCGATCTTCTTCGGCATCGCCACGACGCTCTCGACCTTCGCGACGATGGGGCGCTACTCGCCGCTCTACGACGCCGGGGACTGGGCGCTCTTCCACCGGCTCACCGCGGCGCCGGGCCGCTGACCGCGCTCAACCGGCCAAGCTCAGCGGGCCAAGAAGTAGTCGGGGATCTGCACCTCAACGGGGCCTTGGGCCTTCGCTTGACAGGCCAGGCGGTGGCCACGCTCGGCGGCCTCGGCGCCGAGGGTGATCTCCTCGTTCATCTTGACCGGGCTCAGGTGCTCGGCGCCGGAGAGCACAAACACGCGGCAGGTGCCGCAGGAGCAGTGCCCGCCGCAGAAGTGGTCGAGGTCTACCTTGAGCTCGCGGGCGGCGGCGAGGATCGTGGTGCCGTAGACCACCTCGCCCGCCTTCTTCCCCTTGAAAGAGACGGTGACGAGGTCGCCCTCTCGATAGGCCGAGCGTGGGCCGAAGATCCGCGCGCGGGCACGATCGCGCACGTCTCGGGCGACGTCGCGAAGCCTCTGGCGCACGAGCTCGGCGGGGGTCTTCTTGAGGAGTGGCACGAGGGCAGCATAGGGCCAAACAGGGGTCGGTGTCACGTCCTGCCCGCGACGATATAGAGTGAGCGTCATCCACGATGAAGCCCCATGAACCTCTCGACCCAACATCCCCCCAACCACCTCGCCGAGCTCGACGACGCT
>JAKLKE010000438.1 GCA_023150775.1 Myxococcota bacterium
GGAGGCGTGAGCATTCGCGTCTCCACCCTCCTCGTCTCCCCCGACGGCTTGCCGATCTCCGCCTACGTCCGCGCTGAGCGGGGCTGGGCCTCTCTCCGCCTGGTCGGCGGGGACATGGCCGTGCTCGTCCGCGAGCGGGCTCCAGAGCTGATCGTCCGCGGTGTCTGTCGGGATCTGGTACACGACGCCCAGGTCCTCTGGGGTGAGCAGGAGCTGCCTGAGGAGCTCCTGGATTTTGTCGAGAGGGTGATCTACACGACCCCGGGGAGGATCGCCTGATGCCGCGAAACTCCAGCTTAGAGGTGTACTATGGGCGTCGCTGACGAAGATCTCAAGGTCGTGATCGACTATCCCCCCTCGGGGGAGAAGACCTTCCGGTTCTCCCTGGAGGCCCACCTCCCGGAGATCGGGCAGCGCAAGCTCGCCCAGGTCGCGGAGGCGTACAGGAGGGCAGGCTCCGACGCGGCGCGTGAGAACGCGCTGCGCCTGGGGTGGGGCGACGTGGGCGCCCGGTTCTGGAAGGGGATCAGCAGGGCTGACGGCGTCTTCGGCGTCGCCCCCGGTGGACGCGCTCGCCTGCAGGCCAGGTTCGAGAAGATGCTCTTGGACTACGGGACGAAGCCCTGAGAGAGGGGTTTGGGCCAGCACTTCCCTAGTACTTCAAGACTCGTGAAGTGCTGGCCCACCTCACCGCCACCAGCGCCGCCACCATGGGCCAGGCGCGGGGGACCGCACGAGCTCTCCGAGCGCCGCCTGCCCCGCCAGTGCCCTCATCACCCGGGCCAGCTCCTCCCCCGCACGAGCTACGCGGGAATCGGGATGACTGGCCAGCTCCTGCAGGATCGGCGCCGCCCGCTCCGCGGCCTCCCTGACCGCTGCGGCCTGCGCGAGCACTCCAGCCCTCAGGGCTAGGTCGAGCTCGCGCTGAGCGGCCTCTGAGGGGCTGAGTGGGGACACGGGGGAGGTACTCCTACTGAGTAGATACCCCGGAGCCCACCTTGGCCGACCCCCAGAAGCCAGCCCCGCCGCCGCCGCCCCCGCCGCTGCTCGTCCCAGAGCAGCGGTGGCGCTTCGCGCCGTACCTCGCCGACGTCCCCCCAGGTGGTCGGCACGGCCACCTCTCCCTAGACGAGGTACGGGAGATCATCCCCTACGGCTGGGGCCAGTCGCCCCGTATCCGGTTTCGGGCAGCGGGGATCGCCCACACGACGCGCCATCTGCACCTCCGCCCAGACTCGGCGATCTGGGTGAGGCGAGCTGAGCCCGAGGAGGTCGCCCTGGGTGAGCTGGTGCGCGCCGTGATCGCCGAGGTCGCGTGGGCGCGACCTCGCGGCCTCGGCGTCTGCGTCACGGGCAAAGACCTAAGCTGGCACCTGCCCCACGAGTACACAGGGAGCGGCATCCTGCGCCTCTGGCGCCTTGCCCGAGAGGGGGACGCCTTAGAGGTCCAGCGCATGATCCGGGGCCAGCCTCACGCGCCCGGGGAGGAGCTCGTCCTGCGTGTAGGGACGAGCCCGGCAAAAGTTGCCGAGCTCGTGCGTGCGTGGGTCAAGGGGTGGGCGCCTTAGGGGCGCCTCACCAGTCGATGTCGTCGAATGGGTTCGCGCTCGGGGCCTTGGGCTGGGGCTCCTCGACCTCGACCTCATCCTCATCCTCCCCCTCATCCTCATCCCAGGCGCTCGGGCAGAGGTCGCGCGTCGCCAGCGCCTGGAGCGCGTCGAGCGTCGCCGCACGGTCTGCCTGCCTCCAGGAGAGCGTCTCGCCCCAGGTGACCGCGCCCTCGTGAGCACGGCCCACGAGGAGCGAGGTCGACCCGATGAGCGCGGCGAAGATCGAGCCTGGACGGCAGATCAGCGCGCTCTGGGCGAGGACGACGTCACCCCTGATCCGGCGGATCGACACCCTGTCGCCCCTCCAGGCGGAGTAGACGCGCCCGACGTGGCGAATCCAGACCGGCGCGCCAGGAGGGGGAGAGACGGTCGTGTAGACGTCGCCGTCGTCGTAGTCCACCTCGTCCTCCTCGACCTCATGCACGGGCTCCTGAGCGACGGCCTCCTGGACAGGCACAGGCGCCTCCAGGACTACCTGCTCGACCTCCTGAACCTGGGCACCGTCGAGCGCCCTGAGGGCCGCCTGGAGCGCCGCCCTCGCCTTGGCCAGCTCACCACGCGGAGCCGTCGCCCAGGTCGCGGGCGCGTCCCCGAGAGCCCTGGAGACGAGGAAGCGGGAGAGGCTGAGGCCACTCTCTGAGGCCCGGGAGGTGATCTCCGCGTGCTCCTGCGGGGTGACGCGGAGGAGGATCGACTTGCTGGCGGTCATTTTCTGGCTCCGTTGGGGTGAGGCACCCGATAGCGGGAAGGCCGCTACCGGGTCTCTACAAACACAGGGGCCAAAATTTACCGAGTATTGAGAAAATCTTCTGACGGTAGCGTCACCTGATAGCGGGCTACCCTCCCAGACGAGTCATCCCCGCGAGGGCCTCCCGGACCTGCACAGGGTTCGGGTTCGTGTAGGCGAGCTCGAGCATCTCGCTCCTGGCGGAGTGGCCCAGGAGCTCCTTCGTGATGGCCTTCGGGAGCCCAGCGAGTGCGGCGCTGGTGGCGAAGGTGTGCCGAAACAGGTTCGGAAACACGCGCCTCTCTGGGGCGAACCCAGCACGGTCGCAGGCGAGGTCAAGGGCTCGCTTCCAGCTCCCCAGTGGCTTGCCCCTCCACACGAACGCGGGGCCCGTCGTGGGGCTCCCGAGCTTACTCCAGTAGGGGAGCAGCTCGCCAAGTGTGGCGGGTGTGAGCGGGACCAGGCGGTCGCTCGTCGAGGTCTTCGTCCCCCTCACCCGCACGGTCTGTTCTGCCCAGCTCACGTCGCTCCAGTCGAGGCACGTCGCCTCTGAGGGGCGCAGGCCCTGGCCCATCGCGTAAGCCCAGCAGGCGCGGTGTGCGGGGCTGGGAGCGTGTACCAGGAGGAGAGTCGCCTCCTGTGCGGTGAGCGCGACGGGGCGCGGGAGCGTGCGCTTCGTGCTCCCCTTGACTGGCCTCAGCTTGGGGAGCGCCGGCAACGCGCCCACGTCCACCGCGTACTTGAGCGCGCACCGTAGGGCATTCAAGGCGAGTCGCTTGGTGGCACCTCCCCAGGTCGTCTGGCCTACCAGAAACCTCTCGACGAGGACGCCGTCGATCTTGCGGACAGAGACTCCCCCGAGCACCGGGAGGAGCTTCCTCTCCCAGAGCCACGTCTCCCGCTCGACTGTGCCCGGGGCGGCCTCCACCTTCCGCACGGGAGCCCAGACAGACCTCCAGTAGTCCGCGAGGGGGAGGTCCGCGATGCTGCCTGAGGCGACTGCGGCCTTCACCGTCTGCTCCCGGAAGAAGGCATCCCAGCTCTGCGTCTCCACGCCACAGGTCGCTATCAGGCGGATAGCGTCGTCGTCGTAGATCGGGTTCCCCTGAGCTGCTATCTCGTCAGAGAAGGGGACGAGCTGCCCGTCGAGCAGGACGACCGTAGTCGTCTTCTCCCCGTGGGCGCGTAGGGTCGCGAGCTGCCTGTCAGCGTCCTCCTGGGAGAGGTAGCCCAGCGTGACGACGCGGCGCCGTGGTGGGCGCCCGTAGACCGCCTGGAAGTAGACGCCGCGGGGGCGCTTGGAAGACTGGAGTGTCCACTGTAGGGGCTTCGGCATTGGAGAGTTCCTGGTTCTCACCTCAGCCCTTACGCGGACGAGGCGGTAAAATCAGGCTCTCACAACCCGTATGAAATATGTATTCGGCGCGCACCTGTGTGAGGCACCACCTAAAACGAAGAAAACCAGCCGCGAAGGCTGGTTTTCTTGATGGCTCCCGCTTCAGGACTTGAACCTGAGACCCTCTGATTAACAGTCAGATGCTCTAACCAGCTGAGCTAAGCGGGAACAGCTTGGCCACGCGAACGTGACGCCCCGATACTTAACCGGCTCACGCGGGCTGTCAAGGGGGTGGGGATCGAGCGGCGCCCCGAGGGGGTCGAGGGGATCGCCGGGGCGCTGGAGGACGCGCCGCGGGATCGAGGGGGCCGGGCCGGGCGCGCCGCGCCTTGGTGGCCTCGGCCTCGGGGGCGCGCCGCCTCCGCGCGGGCCTTCCTGGGCGCCCGGGTGAGGGGAATCGCTGACGGAGCCCAGCAAAGACTGACGGCCACCTTACATTGACGCCAAAGAGAGAGATGGCTCAGGTTACACTTTTGGTTCCACTGAGAGCGATCTTATGAACCATCTGCATGTTCGGAAGAGCCTTGATGAGCTCCTCGCCCAGCGCGGCTGGCGTGGGCGCTGGCTGGACACCGCGGGTGGTCCGATCCTCACCGCGAGCTTCCCCCGGAACCCCGCCGCCGCGGGCCTCGCCGCGGTGATCGACCCCGAGGCGGGCTACGTCATCGTCTACGTCGGCCTCGTCGGCAAGGTCGAGGCCCGGCACCGGCCCGTGGTCACCGAGCTCTTCACCTTGCTCAACGAGGGCGCGCTCTGCGGCTGTTTTGAGCTCACCCGGGGCTCGCTCCAGGCGCGGCTGCGCGACAGCCTGCCCTTGGACGTCATCAACGAGGGCATGTTGGAGCAGCTCGTGAGCCGCTCCTTGAGCCGCGCCGGGCACGCCTCGGCGCTGTTGAGCCTCGTCCTCGCCGGGGCCAGCGCTGAAGACGCCCTGGCCACCCCCCTGCCTTAGCCCAGGGCGGATGGCCAGACCGGTCGCGCCTGGCCTGACTCAGCCGCGACGACGGCGCAGGAGGAGGGCCCCCATGAGGCCCAACAGCCCGCCCAAGGCGGAGGTGCTCGGGGGCTCAGCCGTCGCGCAGGAG
>JAKLKE010000439.1 GCA_023150775.1 Myxococcota bacterium
GGAGAATCGTATAGCCTTTCACGCGAAATATGTGTGCGTCAGCCGAAACTTTGGCGCCATTTAATACGAACACTTCGACGTCTCGGTAGTCACCCGCTTTGTCTGGGCGTGCGCTATCAACTGTCCACAGCCTAAATCGTGATAGATGTTCGTCCAAACATGGGAGAACACTGAGCGGATGAACGACAGAGTAGCCGAGATGGCCTTTTATATGGACAGGGATCACTTGAACGTCGGTGCGAGCGACAGCAAGAATCGCTTGGGCTAAATGATTACGGACCACGACTGCCCCAAAGGTGGTCATCGTGAAGTCCATTGAAGGACCAGGATGATGAACAGGAACGATTACATCCTCGCGGTCAAACAGTTGACCAGCCCGAAGCCAATGCTCGGTACCATCGGAAGTCTGCAACATGCCCAGATGCCAGCGTGCTGGGCCCCTCATCTCGTCGCGAAGCTCGAAGTAGCGAGTCGTTGTCATCTTGTGACCATCCTGTTCAGCCACGTTCCGGGCGTAGAGACTTCAGTTCGTAGGTGAGCGAGTGAGGCTTGGAATGCCTTGGTGTATTCTCCGCCACTGAGGCCGGTTGTAGCATCAGAAAGAGTCCTATAGACTGCCTCATGATACGCTTGTGGGTGCGGTCCTTTGTGGCCAGCCACCACTACCTTGTTTGCGGCATCCTCCAAGGTCATACCTGCTTTTGAGGCCATCTCCGAGAATCTCGGACTCCACGGTCCTCCAGTGGCATCGCTGATCCAGTTCTTGTTGGTCATGATGTGATGGATTTGGTCGTCGGCCTTGCCTAACACTCCGGTTGCCTGTTGCAAAACCTGCTGAGAGACATCGGCGGCAGGCTCAAACACCGCTCGCTGCGCCCGCGCCGCCATGCTCATCTCGACGCCGACGCCCGGTATGAGCACGTCCACCAGGACGGCGCCGCCGACGCCGATCGCGACGCCCGCGTTCGTCGCGATCGGGGAGATCGCTAAGCCCTGTTGGTACTGGTCGATGGACCATTCGCGCAGGCCATTGACCACCCCCGACCGATCTAGGGCCGACTGCGCGAGCTGTTGGGCGAGTCCGCTGGCAGGGCCGCCGAGCAGCCCGATCGCGGCGGGGGCGCTCTCTAGCATCATCGCGGCGTGGACGCCTAGTCCGCCCTTCACGCCGAAGTCGAAGGCGTCGCCCAGGCGACTCAGCTCGGAGTCTCGGCGAAACCTGCCGGTGCCCCAATCTCCTCCTCCGCCGTTCTCGCCGCCGCCTTGATCCCGTGTGGTCCCGAGGCCGATCAGGCTCCCGCCGCCCTCGGTCGTCTCCGAGGACTCGCCTCTGCTCTCGCCGGGGCTTGACGGGTCAGCGCCGTCGCCTTGGGCTTCGCCGCCCGGCAGCGCACCTTCACCGCTCACGGGGCCATGATTGGTGTACTCGTAGGTGTCCGTGCTCCCCGCTGGCGTGAACACGTCCCGGTTGGCGCAGTCTTGCGTGCAACGCTCGCCGACGGTGATGTTCACCTGAGTTTTGGTCCCGGTCGCGGGATCGGTGTGGATGCTGGTGCCCTTCCTGCCGGTCAATGAGGCGTCTACATCGCCCGTCGCCTCGCCCTCGTCGGGGGCCGCCCCAAAGCATCCGCGCTTCCGCTGCGGGCCCAGGTTGCCCGTGTCCATCCCTCCACACGCGAAGGGGCTCAGCGAGCAGAGGCTCTGGGACTCCGAGCTAGTGCTCTTCTCGCTGCCCCCGCCGTCGATGGTCGCTGGCCCCCCGCTAGAGTTGCCTGAGCTGCTCTCCATCTGCCCGTAGCCGGTGCTGCTCAGCGCGGACCACCCCGTCGGGTCCACGAGGTTCACGCCGTCGCCCTCGGCGTAGCGGGTGCGAAACATCCCGCCTGTGAGGCCCAAGGGATCTGGGCTCAAGAAGCGCCCCGTGCGCGGGTGATACGCCCGGTGCTGGGCCAGCATCACGCCGGGGGCCTCGGGGATGGACTCTAAGCCCGCGAAGAGATGACGCTCGTCGAAGTTGCTCGGGGCCTGGGTGTTCTCGCCGAAGGCGCCGAACGCGGGCAGAAGCTCGCCGCCGAGCTGCAACACCGCGCCGCGCGGGTCGGTGACGATGGGCGTGGGCTTGGCCTCGCCGCTGCGCTTCTGGCCGAAGCGGACACCCTCGACCACGATCTCTGTGATGACCTCGCCGTCTTCGGTCACTTCCTCAAGCGGCAAAGAGCCGTGGCTCAGGCCGTAGAAGGTCAGGCGCTCGTCGCCCTCGGCGTCCCGTTGGGCCAGGGGGCGGCCCTCGGGGTCGCGGAGGATGGACCGGAGCACGCCGCTGGCGTCTTGGACCTCGGCCAGCTCGCCGTCGGGGTCGTGGAGGAAGCTGAGATCGTCCTCTTCAACCACGGCGTCGAAGGGGTCGAGGAGCGGGGCGGCGGTGTCGATGGCGGTGACGACGCTGCCGCCCCAGGTCAAGGTCTCGGTGGTGGTGCCGTCGCTCTGGGTGATCCGGTTTCCGGCGCCGTCGTGGTCGTAGCTGCGGCTCCAGGCGCCACCGCGGGTGTGCTGCTCGTCGGTCAGCCAGCCGGGTTCGGCGTAGGTGTAGCTGCTCGTGTCGGTGACGCTGCCGGTGGTGACGTGCTCGGCGACGAGGCGGCCTCGGTCGTCGTAGTCACCTTCCCAGGTCAAAGCAGGAGCGTTTAGGGCGGTGCTGGTGCTCGTCCAGCGTTTGTCGAGGCGGCCCATGCGGTCGTAGCGCAGGCTGTGGAGTTGGCGTCCGCCGCCGAACTGAACGCGGTCGGCGCGGAGGTTGCCGTCGCGGCGGACAATCTGCGCGACCGTCGCGCCGTCGAGGCGGACCTCGCTCAAGAGGCGCTGATCTCCGCTGGTGGCGTAGTGGTAGCTCAGCTCTGCGCCGCTCGGCGAGGTGACCGCGCTCAGGGTGTCGTCGTCGTTCCAGGTCCAGCTCAGGGTGCCGACGGGGACGCCCTCCAAGGCGGTTGTCCGAGAGGTCAAGCGGCCTTGGTCATCGTAGGTGGCGCTCCAGGCCGAGAGCGAGGCGCCGTTGAGGGCGCGCTCGGTGGTGGCGGCGTTGCCGTAGGCGTCGAGGTCGTCCCAGGTCGTCGTCAGCGACTCACCTGTGAAGCTGTCGGAGACGGACTCGGCGGTGAGGCGACCGGCGTCGTCGTAGGCGAACTCTCGGACGCGGGAGTTGAGGGCGTCGCTGCCGATCCAGGTCTCGGAGGTCGGGCGACCGAAGGCGTCGCGGACCCAGCTCTTGAGCTGCGCGCCGTTGTCCCAGGACTCGGTGAGGAGGAAGCCGTCTGTGTCGTAGCTGAACTTGGTCAAAGAGGCGCCGTTGTCCAGCTCCACAAGGCGACCGGCGGCGCTGTAGGCGCTCGTGATCACTTGGTCAGCGGGGTCGGCGAGGCCGAAGTCGGCGTAGGCCGGGGCGCTGCCGCCATATGGGCTGCCGAACCAGCCCCACTCCGTCACCGGCAGGCCCAGCTCGGGATCGAAGTGGGTGACGGACATCGCCAGCGGTGCGCCGCCGAAGCCTTGGTGCTCGACAGCCCACCGCTCGCTGCCCTGGAAGTGGTGGCGGTAGGCCGTGCCGTCGGGCAGGCGCTCGCCGATGAGGCGGCCCAAGGCGTCGGTGAAGGTGGCCGAGACGTTGCCTTCGCCATCGGTGGACAAGATCCGCCGGAGGTTGGTCTCGCCGTCGAAGCTGTGGGGGACGCTGTGGCTGAACGTGCTCGGCGCCCCGCCGGGGGCCTGGGAGAAGATCACCCGGCCTCGGTTGTCGTAGTCGCGGCGGGCCGAGGCGCCTCCGGGCTCGGTGACGGCGCGGGCGCGGCCCAGCGGGTCGTAGAGCATGGTCCGGGGCGTGGACTCACCGGCCTCGGTGACGCCGATGAGCCAGCCGTAGGCGCCGTAGTCATAGGTCGTCGTCGCGCTGCCGGTGCCGTGGGTGGGCGTGATCGTGGCGCCGATTACGCGGTCAGCGTCGTCGTAGGTGAGCGTCGTCACACGCTCGCCATCGCCGATGGTCACGGTCGTCACGCGGCCCAGGCTGTCGTAGACGAAGGCGCGCTCGACCCCGTCCACCAAGGACCACACCGGGCGACCCAGGGCGTCGTATTCGTGCTCCTCCAAGACCTTCTCGCCCTGAAGAAGCCGCTGGAGCACGCCGCCGGGGCCACGCTCCGCCGTCCAGGTCACGCCGTCAGCGTCGGTCGTGGTCAGCACTCGGCCTTGGGCGTCGAGGGTGTGCTGAACCAGGGGGGTGGCGCAGGCGCTCCCGTCCCAGCCGCTCGGGGTGCAGATGGCCAAGACAGCGCCCCACACGTCACGCTCAAAGGTCCGGGTGCGCCCGTCCACGTCGGTCATGGACGAGGGCAGACCGTCGGGGCCGTAGGTCGTGAACGTGGTCCCGGCGAGGGTGGTCTCGGAGATCACCCGGCCCAGGCCGTCGTGGGTGATCAGCAGCTCCTCGCCGGTCTCGTCGGTGGTGGTGATCGTGGCCGCGACGGCGCCCAAGCGGTCGGTGTGGGTGGTGTCGGCCAGGGTCACCCCGTCGATGGAGGACGAGACCGGGCGCCCGATGGGGTCGAAGGCTTGGGCGCTGAGCACGCCGAGCGGATCGGTCACCTGGACCGCGCGCATCACCAGGTCGTGCTCGGTCACCCAGGTGAGCGTGGGGCAGCTCGCCAGTGTGGGTGCGCCATTGCCCGCCGGGGTGCAGGACGTGTCGCCGACGCTGGGCACCAAGGTCTCGACGTTGACGCGGTGTAGAGCGTCGTAGCCGATCTC
>JAKLKE010000043.1:0-4214 GCA_023150775.1 Myxococcota bacterium
CGGGCTTAAACAGCAGCATCGAGACCTGGGCGCTCATCGCCACCCAGATGAGCTCCTGGGCGTTCCGGGCCCTGTCGCCCTGGACGTGCTCGGGCAGCACGACGGTGGGGTCTCCGGCGCGCCCGGCGAAGGCGGTCAGCTTTCGGCAGATGTTCTCCGCGCCGAAGACGGGCGCCCCATCGACGAGCAGGGTCGGCAGCTTGAGGGCGGGGTGGCCGCCGAAGTCCGCCGGGTCGTGGCTGAGCAGGCGGGGCACCACCTCCAGGGTCCAGGGCAGGCCGAGCTCGGCGGCGAAGAGCGTGGCGACGCGGGTGAAGTGGGAGCTGCTGCGGCCGACGATGACGATGGGTGACTCAGGCACGGGGGGACTCCTTTTGTGTGGCGGGGCGCAGCCGCGCGGCCAAGAACGACAGGATCTCGTCGCGGGCGGCCACGGTGGGCTCGCCCTCGGCGTCGATGAGGTGGGCGGTCACGACGCTGTGCGGGCAGCCCACGACGTCACGAAAGAACGGGGGCGGCGTAGGCGAGGCGGCGCCGCTCGGCAGCACCCGGGGCTCAAAGCGGGGCCCGAGGGCCGCCTGGTACGCCGCGAAGCGTTGGGCGGTGCAGAAGCGGTCGCCCTCGAAGCGGTAGGCGCGCACGGTGAGGTCCTCGGCCTCCAGGCGGGCGCGCACCGTCGCCAGCTCGTCGGGGGCGATGTTGAGCCCCGCGGGATCATCGAGGGGTAAGGAGGGCTGGCAGAGGACCGGCGCCAAGGTCGCGGGCTCCAGCATCATCGAGAGCGCGAAGTTGCCTGTGAGGCACATTCCGATGGCGCCGACGCCGGGGCCGCCGCGCTCGGCGTGGGCGAGGCGGGCCAAGGCGCGGAGCCAGCTCGTCACCGGGCTTGACCGGCCTGCGCCGAGGGCGCCGAGCTCCGCGCTGACGCAGGCCGCCCTCAGCACCTTGGTCCCGGAGGCTGTGTCGGGCCAGGCGCCGTCGCGCCCGAACAAGGAGGGCATGTAGACGCTGAACCCCGCGTCCCGCACCCAGCGGGCGAAGCGCGCGACGTGGGGGCTGATGCCGGGGAGCTCGGCGAGCACGATCACCGCGGGGAAGACGCCGTCGCCCTCCGGGGCGGTGACGTACACGGCGCGCTCGGCCGCTTGTAGGGTGATGGGGCGGCGGGTGAAGTCGTCGAGGGGGTCGTCGTGCATGGGGGACAGTGTAGGGGCGCCGCCGTGAGAGGACCATTGGCCAGATTGACGATGATCGGTCCATTCTTGCCAGGCCTCCTGAAGCCGCGTATGCTCGTCACGAGCTGAGGGCGTTGAAGCCCTGGCCAGCGCGGAGGTCGCCGCCATGATCGTCCATGTGGCGCTGAATGATGTGCTGGAGGGGGCCCTCGGCCTCGGCCTCGACATCGTAGGCGCCGCCCAGCGCCTCGTCCGCGCCGGGCTCGCCCCGAGCCCCTGCTCAACCCGCGCGCTCACCCAGCGCGTCGTCTCCGCAGACGGAGGGCCGGCCACCTCGCTCTTGGGCCGCCCCGTGGCCATCGACGGCGCCCTTGATCCCGAGGCCTTGGGCCCGGGTGACGTCGTCGTCGTTCCTGGCGTGTTCACCCCGACCCTCGGCGCCGTGGACCGGGCGCTGGCGCGGCCCGACGTGGGGCGGGTCATGGCCGGTCTGCAGTCCGCCCACGCCCGGGGCGCCGTGGTGGCCGCGTCTTGTTCGGCGACGTTTTTGCTGGGGGCGGCGGGCCTGCTCGACGGGGGGAGCGCGACGACGACGTGGTGGCTGATCTCAGCGTTCAAACGACGGTTTCCGAAGGTGGAGCTGCGCGCAGACCGGATGCTCGTAGAGAGCGGCGCCACCCTCACCGCCGGGGCGGCCTTCGCCCACGCGGACCTCGTGCTGGCCGTGGTCTCGCGGGTGGCGTCCCCGGCGGTCGGCCACCTCGCCGCGCGTTACCTCGTGCTCGACGAGCGCTCCACCCAGGGCCGATACATGGTGCTCGACCACCTCTCGACCTATGACCCCGCGCTCAAGCGTGTGGAGGAGCTCGTCGTCGCCAACCTCGGACGGCAGATTGGCCTCGATGAGCTGGCGCGGGCGGCGGGCATGTCCCCGCGCACCCTCGCCCGGCGCGTGCAGAGCAGCGTCGGGCTGACGCCGCTCCGTTTTGTGCAGCGCATCCGCGTCGCCCACGCCGCGCACCTGCTAGAGACCACCCGCGCCTCGGTGGAGGACGTCGCCGAGCAGGTCGGGTACGCCGACGCCGCGGCGTTTCGTCGCGCGTATCGGCGGCACCTCGGCGCGGCCCCGCGCGGGCGCAGCCGGGGAGAGGCGCTGGGGTAGGCGCGGCGTCAGCTTGGGCTGAGCTTCGCCCGAGCCTCGGGGCTCAGCAGCTCGGGCTCCACGAGCCAGGCGCCATCGACGACGAAGGGGGAGGGGCTGTGGCCGCCGGTGATGAGGTTGCGCAGCAGCAGCTTGGCGATGCCGGGCATCGCCGAGAGCGGCACCTTGGGGTGCGCGTGAGGCGGGCAGCCGCCTTTGGCGAAGCGGCCCAGCACCCACGAGGTCACCGGGCCGACGGCGCGGTCGCGGGCCTCGGCGTCCAGAGCGATGAAGCGGCTGATGACGCCGATGAAGGGGGAGCGGGGCGTCGACATCATGTTGCCCACGGGGGTCTTGCAGCAGGCGGTGTACCAGCGCATCAGGCCCTTGGGGTTGAGGCGCAGAGCGCGGAGCTGGTCTTGGCCTTGGGTGATGCGCAGATGCGCAGGCGCGGTCTGATAGATGTCGGTGCCGCCCCAGGCGTCGAGCACGTCCTCGCGGCCCAAGGCGGCGGCGAAGGCTTGGCAGTCGTCGCAGAAACACACGCAGTGGTTGCCTGCGCCGGGGCTCACGGCGATCTCCCCGGCAACAGCGCCACAATCACAACGAAGGGGGACCGGACTCGACATCGACATCTCCAGAGCGGGTGTTGAGCGGCGTAGTCTCACCCAGCGCGGCCCCCACCGCCACCCGGGCCATCAAAAGCACGGGATCTCCTCGCCCTTGACCGAGGATCCTCCGCGCTGTAGCATTCAACATGCACGACGAGACCACCTGGTCCCCAGACGGGGAGCCCACCCCCGTCGCCGCCTTGGAGTCGCCCGAGGCGCGGTACCACGCCCTCGGGCTCATCGCCCGGGGCGGCATGGGCGAGGTGCGCCGGGTCTGGGATCACAAGCTGCGGGTGCCCGTGGCGATGAAGGTGCTCGGCTGGGAGCTCCTGGAGAGCGCCGCCGCCCGGGCGCGGTTTCTGGGGGAGATCGCGACGACGGCGCGGCTGCAGCACCCCGGCGTGGTCTCGGTGATGGACCGTGGCGAGCTCCACGACGGCCGGCTGTGGTTCACGATGACCTTGGTGGAGGGGCAGACCCTCGGCGAGATGATCACCGGCCCGGCGGTCGGCCCGGAGGTGATTCACCGCCTCGTCACCCTGGTGCGCAGCGTCTGCGACGCCGTCGGCTACGCCCACAGCCGCGGGGTGCTGCACCGCGACCTCAAGCCCGCGAACCTCATGGTCGGACGCTTCGGTGAGGTGCGGGTGATGGACTGGGGGCTCGCGCGATGGATCGGCTCGCCGGAGCTGCCGCCTTTCGTCGGGGCGCAGGTCTGGGAGAGCGCGGAGATCACCCTCGGCGGCGCGGTCTTGGGCACTCCGGCGTTTATGGCGCCGGAGCAGGCCCGGGGCCAGCACGAGCTGATGGGGCCGGCCTCGGACGTCTACGGCCTGGGGGCGGTGCTGCACAGCGTGCTCTGCGGTCGTGGCCCTCTGGAGGGCGATCCCAAGCTCATCTGGCGCCGCCTCGTCTCCGACCCGCCGCGCTGGCCCGAGGCCATCGAGCGCGCTGAGCTTCCGCCCGAGCTGCGCCAGATCTGCGGTCGAGCGCTGATGCCCGACCCCATCCACCGTTACCCCGACGCCGGGGCGATGGCCGAGGCGCTCTCGTTGTGGCTCGACGGCTCGTTGCGCCGCGCCGAGGCCCTCGCGCTCACCCGCCGCGCCGAGGCCAAACGCCCGGGGATCCTCAAGCTCCAGCGCGAGTCCGAGGCGCTCCGGGCGCACGCGGCCTCCCTCTTGGAGTCCTTGAGCGCCGATGAGCCCGTCGAGTCCAAGCAGCCCATCTGGGAGATGCAGGACCGCGCCGCCGCCATCGAGTCCGAGGTGACCTTACGTGAGGTCG
>JAKLKE010000043.1:4224-17631 GCA_023150775.1 Myxococcota bacterium
CGACCACTACCGCGATGAGCTAGAGCGCGCCGATCGCCAGCTCGACCCCTTGGCGACCCAGCGGGCGGAGCTCCTGCTCGCCGCCCACGATCGTGGACGACACGCCGCGTTCTTGAAGGGCGACGGCGCCTTGTCCATCCGCACGTCCCGGCCCGCCGTCGCCTGGCTGCACCGCTATGTTGAGCGGGGTCGGCGCCTGGTGGCGGAGCCTGAACGAGCCTTGGGCGTGACGCCCCTGCGAGAGGTGACCGTGCCCCGGGGATCGTGGCTGGTCACCCTAGAGGCTGACGGTGTCACCGTTCGTTACCCCGTGCTCATGGAGCGCGCCGGGCGCTGGGACGGCGTGCCCCCCGAGGGCGGCGAGCCCGCGCTCGTCGTGATCCCCGAGCCCGGACAGCTCCGCGACGACCAGGTCTACATCCCACCGGGCTACTGCATCGTCGGCGGAGACGCCTTCGCCGCCGACAGCCTGCCCCGGCAGCGGGTGTGGGTCGATGGCTTCGTTCTGGGGCGTTTCCCGGTGACCTTGGGGGAGTACGCGAATTTTCTGGAGGCGCTCATCGCCGTGGGGGATGAGGCGGGGGTGGAGGATTGTTGGCCTTGGGTCAGCCTAAAGGACCAGTATCTTGTGCGTATCGGGGATCGGGTGGCGCTCAGCCGCCCGGAGGAGTGCAATCATCCTGTGACGGCGATCCCCTGGACTGCGGCCTCTAGAGCGGCTGAATGGCTGGGTGGCCAATTGCCGAACGAGCTTGAGCTTGAGAAAGCGGGGCGCGGCGTGGATGGGCGATTCACGCCATGGGGCCTGCAAATAGAGCCTCGATGGTCACGGGTGGTGAACTCGGTTCCTAGCCCGCCCGGCTTACTCCCGATCGGTGCGTTCACAGCGGACGAGAGCCCGTATTGTGTGCGGGGCCTAGCAGGAAACGCCCGCTCATGGTGCCGAAACTGGTGGTCCGTGCGTGGGCCGATCCGCGAAGGTCGTGTGGTGGACACCCCCGACAAGGGCACCCATCGCGCTGCGCGAGGGGGGTTCTACGGATCCCCCCCCGTCACCCAACGCCTCGCCACCCGGTTCGGCAACGCGATGGAGCGTCGCTTTGACTCGACCGGGCTGCGCGTCGTTTGGCCCGTGCCTCAGCCCAGCGTGTTCGAGGAGTAGGTCACGCCGGGGGTGAAGGGGATGTTGGACTGGTTCTTCGTCCAGCTCCCCGAGCTCGCCCCGGGCGGGGGCAGGGGGGTGACCTTGTACGGCGCGGCGCTGCTCGTCGCGGTGAACGAGAGCTTGTTGACCTTGTAGCTTCCCGCGCCGTTGGAGGTCACCTCGACCGACACCCACATGCTCTTCGCGCTGTTGTTCGCGTCCTCGACGCTGAAGGCGCCGTAGGAGGCGCCCGGCGGCGACGTGGTGATGGTCGTCATCGTCGGAGTGTAGGACTCGGTCTCGACGTAGCTGAGGTTTGCCGGCACGTTCCAAGAGATCGAGCCGCCGCTCGCGGTCTGGGTCAGCCACTCCATGGTGAGGCTGCCAAACTGCGTCGGCGCCGCGGTGCTGCGGAAGTACCACATCGCCGTGCCCGTCTGAATGGTCGAGCCGCCGCCGTTGAAGCTCACGGCGCTGCCCGAGTTGTTCACCAGCCCCGTGGCGAGGATGGTGTTGCCGGTCTTGAGGGTCCAGACGCCGAGATCTCCGGCATCGGAGCCCAGCTCCTTGATCCGCCGGTTGCCGTCCGGCACCCAGGACGGCCTCACCGGCACCTCCTGAATCGAGGGGTTGTTGAACGGGGCGTCCAGCGCCCGCGCCGCCCCCGCGAAGGCCGGGGCCTGGTCGGTGTAGCCGAGCACGTTGAGCAGCTCACGCGCCCGGAAGGTCAGCTCGCGGTGGCTCGCCTTGACGATGTGAACGCCGCCGACCTGGGCGTTGCCCCACTGGCTGAGCAGGGTGAGCAGCGCGAAGGAGTAGGCGCTCTGCCACTGACCGGCGATGTAGGCCTCGTAGCTCACCGCGCCGACGGCGGTGGAGAGCAGCACCCGTAGGCCGGTCCCGGCGCCGGGCTGGGGCTCGGCGGAGATCAGCGTTTGGTCAAAACGCTGCACGTTGAGGTCGCCGTAGCAGGCGTCGATCACCAAGGTCACGCGCTCGTTCAGGCCCAAGGCCGCGAGGCGCAGGTCAAGCTGCTGCACCACGATCGCGCCGCGCAGGGTGCCGTCGGTGATCTCCGCGTCGCTCAAGCCCAAGGCGAGGCGGTCGCCGTCAAAGTCCGTGGCGTTGGGGTCGTCGCCGGGGTTGATGTGGCCGCCGTGGCCGGAGTACACGATGAGCCCCGTGCCCGTGGGGTTCTCCTGCAACCAACGGATGAGGGCGTCAATCGCCGCGTTGGCCTCCTCCGCGCTCGCGCCGTGCTCGTGGCCCTTGGGCAGGCGCACATCGTCGTGCTCCAGTGCCGGGTGGGTGAGGAGCTGAACCTGCTCACCCGGCACCCCGAGGCTCACCCGGGCGAAGCGCAGCCAGTGGCGCATGTCGTTGCAGGAGCCCTTGAGCGAGGCGCTCGCCCCGAGCTTGGGGTACTCGTTGACGCCGATCAGGACCGCGTAGGTGTTGCCGGACATGAGTCATTCTCCGTGGGGGGTCGTGGGGTCACGCCCCGCGCGACCCTGGCGAAGCATAGATCAGGCGCTCACCGGCCTCGGTTTCAATTGATTTCGTCGCTTCTCGCCCGGACTTTGATTGGTTCTGGCGCCGTCAGAGGGCCCGTCGGGGGCCTCAGAGGGTCGTGCCGTGCTACGCTCCGGCCTATGGGAATTCTCCGATCCGACGACGACCACGCCCTGATCGCCCTCGGCGCGCGCACGCTCATCGGCCGCGCCGCCCACTGCGCCGTTCGCATCGACGATCGCCAGATCAGCGCGGAGCACGCCGCTTTACGCTGGACGGGCAAGGAGTGGCAGCTCCGCGATCTGGGCAGCCGAAACGGCACCTATGTAGACGGCGAGCGCTTAGAGAGCGGCCGAGGTCGCGCGCTCAGCTCCGGCGTGAGCGTCCGCTTTGGCCCCCAGCGCGGCTTCGTGCTCGCCCACGACGGCCCCCCCGGCGCCGCGGCGGCGAGAGAGACCGACCAGCTCCTCCGGGTGTCTGAGGCCGAGATCCTCAGCCTCCCCAGCGCTGAGGGGATGCTCGCCATCGTCTACGAGGGCAGCGACGGGCGCTGGATCGTCGAGCAAGAGGGCCTAGAGTCCGAGGCGGAGCACGACCAGCGGCTCCTCCTCGGCGACGAGCCCTGGCGCCTCATCTTGCCCGTGGCGCCCCGCAGCGCCGAGCTCCCGACCACCTGGGACACCTCTCTGCGCCCCCGCTTAGAGACCATCGCCCTCACCCTGCGCGTGAGCCAAGACCAAGAGCACGTCGATGTTGAGGTCAAACACCGGGGCGGGGCCATCGTGCTCAGCTCGCGGGTGCACCACCTCGTCACCTTGGCCTTGGCCCGGGCGCGGCTGGAGGACGTCGCCGCGGGGGTGCGCCCCGCTGAGCTGGGCTGGCGCTACGCCGATGAGCTCTCGCGGATGTTGTCGTTGGAGCCCGGCCTGCTCACCCTGCACCTCTTCCGCGCCCGGGAGCAGGTGGCCCAGGCGGGGGTGGAGGGCGCGGCGCGGCTCTTTGAGCGCCGCCGCCTCAGCGGCCAGGTGCGCATCGCCGTGGAGCAGCTCAACATCGTGAACGTGCACCACGGCACCGACCCCGACGCCCCAGAGGCCTGAGCGCGACGCCGGGGGACACCCGACGCCGCGCAGAGGACGCCCGACCCTTCAGAGCGTCGTCGGGGGCCCCGGCCACAAGACCCGCAGCGTCCGCAGCTCGGCGAGCAAGGCCGCCTGCAGCCGCGCGGGCAGGCGCGGGGCGCCACGCTCGGTCACCAAGGCGTAGCCCCGGTTGGGGTTGAACGAGCGCGGCAAGAGCCGACCCTCTCGCACCTGAAAGCAGCCCAGCAGATCCTCTTCGCCGCGCTGGGAGAAGCCGACGCGGCCATCCCAGAGCTCCAGGACGCCCACCCGCAGGGCCAAGGCGGCCTGGGTGAGCGTCGGCTCAAGCTCCGCGTGCTCGGTGAGCAGGCGGTTGATGAGGTCTACGAAGAGCTGGTTTGGTCGAAGCCCCCAGGCCCAGTCGCCGACGTCGCGGTCGGTGACGCCGAGGATGGCCTCGCGGGGGAGCCCCCCGGCCAAGACGAGCTCAGCGGGGGCCAAGGGGCTCAGGCAGTACACGACCCCTGCGCGGGCCTCGATGCGGTGAAAGTGGCGGGGCAGGGGCGGATCGTGGGGGGCGGCGGTCACCCGCGCCACCCGTCCGCGAGCGCGCGAGACGGGGTTCATCGACGAGGCCGCCGGGCCTCAACGCGGGCGGGCTCTGGCTCAGGGAGAAAGAGCAGCCCGTCGAGCCAGCGCAGCAGACGATCTCTCCAATCAGACATGGGGGCACCTCCGTTCACCTCAGAGGACAACGCGCCTCATCGGTTCGGATCATTCTCGCCTGAAGAAACGCCAAAATTTGTCCGGCTTGGCGGGCGCGCTCAGGCCTCGCTCCCCACTTCGCGCAGATCCCGACGGGAGGCGGATCGGCGTCAGGGGTTTGGGGATCCTGAGCCCTCGCCGCAGGCGCCGACGCGGTAGAGCCCGACGGGGATCGGCGCGTCGCCAAGCTGAATCCAGCCGTCGGTCTCCGGGGGCAGCGCCCTCGTCGTCAACGGCGTCAGCGCGCAGCCTTGGGCGAGGCTCGGCCCGGCGCCGCCGCCCTCCAGACGCCGGTGGTGATCGGCGCTGCCGAGGTAAACGAGCGTGCCCTCGGCCGGGGTCTCGCCCACGGCCCAGGGCCGCCACCGGGCCTCGCCCCGGGTGTTGAGCCAGAGGCGGATCTTGCCGTTCTCGTCAAAGGCCGGGTCAAAGAGCACCTCTTCCCCGGCGGGCGCGAGGCGGGTGGCCTCGACCAGGGCCAGGTGCTCGACCTGCCACGCCCAGCGCGGCTGGCCCCGAAGCCAAGGAGGCAAGAAGCTCAAGGCGGCGACGACCAAGAGCGCCCGGGGCCTCGTCCCGCCGCGCTCAAAGGCCAAGGCCGCGCCAAACCCGGCGAGCCCCGCCCACAGCGCCGTCGCCGGGAGCAAAAAGCGCAGGGGATCGCCGAAGGGGGAGGTCTTCGCCAGGTACGGCAGCTCGCTGAGCACGATGCCCAGGCTCAAGGGCCACAGCCAGGCGCGGCGGGTCTCGGGCTTGGAGAGCTGCACGGCGGCGATGGCGAGGAGCGGGAACGCCAGCGGGGACCACAAGGGGCTCAGATGCAGCGCTGGCTCCCGGCCCAAGGGGTTGAGGCGCTTGACCCAGAAGTCGGGGTCCAGGAGCCTTCCGAAGGGGATGACCCCCACGCCGCTGCCCTCCCGCACGAGCGGCAGGAGCTCCGCCGCGCGCCAGGCGCAGAGCCCCAGGCCCAGGGCGACGGCCCAGGCCGAGCGCCGCCAGGCGAGCATCCCCAGGGGCAAGAGCGCGAAGGCGCCGCCCAGAGGCCTCAGGTGAACGGAGAGGCCCACGGAGAGCGCGGCGAGGAGCGCCCCGCGTCGATCCCCACGCGCCGCGCCATAGAGCGCCAGCACCTGCACCAGCCCGACGAGCACAAAGTCCGTCTCCGTGGCCGCCAGACGCACCGGCAAGGGCGCCGCGGCCAAGGCGAGCCCGGCGAGGCCCGCGGCGAGGGGGCTCCCGCCCAGGGCCGAGATCAGCCCCACGAGCGCCACGACGGTCAGGGCCGAGAAGCCGAGGTTCGTGAGGTGAACCCAGTCCGTCGTCTTGGGCTCGCCGAGGAGCGTGTGCACGAGGCCCATCACCCCCGCCCAGCCCGAGCCGTAGTAGGGGTTTGTCTCGCCGCGCCCCTTCGCGTCGAGCAGGCGCTCATAGGCCGCGTCGCCGCCGACGAGGATCCAGCGCGGAGAGAGCCCCAGGCGGATCAACAGGCCGACGAGTCCCAGGCCCCAGGCCCAAGGCGCCCGCGGCAAGGCGGCGAGGGCCGCCACGGCCCAGGCCACGACGACGAGGTGGATCGGTCGAAACGGCAGCTTTGGCCGCTCAAGGCCCTGGGGCGGCGCGGTGGGGGCCTGCACCTTCTCTGAGACGGGGAAACGCGGCGGGTGGTCCACCATCCGGGCGCAGAGCTGATCGACGATGGGCGGCAGGGGCTCCCAGTCGAAGCTCTCTTGATCGGTGTTGAGGTCGAGGCGCACGTACAGATCGGCGCCGCCGCCGCTGCACACCGGCGAGGCGCCGTCGCGGCGCGGGGTCAGCTCAACGATGAAGTCGCGGTCGGTGGTGAAGCTGAGCCGGATGTACTCGGGGTGAACATCGACGTCGCGGAGCGTCGTGGCCGGGGGCATCGGCCCCAAGAGGTCGCCGACGAGCGGCCCAGGATCTTGGGCGAAGGCGGCGTTGAGCACGATCCACAGAGACGAGGCGAACATCGGCGTTGACCTCAGATCCCCGGCGGGGGCTCAAAGTCCCCACCGTCGCGCCCCGTGCCTTTGTCTTGGTCGGGGTGCATCTCTCGCCAGTAGGGGTCGGGATCGTTGGGGTTCGGCAGCTCGCGGTAGATCGCGTAGTACACCGCGCCGCCCAGGGCCTTGAGCGCGGCTTTGCCAGCGCGTCTCAGGGCGCGTCGTGGCAAAGAGGCGGGGGTCTCGGGAGACTCAGGCATTCGGGGAGTTTACCCGCGACACGACGCCCCGTCGACGCGACGCGCCGCGGTGAATAGGCTTGCCAACCTCAGGAGGTGTCTCTGATGCGTGGGCTCATCGCCATGCTGACCTTGGTGGGCTGTAACTTCGTCGCCGGAGACACCTACCCCGTCAACGGCGTGGTGCGGGACGTCGGCGAGCGCAGCGTGCGCCTGGAGCACGGCCCCGTGCCCGGCGCCCTGGAGGAGGGTGACACCACCTTCGTCGTCGATCCCAACCTCGCCCGGCAGCTTCGCCCCGGCGATCTTGTCCAGGCGAACCTCATGACCGCTGAAGACGGCACGCTGCGGATCATCGGCGCCAAGGTCACCGGCCACGAGGAGCCCTTGGCTTTGGCCCCCGACGCGGTGATCGCGCTCGCCGAAGGAGAGCAGCTCCCGGCGCTCACCCTGCCCGGCGTAGACGGCCCGGTGCAGCTCGGCGCGGGCCAGGGGGTGCCCACGGTGCTCACCTTCTTGTTCACCTCTTGCCCCATGCCCGAGGCCTGCCCCTTGTTGGCGAGCAAGCTCAAGGAGCTTCAAGGCCAGCTCGGCCAGGCCCGCATCGTGAGCGTCACCCTCGACCCCGCCCGGGACTCCCTGGAGGTGCTCAAGGCTTATGGCGCCGAGCGCGGCGCGAACCCCGCCCAGTGGACCTTCGCCCGCGTAGAGCTCGACGCGCTCAAGACGCTGTTGTTACGCGCCGGGGCCAGCCGGGTCGAGAGCCAAGGCGACATCCTCCACAGCCTGCACATCCTCCTGCTCGACGCCGACGGCCGCCTCTTGTGGCGCGGGAGCGACAACTCCTGGGACGTGGCCGAGGTGGCCGCGCGCATCAACGCGCCGTCGGGTGGGTGATCGTTTGCCAGGGGGCCGTCGCCCACAATAGGGAGCAGGGGAGGGAAGTGCTCAGTGACTGAAGCGGCGCGTCAGACAAGATCGGCTCGGGTGCCTCCGGTGCGCCGTTGAGCGCCTTGGCCCGGGGCGCGGTGCTCGGTGAGCGGTTCACGCTCATCGGTGAGCTGGGCCGTGGGGGCATGGCGACGGTCTGGCTCGCTGAAGATCGGGTGCGCGGTGCCCGGGTGGCGCTCAAGATCCTCCACGCCCACCTCGTCGGCGACGCCTCCACCCGAGAGCGCCTGCGCCGGGAGGTGATGACGGCGGGGCTCATCAAACATGAGGGCGCGCTGCTCGCCCAAGAGCTGCACGAGCTCGACGGGCACCTCGCCTTGTCGATGCCGTACCACCCCGGCCGCACCCTCGCCGAGCGGGTCGCGGCGGAGGGCCCCATCGGCGGGACGGCGCTGCGGGCCATCGGCGCCCGGCTGGCCGACGTGCTCGCCGCCGCCCACCGCGCCGGGGTGCTGCACCGCGACATCACCCCGGCGAACGTGATGATCGACGACGAGGGCGTAGCGACCCTCACCGACTTTGGCCTCGCCCGGCTCGAACAATGGCAGTCCACCCGGCACACTGGGGCCTTGGGCACCGCCGGGCACGCCGCCCCCGAGGTCTACGACGGCGAGCGCGCCGACCCCCGCAGCGACCTCTACTCCTTGGGCACGGTGCTGTATTACGCCGCCTCGGGCCGGGCGCCCTTCGCCGGGCCGAACGCCGCCGCCGTGCTCAAACGCCAGCTCTCCGGCGAGGTCGAGCCCCTCGCGAGCCTGCGCCCGGAGCTGCCGGACGACCTCTGCGCCATCATCCACGCGCTTCTGCGCCTCTCGCCTGAAGAGCGCCCCCAAGGCGCGGCTGAGGTCGCCGAGGCCCTTCGTGGGCGTGTCGCCGCCCCGCCCCGGGCCCGCCGCGCGTCCCCCAAAGACGAGCCGCCGCCGCCGCCACCGCCACCCCAGACGAGCGTCACCTTCGAGCCCGCGCCGCTGGCCCTGCCCGAGGGCCGCTTTGAGCTAGAGCTGCGCCACTCCAGCCAGGCCAGCCGCCGGCAAGCCCGGCGCAGCGTCCGGGCGGGCAAGACGAGCGCGCGCTACGCCGCCGAGGCGATCAACAAGGTCGTGGTGCAGCTCGGCCTGCCCAAGCTCCCTGACGAGTGGACGGCGGAGTCGACGGAGCTCACCGACGCCGAGCACCTCGCCCGGGGGGTCGCGCTGCGGGCGGGGCTTCCCGTAGACGCCTTGTTGGTGAGCCCCGTGCTCGACCAGCGCCGCTTCCGCCTCGTCTCCGGCGTGAGCGAAGACACCGTCGATAACCTCGCCGCCTTGGCCGAGAGCCGGGGTTTCACCACGAAAAAACGCCGCCGGGCCGACGACGAGGACGGTCGGGTGAACCGCGTGATGCGGTCCTTGCCCAACCTCATCGGGCCGATGTGGGTGCTGTGGGCCATCGCCGTCGGGCTCACCTTCGGCTCGGCGATGGCGGCGCTGCCGGTGATGATCCTCATCACCGTGGTGGTCTCGGTGACCGCCTCCAACGCCGGGCGCAACGCCGACAAGGTGCCCTTGGCCTATGGCCGAGACCTCCGCGCCCACGTCACCCCCGATCGCCTGCCTGAGCTGCTCGCGAACCGGCCCCAGGTGCGTGTGGAGCGTGTGATAGACGCCGCGCCCGCCGTCGCCCCGGCGCCGCAGAACGTCGCCGCCCCGGTGGTCGCGCCGCCCGCGCCCAAGACCCGCGGCGGTCAGCTCCTCGCCCGGGTCGAGGAGTCCCTCGGCGCCTTGGAGCTGGCGATCGGCCAGGCCGAGCTGCCCACCCCCGCCGAGGCCGACCTACGCCGCACCGTCGTCGAGCTGCGCGCCGAGGCCGCAGACTTGGCCGCCGAGGCCGATCGCCTCGACGGTCGCCTCAAAGAGCTGCGCCCCGAGGCCATCGCCCAAGACCTCGCCCAGATCGAGGCCCGCATCCGCCGTTTGGAGACGATGGAGCAGGCCGGCCAGCGCCCCGACCCCACGGAGCGCCCAGAGCTCCTCGCCGCCAAGGCCGACCGCGAGGCCACCTTAGAGGAGCACGCCCGCTGGGAGTCCAAGCTCACGGCCACGGCGGCGCGCCTCCTCGACATCGGCGGCGCCGCCCGCAAAGCCCGCCAAGAGCTGCTCGGCGAGCAAGACCGCGTCTCCGCCGCCGGAGAGGCTCTGCGCCGCTTAGAGGACGAGGTGCGCGCCGCCCGCCGCGCTGAGAGCGAGTCCGATCGCCTGCGCCGCGCCCGAGGCGCCCAGCGCGTCTGACCGCCCCCGAAGCCATTGGTTATAGTGGCGGCCATGCCCACCGAGCCCGATGACGATCTGGTCCTCACGCTGAGGGTCAACGGCGACCGCAAGCGCCTGTTGATCCCGGCGAACCGCACGCTGCTCAACCTCTTACGCCAAGACCTCGGCCTCACCGGCTCGAAGCACGGCTGCGACGTCGGCGACTGCGGCGCGTGTACGGTGCTCGTGAACGGCGCGCCCCGGCTCTCCTGCATCACCTTGGCCGCCGAGGCCCAAGACGCGGAGCTGCTCACGGTGGAGGGTGTGGCCGTCGGCGGCGCCTTACACCCCATCCAGGCCGCGTTTCATGAGCAGGTCGCCGCCCAGTGTGGGTACTGCACGCCGGGCTTCGTCATGGCGCTCAAGGCCCTGTTTGACGAGCGGCCCGACCCTTCCGACGCGGAGCTGAACGAGGTGCTCGGCGCCAACATCTGCCGCTGCACGGGCTACACGAAGATCCTCGCCGCCGCCCGCCAGGCCCGCGAGCGCATGAACGGGAGGTCCGCGTGAGCGAGCCTGATTCGCCTGTCGGCCGTCGCGGCGGCAAGATCGACGGCTTGCCCAAGATCACCGGCGCTGCCCGCTTCACTGACGACCTCAGCTTGCCCGGGATGCTGCACGGGGCCTTCAACCGCTCGCCCCACGCCCACGCCCGCATCCTGAGCATCGACGTGAGCGCCGCCTTGGCCCTGCCCGGGGTCTACGCCGTGCTCACCGGGGCCGACCTCCCCACACCCTACGGCGTCATCCCCGTCGCCCAAGACGAGCACGCCTTGGCGGTGGGCAAGGTCTTGTTCATCGGCGACGAGGTCGCCGCCGTGGCCGCTGTGGATCAAGAGACGGCCCGCCGCGCCGCCGCGCTCATCCGTGTGGAGTACGAGCCCCTAGAGGGCGTGTTCACCATCGAGGACGCGCTGAACCCCGACAAACCTCTGTTACACGACGAGCGCCGCCGCAAAGGGGACACAAACGTCTTACGCCGGGTGTTCCAGAAATACGGTGACCCCGCCGCCGGGTTCGCCGAGGCTGATGTGATCATTGAGTCGAGCTATGACTACCCCGGCTCGACCCATGTGCCCTTGGAGACCCAGGTCGCCCTGGCCCAACCCCACCCAGACGGCAAGCTCACCCTCTGGTCGTCTACACAGATCCCCCATTACCTGCACCGCATCGTGTCCAAGGTGCTGGGGATGCGTGAACAAGACGTGCGGGTGATCAAGCCCGATGTCGGCGCGGGTTATGGCGGCAAGTCCGACCCCTTCGCCAACGAGCTGTGCGCGGCGGCCTTGGCGCGTAAGACCGGGCGCCCGGTGAAGTTTATCCTCGACCGTGAGGAGGTGTTCTACGCCCACCGCGGCCGCCACCCCACACGGATGACGCTCAAGATGGGCGTCACCAAAGACGGACGCATCACCGCCGCCGACTTTAAGGCCTGGGCGGCGGGCGGGGCCTATGCCAGCTACGGCGTGGTCACGGCGTACTACTTCGGCGTGTTCTTGCCCCTGCCGTACAAGCTCGATCATTGGCAGTTTGAGAGCCACCGCTGCTATACAAACCACCCGCCCTGCGGCCCCAAGCGGGGGCACGGCGCGATTCAGCCGCGCTTCGCCTTAGAGCTCCACCTCGACAAGCTCGCGAACGCCATCGGCATGA
This sequence comes from Myxococcota bacterium, assembly GCA_023150775.1. Taxonomy (GTDB): domain Bacteria; phylum Myxococcota_A; class UBA796; order UBA796; family CAJQPC01; genus JADKFE01. The sequence goes on from JAKLKE010000043.1 coordinate 15,820, forward strand.
GCCCCGACGCCTTACGCCTCAAGAACACCGTCGAGCCCGACACCGAGACCTCCAACGGCCTGCGCATCACCTCCGTCGCGCTCAAGGAGTGTGTTGACAAGGTGCTCGCCGCCTCGGGCTACTTGGAGAAGCGCGGCAAGCTCGGCCCCAACCGGGGCATCGGCCTGGCCACCTCGGCCTATATGTGTGGGGCGCTGCACCCCATCGTGCAGTCCGAGATGCCCCAGAGCGCCGTGCAGATCTGCGCCGACCGCTCGGGCCGCGTGTCGATCCTCTCGGGCACCGCCGACATCGGCCAGGGCTCGAACCACATGCTCGCTGCCATCGTCGCCGGGCGTCTGGGCATCCCCGAGACCGACTGTGTGGTGTTGGAGGCCGACACCGGGCTCACCCCCGTAGATCTGGGCTCGTACTCGTCCCGGGTGACCTTCTTCGCGGGCAACGCCGCCAAGATGGCGGCCGATCAGCTCTACGCGGTGATGCGGGCGGCGGCGGCGGAGAAGCTGGGCGGCGACGACGTGGTGATGGCAGACGGGAAGGTCTTCCGCGCCTCGGCGCCGGAGAAGGCGCTGGACTTCGCCGAGGCCGTGCAGCTCGCTGAAGAGCGCCATGGCACCTTAGGGTTTGTGGGGCACTACAAACCCCCGAAGATCGGCAGCCGCTTCCGCCGACAGTCCGTCGGGCCGTCTCCGGCCTACTCCTTCACCGCCCAGGTGGCCGAGGTGGCCGTAGACCCCGAGACGGGCTTCGTCACCGTGGAGCGTATCTGGGCGGCGCACGACTGCGGCAAAGCTCTGAACCCGACGATTGTCGAGGGCCAGATCGAGGGCTGCGTGTACATGGGCGTGGGCGAGGCCCTCGCCGAGGAGCAGAGCTACACCAAACACGGTCTGCACCGGGCGCCGTCGATCTTGGAGTACAAGATCCCCACGGTGTTTGAGACGCCGGAGATCATCACGATCATCGTCGAGTCCAACGACAAAGAGGGCCCCTTCGGCGCCAAAGAGGCCGGGGAGGGCCCCCAGCTCTCCACGGTGCCCGCCATCGCCAACGCCATCTTTGACGCCTGCGGCGTGTGGATGAACGAGGCGCCGTTCACCCCCGACCGTGTGCTCAAGGCCATCGAGCGCCGCGACCGTGAGGCGAGCCGCGCCGCCGCCGCCGTCGAAGAAGGAGCCTGAGCCATGCTGCCGCTGCCGACCTTCTCTGTGCTCTCGCCGCGTCTGGTCTCCGACGCGACGCAGATGATGACGGACCACCCCCAGGCCCGGCTCATCGCTGGGGGCACGGATCTCCTGCCCTCGATGAAGTACGGTCTCTTCGCCCCGCCGACGTTGATCCGTCTGGGTGGGGTCTCGGCGCTTCAAGAGATCGCCGTCACCGAGGCGGGCGGCTTACGCATCGGCGCGGGGGTCACCCTGCGCGCCGTGGGCCGAGATGTGCGGGTGTTGGGCCTCTACCCGGCCCTCGCCGCCGCCACCCGCACCATCGCCACGTCGACGATTCAGGCCATGGGCACCTTGGGCGGCAACCTCATGCTCGACACCCGCTGCGCCTGGTACAACCAGTCGAGCTTCTGGCGGGGGGCGCTCGGCGGCTGCTTGAAGTGCCACAGCGCGCCCGAGGGGGCGATCTGCCACGTCGCGCCCAAAGGAAAGGGCTGCTACGCCGCGCACTCCGCCGACACCGCGCCGGGGCTCCTGCTCTATGACGCCGAGGTCGAGCTGGTCTCTACACGAGGCGCCCGGCGGGTGGCCGTCGCCGCGCTCTATGGCGACGACGGCCGCGACTGGATCCGCCGCGCCCCGGATG
>JAKLKE010000043.1:17641-25709 GCA_023150775.1 Myxococcota bacterium
GATGAGCTGCTCACCGCCGTGATCTTGCCCCCGCCGCCCGCGGGCCGCGTGGTGCACCGCAAGCTCCGCGCCCGGGGCAGCATTGACTACCCGCTCTTGCTCACGGCGGCGGCCTTTGACCCCGATCGGGGCCCCCGCGTCGTCGTCTCCTCCGTAGGCCCGCGCCCGGTGGAGGTCAGCGGCGTGGCCGAGGCCTGGGCGGCGGGCGGCGTCGAGGCCGTGGCCGAGGCCGCCTACAAGCAGCTCAGCCCCCTCTCGACGCATGTCTGGCCCGCGCCCTGGCGCAAGAAGATGGTGCGGGTTGAGGTACGCCGGGCCCTTGAGGCGGCGATCAGCGGCGCGGACTCGGGCGCTTAGAGCGTCTCTTCGCCGACGCTCGACTGAATCAGCGGCCCGTCCATGGTCGTGCCGTAGGTGCGCGGCGGGGGAGGGCGGTCTAACGTCGCGGTGATGACCTTGCCCGCGACCCGGGTGGTGTAGCGCATCAGGTGGCCGTCAGGGCCGTAGTCCAGGCGGACCTCACCCTCAGGCAGGCTCCAGACGTACTCGTCGCAGGTGATCATCTGCCCGCCGAGCTTGATCTGCACGTCGGCGGCCTGGCGAAGCGGGCCCTCCATCACCCCGCCGGTCTCGGCGACGAGCACCTTGAGCGAGCTGCGCCCAGCGAGGCTCTCGGCCACGGCGGGATCGTGCAGAGAGAGGGAGGTGAGGTCGAACGCCGAGGGGCCCAAGGCGTAGACCTCCGCCGTCTTGCCTTCAGCGACGGTGACCGTCCAGCCGAGGCTAGAGCGCACGGCCTGCACCTCGCGGCCGGTGCCGTTGTCGCTGATCGCCGAGCTGAAGTTGCCGCCACCCAGGCCGCCGAGGCGCTGCTTGTAGGTGTAGGGCTGCCCGGCGATGGAGAAGGTCAGCTCGGTGAACGACTCCATGAGGCGCAGCTCGCCGGAGTCAGACGGCAGGTAGTTGATCTTGAGATCGCGGTGCCCGATGACCTCACCATCGACGGCGAGCAGGTAACGGAGCGAGACGGACTCTGCGGCCTCAGCGGGGGCTAGACCCAGGAGCAGCACGGCGAGGGACGACAGCATAGGGGGAGAATCCTCACAGGCGCGGGCGCGCGGGCTCGAACCTTCATAACCTGTACATCCCCCCTCGCAGGAAGTCTATGCCCTGGAAGCACAACGAGCCGATCGTCGAGCGCCTCGCCCGCGAGCGTGGGCCGGGCTTTACCCCCGGTCAAGCGCGTGTGGCCCTGCTCTACCCCTCGCCGTACCGCGCGGGCATGTCGTCCTTGGGCTTCCAGTGGATTCACGAGCTGCTCACCCGCGCCGGCTTCGCCGTGGAGCGCGCGTTTTTGCCCGACGATGTAGAGGCCTGGCGCCGCTCCCGCCTGCCCCTGTGCACCTACGAGACGCAGACCCCGCTGCGTGAGTTCCCCATCATCGGCGTGTCTTTGGCCTACGAGCTTGAGCTCGCCGGGATGTTGACGGCCTTCGAGCTAGCCGGCATCCCCGCCCGCCGCGAAGATCGCACGGGCTACGACCCGCTGGTGCTGCTCGGCGGCCCGCTCACCTTCTCGAACCCGCTCCCCGCCGCGCCCTTCGTCGACGCCATGCTCTTGGGCGAGGCCGAGGAGACGGTGGTGCCCGCTGTGGAGGCCGCGATCTCCGGCGGCTTAGACGCCCTGCGCGCCGCCGTGGCCGCCCTGCCCGGCGGTTACCTCCCCGACCGCGACGGCGACCGCCTGCCGGCCATCGCCAAGGCCTCCGACGCCGAGCTCCCCGCCCGCAGCCGCATCATCGCCCCCGACGCCGAGCTCTCCAGCATGTTTCTGCTGGAGGGGGAGCGCGGCTGCCATCGCCAGTGCACCTTCTGCGTGATGCGCCGCAGCACGAACGGCGGGATGCGCCTGGTCACCGCCGACCGCGTGCTCTCCCTGGTCCCCGACTACGCCCCCCGGGTGGGCCTCGTCGGCGCGGCGATCTCCGATCACCCCGAGCTGGTGCCCATCTTAGAGGCGCTGATCGCCGCCGGAAAAGGCGTCGGCATCAGCTCCTTGCGCGCCGATCGTGTGGCCCGCAAGCCCCGCATCGCCGAGCTGTTGCGCCAAGGCGGCTACAGCACGCTGACCGTGGCGTCCGACGCCGCGAGCCAGCGCCTACGCCGGGAGATGTCCAAAGGCACCACCGAGCAGCACCTCATCGACTGCGCCCGCCAGGCCGCAGAGCACCGCTACAAGGTGCTCAAGGTCTACATGATGATCGGCGTGCCCGGCGAGACCGACGCCGATCTCGACGAGCTCGTGCGTTTCTCCTTAGAGCTCGGCGCGATCCACCCCGTCGCCATCGGCATGGCGCCCTTCGTGCCTAAGCTCAACACGCCCATGCTCAATGATGGCTTCGTGGGGCTGAAGGTGGTCGAGTCCCGGCTCAAGCGCCTGGAGACGGCGTTTAAGCCCAGCCGAGGCCGGGTGGAGCTGCGCGCGACGTCGGCGCGCTGGGCCTGGGTGGAGACGGTGTTGGCCCAGGGCGACGCCCAGACGGGCCTCGCGGTGATGCACGCCGTGCGCGCGGGGGGCGCGTTCGCCGACTACAAGCGCGCGTTCGCGGAGTTCGCGCCGCACTCCGTGGCGCGTGCGGCGCGGGGCGAGGAGTCGCCGCGGCCGGCGTTGACGGTGGAGGGGGTGGGGGTGCAGGCCTAGTGGCGGCTGGCGCGGTTGTGGCCGGTCGGGCGCTGCCCAAAATCCACGACCTCGGTTAGAGCGGTTGTTCCTGCAGGAGCCCCCATGCGTATCGAGCAGCTCACGCTAAGCCACATCAAGCGAGTCGAGTCGCTCACGATTGACTTCCCGCCGGTCGTGCGCGCAGGCACGCCCTCCGAGCGAGCGCCCTGGACGGTGATCATCGGCGAGAACGGCACCTGCAAGACCACCATCCTCCAAGCCATCGCGCTCACGGCGGCGGGTGAGCTCCAGGCCAGCCGGCTCGCGGGGCCCTCGGCGGCGACGGTGGCGGGCAGGGTCGCGATGCGGGCTCAGGAGGCGCCGCGAGCGCAGGTGGGGCAAGAGGCAACGCCCGCGTTCACCGCGTCGGCCTCGGCGACCTTCACCGTGACCAGCGCGGATCTACACGTGCTTGGTGGCAACGGTGGGGCCGACTGTAGTCTTCGTTCATCAGTCGAGCTTGCCCCCGGACAGGTCGAGCTCGGCTGCACCTCGGCGGTGGTAGATGGTGCTGAGACGACCGTGACCCACTTCGGTCGGAACCCCCTCACGGCGGTGCGGCGACACGCGAACGCGAGGGGTCTGTTTGTCGCAGCCTACGGGGTCAACCGCCCCTTGCCTGAGCCCGGTCACACCTCGCCATCCATCGTCTCCGTTGACCGCTTGTCTCCGCTGTTCGCCGATGCCCCCGTGCTTGTCGGGCCGGGCTTCTTCCAATATTTCTTGAACAATCGCCAGGACGAGCTCGCGAGGAAGTTCGCGAGGATCGTGAACAGGGTACTCGCGGGCAACACACGCGGGTTGCTTCCGGGACTTAATAATATCGTTCTGCAAGGTATACGCAGCAATGGCAGCGTCTTTGGCATGAGCCGCGAGTTTGGGCGTCAGCGCATGGGCGAGAGCGCGATCGACGTCCCCACGTCAGCCTTGGCGCACGGGTTTCAGTCCACCTTGGCGTGGGTCGCGGACCTCATCGGCCACGCCTTGCTCCTGGATGACTCGATCGAGGACTCCACCCAGATGACCGGCCTTGTGCTTATCGACGAGATCGACCTCTACGTTCACCCGACTCTTCAGGTGAGCCTCATCCGTGATCTCATGGCAGCCTTTCCCAGGATGCAGTTTGTGGTGACCACACACTCGCCCCTCGTGCTCGCCGCGATGCGCCCCGATGAGGACGAGATCGTGCGGTTACGAATCAATGAGAGCTCTGGCTTGGTTGAGGCTTACCCGATGAAGGAGGGGCGTCAACATGAGCCCGACGCCCGTCTGATGACCGTCGCCGAGGTGCTTGAGCGGTATTTTGGGCGCGAGTCTGTGTTCGCCGGAGTCGAGGGGAGCTGGCTCGTGGAGCGACAGTCCATCGCCCATAACCCTTATCGAAGCGACGAGGAGGACCGGAGGCTTCAGGAGCTCACCAACAACCTCACGAGCGCAGGCGTTCGTGTGCGGCCCGCCGTGCCAAGGGCGGGCGAGGCGGCGGAATGATCCGCATCGCCCGTGGTGATGAGCCCCCTGCGCTACGCAGGGAGCGCCACAAGCGCCTCGCGGTGGCAAGGCTGAAGAAGCTCAGAGGCGGAGCGTTCAGTGACGAGGATCTTAGGGGCTACGATGTGGCCCGTGAGGCGCTCTGGGAGGCACAAAACCGGCGCTGCGCCTACTGTGAGACGGAGGAAGATCTCGACGAGCACGCCGTCGAACACTTTCGCCCCAAAGGCTGCGCGTACCATCGGCTCTCCGAAGACCGGACTCTTCGCGAAGATACGGACTCAGAGTATGCAGGCGGCTACTGGTGGTTGACGTGGAGCTGGGAGAACCTGCTGTTCTCGTGTGCGACCTGCAACGGGCGCAGTCACAAGGGCAGCCTGTTCCCAATCTTCGGCGATCCGCTCGCTGAGCTGGACACCTGCATCGACGCCGAGCAGGCGCTCCTGATTGATCCCACCCGCGAGGATCCTCTCGACCTAATGGAGTGGGTTCCCAGAGAAGAAGAGGTGAATGACGAGGTCGACTACACCCAATGGTGCTGGATCCCCCGCCCTATCGCTCCGACGAGCCATCCGAGCGGTCTAAGCCCTGTTGAGCGCGCGAACACTACCATCCGGGTGTTCAAGCTGGATGGCACACGGGTCGAGCGTATTAGCCACACCATACGAACGATGTTGTGCGGTTGGGTCAAGCCTACTTTAGTGCATCTGTCGCTGGGTGAAGAGACGCGCGCGAGGGCGCGTTGGGACGACCTGACCCGCTGGCTCTCGACCACCCAGCACTCCGGCGCGTGCTGGTCGGCGCTCCGTAGGTTGCGTGAGCATCAGCCGGCGCTCCGGTCGCTCTCGGCGCCTCCTCGTCCCGGCCGCCATGACGCGCCACCCCCTGCCGCCTTCGGCGGTCTCCCGCCCACGCCTCCGGGTGTTTCTGATGAGCGTTGGCTCAGGCAGCTTGAGACCAACACCCCAACGGATGAACAGATCACCATCTTGAGCGGACTTGGTTCCGAACTATCTCCGCTCTGTGCGCTCCAAGACGACGAAGCACGCCAGCACGAATGGCTAACGCTCGCCCGCGGCCACGCAGGATCGCTCGACCACCTCACGGCGCTGGCCCTCTGGCGGGAGATCGCCGAGGCGCCTTGCTCCGATCTACCCCCGCCGCTTGTGCCCCAGGAGGCCGTCGCGTTGCTTCGCCAGGGCGAAGCAGCCAGCATCAACGAGGCGCTCGTGCTCATATGCGCCGGTCCGGTGCCGAAACCCTGGTGTGAGCGCACCATCGCGCCGCTCTCCGGGAAAAGATGGCAGCAGTTTAAGAGGTACCTCACCCATCTCGTCAACGCTGAGCGCCTCACCTTTCTCAACGACTGCTACCAAACCCGCGAAGTTTAACCGTCCGCCTTGCGGCCAGTGTGTCCGATGTTGGCCGCGCCACGCTCGACGGCCTCTCCAGCCTCCCCGGGAGCCTCTATGTCCACGACAACGGCGCGCTGGCGAGCCTCACGGGGCTCGGGGGGCTCTCGTCGGTGGGTGGGATGCTCTACCTCAACAACAACCCCGCGCTGACGGGCCTCTCCGGCCTCGAAGGCGTCTCCTCCGTCGGTGGCGACGTGTACGTCGAGAACAACGACCTGCTGACGAGCCTCTCCGGCCTCACCTCCGTCGGGGGCGACCTCAGCGTCTATTTCAACCCCAAGCTGACGAGCCTTCAGGGCCTCAGCGGACTCGTGACCGTCGCTGAAGGGCTCGGCGTGCTCTCCAACGACTCCTTGGTGAGCGTTGACGGCTTGGACAGCCTCACCTCCGTCGGCGCGGACCTCAGCCTACAAGAGAACTATGTGCTGACGAGCCTTGAAGGCCTCGCGTCACTCAGCGAGGTCGGGATGCGTGTCACCCTGATGAGCAACACCGCGCTCACGAGCCTCGCGGGCCTAAATCGCCTCTCGTCTGTGGGGGAAGATCTCTACATCAGCGACCATCCCGCGCTGACGGACCTCGCAGACCTCGCGGGCCTCCGCGACGTCGGTGAGTCGCTCAGCGTCTCCGGCTGCGCCACGCTCACGGACCTCGTTGGGCTTGAGGGCCTCACCTCCGTAGGCGATGGGGTCACGGTCTATGAGAACAACGCCTTGACGAGCCTCTCAGGGCTTGAGGGGCTGCCCGTGATCCTCGGCGATCTGACCGTCTCTGGCAATCCCCAGCTTGCGAGCCTCGGCGCGCTCGTGGGCCTCACCTCGGTCGGCGGCTCGTTGGAGATCTCCAGCAGCCCGTCGTTGACCAGTCTCGCGGGCCTTGAGGGGGTCAAGTCTGTGAAGGGTGACCTCATCGTCTGGAGTGACGCGGGGCTCACGAGCCTCGCCGGGCTCGACGGGCTGACCGCCGTGGGCGGTGACGTGATGATCCGCGACAACGAGGCGCTGACGAGCTTTGTGGGCCTAGAGCGCCTCGCCTCCGTGGGGGATGACCTGGAGATCAGAGACAACGACGCCCTGTGTGAAGACGCGGTAGACGCCCTCATCGCCCAACTCACCACGTTTACGGGCGCCGTGGTCAACAGCAAGAACACCGGCACCTGCCCGAGCTCCTGAGCCAGCCGAGCCGGTGATCCATCCCGCCCCCTGCGGCCTCAATCGGGTCGCACCCCCACGATCCCATCGACGGGACACGCCTGGAACCATGATGCGCCGCCTGCTCGCCGCCGCCCTCAGCCTCCTCTCCGCCTGCGGTGACAAAGAGCCCGCGGAGGACAAGCAGCGCGACACCCAGACCGAGACCGAGCCCCAAGACGCGGACGGCGACGGGCTCGTCGCGGCGGAGGACTGCGACGACTAGGATCCGGCGGTGGGCGGCGAAGAGGTGCCCTACGACGGCGTGGACAACGACTGCGATACAAACACACCGGATGATGACCTCGATGGCGACGGCTTCGTGCTCGCCGAGGACTGCGACGACGGTGACCCGCAGGTGGGCGGCGAGGAGGTCCTCTACGACGGCGTCGACAACGACTGCGATCCGAGCACCGTCGATGATGACCTCGACGGCGACGGCCTCGTCGCGGCGGCGGACTGCGACGATGGCGACCCCGCCGTGGGTGGCGCAGAGGTTCCCTATGACGGCCTGTCCATCGTCTACGGCGGGCTCGCGGTCGGGTTGAACGACGCGCTCACCAGCCTCGCTGGCTTGGAGGGGCTCTGGATTCTGGAGGGCATCGTGTACATCGTCGAGAACCCCAATTTGACGGATATCTCCGCGTTCATGGGGTTCACATCGGTGGACGCGAGCCTGATCCTTGAGAATAACGGCGCGCTGACGAGCCTCACCGGTCTCGACGGGGTGACCGAGATCGACGGGGATCTCATCATCGAGGGCAACGGCGGGCTCCTGGACCTCATCGGTCTCAACGCGCTCAGACGTGTTTATTACTCGGTGAGCGTGGTGAACAATGACGCGCTGGCGAGCCTGCAGGGCTTAGAGTCGATCCGCGCCGTCGGAGGCAAGCTCGAGATCAGCGAGAACGCCGCGCTCTGTGAGGACGACGTAGACGCCCTCGTGGACCAGCTCACCTCGTTTGGCGGCCGGGTGAGGAACACCGACAACCTCGGCACCTGCCCGAGCTCCTGAGCCCCCGCGCCGGCTGTGTTATCTTCATCGGAGGCTCTCTTTCCTCCATCGGAGTCTTCGCATGCCGCTCTTGCTCTCCCTGCTTCTTCCCGTCGCCGCGGCGGTCTGCGACGTGAACTCCGGCGCCCCTGTGTCGCTCTCTCCAGAGGGATCCCGCCTCGCCTGGTTTCAAGACGGCGCCGTGTGTGTGCAGTCCTGGCAGACCCCCTCGGAGCCCGCCCTTGAGCTCAGCTTGAGC
>JAKLKE010000440.1 GCA_023150775.1 Myxococcota bacterium
GGGGGTGGCCCCGGCGAGGTAGGTCTCGGTGAACTGCTCCATCACCGACTGGCGGAAGGCCTCGCGTAAGTCCATGACATGGAAGGTGATCCCGAGGCGCTCGGCGACGCGGCGGGCGTCTAAGGCGTCGTCAAGGCCACAGCAGCGCCCAGCGGCGTCGGTCTCGGCGTCGTGGAGCTTCATGTGTACGCCGATCACCTCGTGACCGGCCTCGACGAGCAGCCCGGCGACGACTGAAGAGTCCACCCCTCCGCTCATGGCGACGACGACCCGGCTCATCCGAACAGCTCCTCGGCGCCGCGTAGGCCCTCCACGACCAAAGCGAGGGCGGCGAGCGCGGCGTCTACATCCGCCTCCGACGTATTCCAGCCCAAGGACAGGCGCACCCCCTCCGTTGGCGGGAGGCCCATCGCGGCGAGCACATGGCTGGGCTTCGCCGCCCCGGAGGAGCAGGCCGCGCCGACAGACGCGCAGACCCCGTGGGTGTCGAGGCCGAGCACGATCAGCGCGCCAGCGAGGCCCGGAAAACGCAGGTGGCTGGTGTTGGGCAGGCGCGGGGCGTGCTGGGCGGTGATCTCCGCGCCGAGCGCCTTGGCGCCCGCCTCTAAACGTGCCTGCAGCGCCGCGAGGTCTGGGGGCGGCGGTGAGGCGGCGACCACGCCCAAGGACACGATGGCCGGGGGGTTTAAGGTGCCCGCGCGTCGGCCCCGCTCTTGAGATCCGCCGAGCTGCTGGGCCTGGAGCGTGACGTCGGGGCGAATCACCAAGGCCCCCGCGCCTTTGAGGCCCCCGGCCTTGTGCGCCGTGAGCGTGAGCAGATCCCAAGCGGTCGGTAAGGGCAGGCGCCCCACCCACTGCGCGGCGTCGAGGTGAAGGCGCGCGCCATACCGCTGGGTGAGGGCGTAGAGCGCCTCGACGGGCTGGAGCGCCCCCGTCTCGTTGTTGGCGGCGATGACCGAGACCAAGGCCGCGGGGGCCTCGGCCAAGAGCGCCTCTAGGGCGTCCAAGCGCACCCGGCCCGCGCTGTCGACGGGGCAGACCACGCCGCCCAGGGCCCGAACCGGCTCCAAGACGGCGGGGTGATCGGCGGCGGCGCAGATCACCCGGCCCCCGAGGCCAGGGGACACCAGGCCCCGCAGCGCGAGGTGGTTGGCCTCGGTGGCGCCGCTGGTGAAGATGACGTCTTTGGGACGGGCCCCCGCCGCCAACGCGACGGCCTCACGGGCCTCCTCGACGGCGGCCGCCGGGCGCTGGCCAGCGCGATGGGCCGAGCCGGGGTTGCCCCACAGCTCCGTGATCAACGGCAGCGCGGCGGCGAGCACCTCGGGCCGGGGCGGGCTCGTGGCGTTGTGATCGAGGTAATGGAGCCTGGGCTCAGCGGCGCGGCTCATGGGCGCACGGTGACCAGCGGCGTGAGCTGCTTGAGCGTGGCGGGGCCGACGCCTTTCACGTCGTCGAGCTCCTTGACCGACTTGAAGCCGCCGCGCGCCTCACGCAGGGCCACGATGCGCCCGGCGAGGGCGGGGCCGACCTTCGGCAGGGCCTCAAGCTCCAGGGCCGTGGCGCGGTTGAGGTCGAGGGGCTGGCCCAAGGCGAGGGCTCCGGCGCTGACCGGCGCGACCTCCACGGGCACGCCGTCGGTGACGATCACCGCGTCGCCGTGCTCAAGGGGGCCGTCAGGCACGTCCAACCTCACGCTGAGCCCCGCCGCGGCCACCGCCTGGTGCAGCGTCGGCGTCGTCAGCTCATAAAGGCCCGGGTGGGGCACGTCGCCCGTCACCTCAACCACCGCCGAGGGCGCCGTGAGTCGGGGGGTGTGGACCTCCGCCGCGACGGCCGCGCCGACACACATCAACAGCCCCAAGACGCCGGGGCGACCCCAAGAACCTGCACGTGACATCTGCCTCATTCCCCTGCCCTCCAGCCCTTCAGCACCGCCGCCGCCCAGCGCGCCGCGCGTGGGCCTCGGGGCGCCAACGAGACGCTCCGGGAGTCGCCGAGGCCATCGAGGCGCACAGCGAGGTGATCCTCGGGCAGCGCCTCGGGAAAGCGCCCGGCCCACTCCACCGCGACCACTCCACCGCCTACGACGTGCTCGTCCCAGCCCAGCTCATCGAGCTCGCTTGGGTCACCCACACGGTACAGATCGGCGTGAACCAGGGGCAGGCGCCCGCCCTCGTGCAGCATGACCATGGCGAAGGTGGGGCTGAGCACACGCCCCGGCACACCGAGCCCCGCAGCGAGCCCTTGGGTGAGGCTCGTCTTGCCCGCGCCGAGGGGGCCGTCTAGGGCCAAGAGGTCGCCATCTTCTGCGGACTGGCCGAGCAGCCGCCCGAGGCGCTGGGTGTCCTCCAAGCCGAGCAGCTCAAGTTGAACAGCGTTTAACATGCCCCCTCCTTGAGCGACCTGAGCGCCTTGGGGAGGGCGTAGGCCAGCTCGCTCGCCGTGAAGGGCCCCGGGCCGAGCTGGTCGGCGGCGAGACCGTGCGCGTAGGCCCCGACGCAGAGCGCGTCTTCGGGGCGGAGCCCTTGGGCGAGCAGGCCGCCGACGAGGCCCGTGAGCACGTCCCCCGCGCCAGCGACGGCGAGGCCGGGGTGGCCCGTGGGGTTCAGCGACGGCGGCGCCCCGGAGATCAGGGTGTGGCGGCCCTTGAGCAGCGCCGGGGCGAGCCGGCTCAAGGCCAGGATCGAACCCAGGCGATCGGCCTGAACCTCGGCGCTCGTCTTGCCCAAGAGCCGCCCGGCCTCGCCCGGATGAGGCGTGATGGCCCGGGGGTGGTCGCTGGGGGTGGGGGCTTGGGCCAGCGCGGTGAGGCCATCGGCGTCAAACACCGCGGGGATCGGCAGCGCTCGCCAGAGGGTTCGCATCGTGGCAGCGGCCGCGTCGTCTACGCCGACGCCCGGGCCGATCGCCGCCGCGTCAAACCCCACAAGCGCGCTTAACGACGGCGGATCGAGGCGCAGCATCACCTCGGGGGGCAAGGCGCCGAGGCGGGCGATGGCCTCTGGGGCGATGAACAGGCTCACCAGCCCGCAGCCCGAGCGGATCGCCGCGGTGCAGACCAAGACCGCCGCCCCCGCGCGCTCGACGCTGCCCGCGACGACGGCGAGGTGCCCGTGGCTCATCTTGTGGGAGGCCGCCGCCCGAGACGGCAGAAGCGACGCGACCTCCGCGCCGTTGAGCCGCGTGAGGGGCCAAGGCGGCGGCGCTTGCCCGAGGGTGGTGAGGCCGATGTCGGCGACGATCACCTCCCCGGCGTGATCCGCGCCGGGCTCTAAGACCAAGCCCAGCTTCTCCCAGCCAAAGGTGACCGTGATCGAGGCGTTTACGGCCAGGCCCAGCGCCCGGCCTGTGTCGCCACAGAGGCCCGAGGGCAGATCGACGGCGAGGATCGGGCAGCCGGCGCGGTTCATGGCCTCCACCCGGGCCCGGGCGGCGCCCTCCAGGGGGCGATCGACCCCGCACCCGAGCAGCGCGTCGATGATCAGGCCCGGCGGCCGCGACCACGGCGCCGACTCCGACTCGATGACCGGCACACCGACGGCTTCAGCGGCGAGGCGCATCACCCCGCCATCGGGGCTGTGCGCGCCGCCGAGGCCCCACACCGAGACCGGCACGCCCAGAAGACGTAAGGTGCGGGCGATGACGTAGCCGTCGCCGCCGTTGTTCCCGCGCCCACACACCACCCAGACGCCCTCGTTGAGCGCCGCGCCGAGGCGCGCCCGGGCCACGTCCACCACCGCCCGACCCGCCGTCTCCATCAGCGCCAACGACGGCACGCCGAGGGTCTGGATGGTGTAGGCGTCGAGGGCCCGCACCTGGCTGGCCGTGGCGATGGGCGCGCGCATCGTTCAGGCCTGGATGATGCGGATGAGATCCCGCACGGCGGCGTCGAGGCCGACAAACACCGCCCGGCTCACGATGCTGTGGCCGATGTTGTACTCGATGATGTCGGGCACAGCCTTCACCAGGGCGGCGAGGTTGAGGTGGGTGAGGCCGTGTCCGGCGGCGACCTCAACGCCGAGCCCCTTCGCCTGGGCGCAGGCGTGCGCGAGGCGGGAGAGGTCGTCGATGTGGCCCTCGGCGTAGCGCGCGGTGTTCAGCTCGATCATGTCGACGCCGAGGCCGCCGATGAACGATGGATCCACCACGGCGGCGACCTGGGCCGGGTCGGGGTCGATGAACAAGGAGACCCGCACCCCCGCCGCGCTCAGCCGCCGCGCCGCGGCCCGCACGGCCTCAGCGTTGGTGAGCAGGTTGAGGCCACCTTCAGTGGTGACCTCGTCCGGGCGCTCGGGCACGAGGGTGACCCGATGGGGCCGAAGCTGCTCCATCAGGCTGATCATCTCCTCGGTGGCGGCGTGCTCGACGTTGAGCTGGGTGGTGACCACCTCACGGAGCAGGCGAATGTCACGCTCGTTGACGTGGCGTCGATCCCCACGAATGTGGCAGGTGATCTGCGCCGCGCCGGCCTGCTCCGCGAGCATCGCGGCGAGGACCGGGTCGGGGTAAGCCGAACGACGGGCCTGGCGGAGCGTCGCGACGTGATCGATGTTGACGCCAAGACGACGGATGCCCATACGCGCTCCACGAGTTGACCCGAGGCGGCGCTTCGCCCCGACGGTCGGCCCCCATAACCTGACCAGCCCGGAGGATCCCGGGCAGAACTTGACCGGGCTTCAGCTTGACAAGGCGGCCTGGGCGGCTACCGCGAGGCGCTGGGCCCAGGACTGGGCCAAGCTCAGCTCCGGGGCCTCCACCATCACCCGCAGCTTGGGCTCGGTGCCCGA
>JAKLKE010000441.1 GCA_023150775.1 Myxococcota bacterium
GCGCCAGGCGGCCGGGGTCACGCTGAGCCTGGGTGAGGTCTCCGGCAACGTCTACGACCCCCGAAGCCTCCACCCCTTGAGCGACGTGAAGGTCTTCGCCTACGCCCCCGGCGCCGAGACGCCCACCCTGGAGTGGACGACGGACGTGAGCCTCGATGACCACGTCGATGACGGCTCCTTCGCCGGGATGCTGCCCGTGGGGGACTGGGAGCTGCTCGTGCACGAGCAAGGCCGACCGCTGAGCGCGCGGCTGCCGATCACCGTGCGCGCCGACACGCCCCTCACCCTCACGCTCTTGGCCGGGCGCTCGGGCGACGTGTCGTTCACCATCTTTGATGAACAAGACATGCAGGTCCCGGCGAAGGTCACCGTGCTGCCCGCAGACGGCGGCCCCGTCGTGCGGGACCCGGTCTTGGGCGACGGCTACATCGCCGGAGACCCAGAGGCCATCGTGTTCTGCCCCCATGGCGCCTGTGAGCTGCGCCTGCCGCCTGGGGACTACGTCGCGTATGCCACCCGGGGCCCGGAGTATGAGCTGGGCGTGCAGAGCTTCACCGTGCGCGCCGACCAGCCCGCCGAGATTGAGCTCACCGTCACCCGCAGCGTCGACACGACGGGCTTCGTGAGCGCCGACTTCCACGTTCACAGCGCGCCCAGCCACGACAGCGGCGTGAGCCTGCCCGACCGTGTGGGCACCATGGTCGCCGAGCACGTCGAGTTCTTCATCTCTTCAGACCACGACTACATCAGCGACTTCCGCCCGGTGATCGAAGACCTGGGCTTAGAGCCCTTCGTCGCCACCGCCGTCGGCCTGGAGGTCACCCCCGTAGAGCTCGGGCATTACCTCGCCTTCCCCATGCGCCGCGACCCCCTCGCCGTGGCCGGGGGCGCCTTTGACTGGTCGGGCCTTGAGCCTGATGAGATCCTCGATGAGCTGCGCGCGCTCGGCGACGGCAGCGTCGAGCCCGTCACCTTCGTGGCGCACCCCCGCGACGGCATCTTGGGCTACTTCGACCAGTACGGCTTCTCGCCCTACGGCGGCACGGAGGACGAGCCGCTCTTAGAGGCCGGCACCTCCGCCTTGGTGAACCCGCTGTTGAACACCAAAAACTTCACCATGGACTTCGACGCCTTAGAGCTGCTCAACGGCAAACGGTACGAGATGATCCGCACGCCCACGGCGGAGGAGATCGCCGCCTATGCCGCCGATGAGGGCGCAATCGACGGCTATGACGTGCTCGTGCGCAGCGCTGAAGAGCAGCAGGCGCTCATCGACGGGGTCTACACCTTAGGCGACGGCATCCACGGCCAGGTAGACGACTGGTTCACGCTGTTGAACCTCGGCTATCGGTTCACGGCCTTGGGCAACTCCGACACCCACGGCAAGACGTCCATCGAGGCTGGCTGCCCCCGCAACTGGGTGGCCTCGCCCACGGACGACCCGGCGTATATCCGCGTCGAGGACATCGCTGAGGCCATCCGTCGCGGCGAGGTGATCACCTCCAGCGGCCCCTTCGTGCGCTTCTCGGCGAACGGCGACACCAACATCGGCGGCACGGTCACCGGCGCGGGTGAGGTGACCTTCAACATCGAGGTGTCCTCGCCGAGCTGGTTCGACGTGAGCCGGGTGGAGCTCTACCGAAACGGCACCTTGATTCAAGAGTGGGCCATCGAGACCCCCAACGCCGACATCGTGAACCTCAACACCTCCTTCGCCGACACCCCCGACCAAGACGCCTGGTACGTCGTCATCGCCATGGGCGAGTCAGATCTGTACCCCCTGTTCACGCCGACGGACTACCCGCCGGTTCAGCTCCAAGACGTCGTGTTTGAGGCGCTCTCCACCGTGCCCGCCGTGGGCGGCCTGTTGAGCACCCTGCCGCCGATGCCCCGGAGCGGCCCGACCTACCCCTACGCGCTCACGAACCCGATCTGGGTTGACCTGGACGGCGACGGCTTCGACGCCCCGGGCCTGCCCACCTGGCTCGTGGCGCCGGAGACGCCAGAGTAGCCTCCGGAGCAGGCCACCTCAGCGGGAGACCTGCTGGGTCCAGCGCCAGGTCATCGTGTAGGGGTGGTACCAGCCGGCCTCTTGCAGGGCGTAGAACAGGCCCTCCTCGACGATGTACGGCTCGCCCCGAAACGAGAACACCTGCAGGGGGTAGCTCGGCGGGTACTCCACCTCCACGGCCACCTCAGCGTCTACACGCCAGCCGCCCTCGACGGGCGTGGCGACGGCGCTGAGCAGGCAAGGGTTGAGCGCCAAGGCCACCCGAGGGTCGTCTGGGCCGTAGGTGAAGACGACACGGCGCGGGCCAAAATGAAGGGGTTTTCCGCCGGGGACGGGCGCGGGCAGGCTCTCAATGAACGTGTTCAGCGGGGCGGAGACACGCTCGGAGCCTAGGGCGAAGTCGCTCTCCCGGGACCGATCTTCGCTGGGCAGGTGCAAGAGGAGCTGCTCTTGGGCCACCTCGGGGAAGATCGGCAGGGCGATGCCCCCCATGGCGAGGCCCAAGGCGGCGATGGCGAGGCGATCCTCAAGGTCCAAGGCGGGCAGACCTTTTGCGGTGTAGGCCTCAAACAGCGCCTCACGCCGGGCGCGCTGCTCGGCGAGGCAAGGTTTGAGCACGAACGGCACCAAGGCGAAGCTCACCGCCCAGCACACCGCCCGGAATGGGCGAAGGGTGCCTCGGGGGAAGGTGGCGAAGGCGCCCAAGGCCGCGGGCAAGGCCATCGACGGGCTGCGCCACAGCACCGCGAACACAAACAGGGCCACGGCGAGGGAGAACAGCGCCGCGAACAAGACACGCAGCGGCCAGCTCACGGGGAGGCCGGGCAGGGCCGAACGGAGGTGTAGTCCAGCGCTCGTGTGACGCGCATCCGGAGGGGCCCCGCGCGGCCTTGGCCATAAAAGCGCTCAGAGACCGGGTGCCCGCCGGGGCCGAGGAGGATCTCCACGTCCAGATCCGTGAGCTTGCCGATGGACTCGGTGTCGACGGGGCGCTCGACCACCAGCGAGAGGCTTCGGGGGCGCAGGGTCTCGCGGTCAAACACGATCTTGCCCTGGTTGGCGCGGAAGATCCCTTGGTCAAAGAGCTGGGTCAATACGAGCGTGTCGCCTTCAGCCTCGGCGTAGCTCGTTGAGACCTCACCCTCGACCATGCCCGTGAAGCCGGAGAACAGGTCTTTGGCCTCGGTGAACAGACCGCCCTCATCGCCGCTGGGCAAGGTGCCGAAGAGCGGCGGGATGAAGGGCAAGGTCCAGCGCCCGACGCCGAAGTTGAGGTTCACGCCCCCCTCGGGATCCACCACCGGCGTCCACTCCATCACCGTCCAGGCGCCGCCTTCGATCCGCCCGGTGAAGCTCCAGACAGGGTCCGAGTGAACCGCCGAGACGGCCGCGCGCTGGCGCACGTCGGCGGTGACGTCGAGGCAGCCCGCCGGGGCCAAGGCCGCCTGGGCGAGCTGAACCAAGGCGGCGGGATCATCGGGGAGCGGGGTCATGGTGGACTCCTCAGGGTGAACCGAAGCGCGGCGGCGCGACGACCAAGAGGGGTGTAGCACGTCCACGCGGGGGCGGGCTCCGCCGACCGGCTCCTGACGACGGCGCGCAGAGCGGCGACCCGGGCGGCCTTCGATTAAGCTCAAAGAGGCCCAGCGCTCGGGTGGAGGTGCGGGGCCCCGATGAACCCGTCAGGAGCCCGCGACGATGGCTGATGCCCCCGAGAAGATCTTCACCGAGCGCCTCTCCTCGGCGAGCGGCGCTTTAGAGGTCGCGGACCTGCACTTCGGACGCGCGCACCGCCTCGTCTGGTTGGGCCCTGACGGCCACGGCGACCGTCTGCGGGTGGTGCCGCTCCTCCGAAACCTCGTGCGCCTGATCCGTGAGCAGACCGTTGAGCTCGCGGCGACCTTGGATTGGTGGCGGGTCGCGGCCTTGGGAGAGCCCGCCGCCGCCGACGGCGACGACATCGCCCGGTTTATGGCGAACCCCACGGGTGAGGTGCTCCAGGCGGTCTTGCGCCAGCCCGGCGAGCGCCCGCTCGTGGCCGTGCGTGAGCAGCTCAGCCGCATGGACAAGGCGCTTGAGCTTGAGGCCTTGATTCAGAAGCCCCTCGGCGTGAAGGTGGCCCCGGCCATCGCGGTCTTGAGCGCGGCGAACGCCGAGTGTGAGCGTGTGGTCGCCGCCGCCCGGGCGCACCTGCCGCCGCCGACCGACCTGCGCCTCTTGGGCCTCAGCCAGGCCGACTTAGAGAGCTGGGCGGCCACGCCCTTTGACAACCGCAGCATCACCCGGGGCACCTCCGTCTGGGACACCATGCTGCGTGGCCTGCGGGATCGTGCCAAGCGGGTGACCGAGCTCATTGAGCGCTGGCCGACGCCCACCCCCGCCGAGCTGACCTTGCCCGCCGACTGGGAAGACGACCTGCGCCGGGTGCTGGCGAGCTACGCGCCCTTGGCCATCGCGCTCATCGCCGACCTGCTGCCGACCCCTCCGCCGCGCCCCATCCTCGACCCCCAGCCCAGCCGCTTCCCCCAGCTCACCGAGCTGAACGACCGCGCCGTCGTCTTTTTTATGGCCCGGGAGGCCCACGACGCGGCGAAGGTGCCGCACACGGCCTGGATGAAAGAGATGAACCGCGTGATCACCGAGATCCGCGGCGAGGCCCGCCGTCTGCGCGGCCTCTTGGGCGAAAAAGCCGCGCCGATGCTCAACGACATCGAGGG
>JAKLKE010000442.1 GCA_023150775.1 Myxococcota bacterium
CTATGCCAGTCTTGGGCGAGAGGATGCGGTTATGCCGTGGGCTGAGCGTATCAATCTCGACGGTCACCGCTGTAAGACGCCGTCATCTCCGCAGCTTACTCGTCGTTGTGCAGCCGTCCGTAAGACCAAGCCAGCTCACGCAGGCGGCTCGCCGCCCACCACGGCGGGTCGTGCATCCGCCACGTCCAGTTGCCGTCGGCCTCGCCGGGCACGTTCATCCGGGCCTCGCCGCCCAGCGCCATGACGTCTTGCATCGGGGCGATGGCGTCGTTGGCGATCGACGCCCAGGCCATCCGGATGAGATCCCAGGCCACGTCCGAGCCGTCACGACCGGCGTACACCCGGAAGCGGTGCCGCGTCGGCTCGGGCGCGCTGTGGTACCAGCCGATCGCCGTGTCGTTGTCGTGGGTGCCGGTGTAACAGACCCAGTTGGGATCGGGGTAGTTGTGGGGCAAGAAGTGGTGTGTGGCGTCGGAGCCAAATGCGAACTGCAGCACCTTCATGCCCGGGGCGCCGATCTGCTGCCGGAGCTCGTTCACGTCTTCAGTGATGATGCCGAGGTCTTCGGCGATGAGGGGCAGGGGGCCCAAGGCGTCAAACAGGGCCTTGCCGGGGCCCGCCGTCCAGTAGCCCTCCATGGCGGTCTCGGCGGTGATCGGCACGGTCCAGGCGGCGGAGAGGCCGCGGAAGTGGTCGATTCGGGCGCGGTGAACGTGGCGTAACACCCGGCTCAAGCGCAGCTTCCACCAGGCGAAGTCGGTCTCGGCGTGGGCCGACCAGCGGTAGTGGGGGTTGCCCCAGAGCTGGCCGGTCGGCGAGAAGTAGTCCGGCGGCACCCCGGTCACCACAGCGGGGCGCCCGTCGTCGTTCAGCTCAAACAGCTCACGGTTCACCCAGGTGTCGCAGCCGTCGCCCATGACGAAGATCGGCACGTCGCCGATGAGCTGCACGCCGCGGCGGTCGGCGTAGCGGCGTAGCTCGTCCCACTGCTCGTCAAAGATGAGCTGCAGCGCGATCTGCCGCATCACCCCGGCCTCTCGGCGCTTGTGCTCCTTCTTGAGGGCGTCCTTCTTGCGGTCACGGAGCCCGGCGTTCTCCCAAGACCACCAGCCCTCCCCAAACTCTTCGTGAAGCTCGGCGAAGAGCGCCCAGTCCGTCACCCAGGGGTTCTGTTGGGCGTACTCTTGCACCCGGGCGGGGTCGCGGGCGATGAGGCGGTCGGCGGCCTCCCGCACGAGGGGGCGTTTCCACTGGTTGACCCCCTCCACCTCCACCTTGGGCGTCGGCAGGGGCAGGGGGCGCGGGTCGAGGAGCCCGTCGCGGATGAGCCACTCCAGGGAGATGAGCGCGGGCTCACTCGCGAGCGCCGATGGCGAGGCGTAGGGGCAGAAGCCCGGGCCGACGCGGTTGAGCGGCAGCACCTGCCAGGTCGAGCAGCCCGAGCGCGCGAGCCAGTCCACGAGCCGGTGCGCCGCCGGGCCGACGTCGCCGACGGGGCCAGGCGAAGGCAAGGAGGAGATGTGCAAGAGGATGCCAGCTCGACGCATGGGGGCTCCGGGGGAGGCAGGGCAGGGCGGGCTTAGACCGGCGAGCTCTGAGGTTGGCACAGAGAGGTGGGTGAGGTCCGAGCGCGCGGACATCGCCTAACCCCTCCATAACCCAGCGGAGCGCCCAGATGGAAGTGTTGTCGGCGCCCCGCCGTGGCGCTCAGGAGCGGCGTCGTCGGGCCAAGAGCCCCAGGCCCAGGGCCGTGAGCCAGAGCGTCTCGCCGGGTGACTTGGTGGCGCAGCCGCCACATTTTCCGTTCTTGTCGCCTTCGCTGGCGCTGTCTTGGCCGCCGCTGTCTTGGCCGGCGCTGTCTTGGCCGCCGCTGTCTGTGCTGGATTCGCAGCGCCCGGCCACGTCGTAGACGTTTGTGCCGCCACAGTCCGCCGTCACCCAGATCGGCTCGCCGCCCCACCAGCGGGCGTCAGACACGGCGGCGGAGTCGGTCATCGAGAACCAGTCGTCTGTGTCTGGATCGTAGATCGTGTTGTCGAGGATGCCGTGCTCCTCAGCCCACAGGCCGGTGACGAGGCTGTAGTGGTTGGGGAAGGTCTTGGAGGGGAAGACCGGCACCATGGCCTCGGCGCGCACACCCTCCGCGGCGAGTCGAGCGAGGGTGGGCAGCTCCGCGCGCTCGGGGGTGTCGGCCCTCAGCCCATCTACAGAGATCAGGATCACCGTGGGCTTACGGGGCGGCGCCTCCACCCGCCGGGCCTGGGGGCAGGCCGTGAGCGACAAGAGCGCCCAGGCGAGGGGCGTCACGCGGCCTCCGGGGCCGCGTCCGACAGCGTTCGGACCAACATCATCCGTACATAGAGCGGCACGAAGCCGCGCCGCTGGGCGTTGTGCGCCGATCGGCTGCCGGGCATCGTCGTGATCACCGCGAGCTCCGCCCCGGCCTGGGCCGCCAAGGCGAGGCGCGCGGTCAAGAGCGCCGTCTGTACGCCTTGCCGACGCGCGGCGGGGAGCGTCGCCGCGCCGCAGAGCTGGGCGATCCCGTCGGTGAGGCGCATGGAGGCGCCCCCGGCGGTCTGACCCCCGACCGTGGCGCTGAGGCGGATCATGCCGTCTGTGCGCACAAAATCGCGCATGGAGCGGGTGAGCGTCTCCTGCTCAAAGGTCTCATGAGACGGCACTCCTTGGCCATCCGGGCTCAAGAAGCCCGTGGTGAGGGTGTACAGCCAGCCCTCGATGTCGGCGGGCGGGGACTCGGCCACGGTGACGCCCTCGGGCAGCGACCCCTCAGCGTCCGCCTCGGTGATGGGCCGCCCGAGCACCTGCTCAACGCCCATGAGCACATACCCTCGGCGGGTGAGCGCCTGCCCGACGACGGGGTCGGCCAAGGACGACAGCTCCACCTGGACCGGGCAGCCCCGGACACGCAGGCGGTCCTCGGCGGCGGCGAGCTCATCAAGGCGCAGCGGCGCGAAGCCGAGGCCGGCGATCTTGTTGAGCGGGGAGCCGGGCTCGGCGTAGGCGACGAGCCCGCCGCCCAGCGGCGCCGCGAGGGTGTCGTCTCGGCGACGGGCGGCGACGGCGACGGCGTCGGCGACGAGCTGGCAGTCCGCGCGCTCGATGCGGGCGGCGAAGGACACGTCACAGAAGAGGCTCGGGAAGCTCATCCGTTGAGCATAGCCCAGAGCGCGCTCAGGTGGCCACCCAGACGTGATGATCTACGAGCCGCCGGGCCAGGGCCTCCCCTAGGGCCGCGCCGCCGCCGGCCTGCACGTCGGCCCACTGCGCCTCGGTGAGCACCACGGGCTGATAGGGGCCGTCCCCAAAGGCGTAGACGAGGCCGTCCGCGCCGCGCTCCACCCGACCCACCCCCAGCGCCCAGCGCCCCGGGGCATCCCACACGATCGACTCGGTCACCTCTCGGGCGCGCTGGGCCTCCCGGGCGTTTCGTTGGCGAAATCGAACGGCGAAGCCGCCCAGACGGCGGAGCTCGTCCCAGCTCAGCGCCTCGGCGAGCTCGGCGCAGCGGGCGTAATACCCCTCCGCGCGCCCGGCCCAAGGCCCCCAGGTGGGCTCGGCGGCGGGCAGCTCCCCGAGGCGCTGGGCGGCGAGGCGCGCGACGAGCTCCTCAAGCTCCGTGAGCAGGTTGTGCAGCTCATGCCAGGCCCCCCGACCCCGGGCGCCTCGGGACACGCGGCAGAACCAGGTCGCGCAGACGGCGTCCCGCGCCGCCCAGATGGTACATCGCCCGCCCTCCTCTGTGTCAAAGTGTGGGCAGACCAAGGCCGGGGCCTGCCCAAAGCGCCCCTCGGCCAAGGCCCGCCGCAGGGGCCCCACCTGGGCGTCGCCTCGGGTGAGCCCCAGGGGCGTGACATTTCGGGGGTCGGCGAGGCGCGGGAGGGTCGTGCGGCGTCCTTCTTCGCTACGAAGGGCCAGGCCCACCTGAAAGTTCTTGAGCGCCGGGAGGTACATACAACACTTCACGTCCGGCAGAAACCGCGGCCCCGGCTCGGGGGTACACATCACACAGTCGCCACAGGTCGCCTCGGGCTCCTCGGGCAGCGGGGCCCCCAGCGCCTCCTCCGCCCAGCGCGCCATCAGCGGCGTGACGGCGCGCTCCACGGCTCAGCCCCGCCGCGGAGGCGAGAGACGAAGGCTCGCCAAGGTCTCTAAGGTGTTGTGTTGTGGCTCAAAACCCAGCTCTTTGCGGAACGACGAGTCATCGATCACCGTGGGGTAACGGAAATAATCCATGAGGTGCTGAGGGAAGATCAGCCTCAGCCGCCACAGGAGCGAGACGGCGATGTAAGCCGGGAAGCTGGGGATCGGCACCGGCCGGCCCCCGGCGTGGCGGATGGCCTCCTCATAGGGGATCGTGCCCTCCCCGGCGACGTTGTACACGCCCCAGCGGTTTGACTGGCAGGCCAAGGCGATGGCCCGGGCGGCGTCGTCCTCGTGCATAAACTGCAACATCGGATCAAAACCCAGCAGACGTGGGCTGCGCTGGCTACGAAGCAGGCGGCTGATCTGGTTGTTGAGCGTCGGGCCGATGACGTTACACGGACGCAGCACGATCGTCGAGACCTGCCGCTGCCGCCACATAAACGTGGTGAGGGTGTGATCGAGCTCTACGGCGTCGGCGAGCTCGGGGAAGATCTGCGAGGCGCGCAGCGGCGCGTCCTCACGGATGCCTACGGCGTTGTG
>JAKLKE010000443.1 GCA_023150775.1 Myxococcota bacterium
GAGTCGGTGTGGGCGCCGACGAGGTTAAACCCCGCGCGCTCCGGGGCGTCGTCGCCGAGGATCCAGGCGATGAGCGCCCCGCCGCGCACGACGAGGCCCTTGTGCCCGACCTCCAAGGTCTCGAAGGGCTGGGACTCGTCCATGGCCACGAAGCCCGCCGCCTGGAGCCTGCGCGCGGCTTCAGCGGCGCAGTGCTGCGGGCTCGGGGAGGCGTGGACAAACTCAAGCAGGCCTTGGGCGCTCGCGGGCATCGGGGCTCCTCAGACTTCGCGGGTCTCGTCACGAATCCAGCGGAAGTAGTCGGCGGGGCCCTCGTGGGCGCGCAGCACGACCACCCGGGGGCAGGCGTAGGGGTGCAGCTCTTTGAGCCGGGTGACGGCCTCCTCGACACGCTCCGCCGAGGTCTCCATAAACAGGGCCGCCTCTTGTTCGGCGACGATCTCCCCGTTCCACCAGTAGCGGGAGTGAACGGTGGGCACGATGGAGCCGCCCGCGACCAGGCGCTCGCGGAGGAGCAGGAGCAGCATCGCCTCGGCGTCGGAGGCCGGCAGGGTCACGAAGACAAGGCGCATAGAGGCTTCTCCAGCTTCTCAAGCTTGTAACTCACCAAAGCAGGCGCGGGAGGGCGCCGTCTCGTCACCTGGAGACCTCAATCGTGGCCCGGGTGAGGCTGAGGTCGAGGGTCTGCTCACCCCGGCGCACGGTGAGCTTGAGCACCTCGCCGGGGGGCCCCGCCGCGAGCTTCCGCGCCCGATCGGCCTCGCCGCCGACCTCTTCGCCCGCCACACGCACGACGACGTCCCCGAGCTGCACCACACCCTCGGCGGGGCTCTTGGGGGTGACGCCGCTGACGATCACCACGCCGTCTTTCACGTCGAGCTTGAGCCCGATGAAGCCCCGAGGGGGGAGCTGCGTGAGCGTGATGTCGTAGGTCAAGGTCTCGCCCTTCTTCACGACGACGGTGCCGCCGCCACCCCAGCCGTCCTTCGCCGCGCGCACGAGCAGCTCTCCCACTGGGGCGCCATCGACGCGGTAGCGGCCGAAGTCGTCGGTGAGGATCGCGTGCCCGGCGCTGGTGCGCACCTGGGCCTTGGGCAAGGGCTGGCCGTCCTTCGTGATGCGCCCGGCGACGCGCCCGCCGTCCTTGAGCTGCTGCTCGCCGAGATCGAGGGCCTGGCCCTCGGTGACGTTGAACGACACGTCCCACAGGGTCGTGCCGCCGCCGATCACCATGAGGCGCCAGTCTCCGGCGGCGAGCTTCTCGTAGCGCAGGCTGCCATCGGGCTCGCAGGTGCGGGTGCTGTTGGCGGTCAGCGCGCGCACGCCGGGGCCGACGACGCGGTAGAGCGTGGCGCCGCACACCAGCGGCGCGCCGTCTGGGCCGAAGACCCGGGCCTGAATCGAGGCTGTGCCCGAGCCCAGGGCCTTCGCGGCGTCCACGTCGAAGGGCTGGCGTTCGCCTTCGCCGAGGAGCTCGGCGGGCAGGGGCTCTTGTTCGGAGATCGGCAGCTCGACGGGGGGCTCCGCCGGGGGCTCAACGGGGGCCTCCGCCGGGGCCACGACGGGGGCGGACGGCGGTGTTGGGGGCCGCAAGAGCTGCGTCGCCGCGCCGAAGGCGATCAGGCCGACCACGACGGCGATCACCGCGTGTTTCTGGGTGGAGTCAGCAGATCGGGGCATCCAGGCCTCCAGAGGGTCCGGCGCGGCGTGGCGCCAGGGGGCGTCCGCCTTATGACCGGGGCGAGGGGCGCGCGCAAGGCTGCGGGTGTTGGCTGGGCGCGCTACGTTTGGCCCATGCAGAGCGACCACGAGGGCACGACGCCACCCCCCAAGCCCCGCCGCTGGGCCACGCAGCTCATCGACGGCCAGCCCCGAGACGTGAAGCTCGACGCCGAGGGCACGCCCGTCGCCGTCGCCGACTGGATCCCGCCCCTGGAGCTCCTGCGCCCGGATCGCTGCGCGAACTGCGGCGGTCGGCGCGTGGCCCAAGACCTCGACGTCACCGTCGAGGGCGGCGGTGTGCGGGATCCCTCCCCGGCCTGTGAAGGCTGCGGCATGAACGCCCGGGAAGACTGGCACATGCACATGGAGATCACCCACAAGCTGCGCGCGGGCAGCTTCGTCGAGGCCGCCGACAAGGCCGCGAGCCTGGGCCAGCAGGTGCTCTCGCTCAAGCTGGCCACCGCCGGGGTGCATTACGGCGAGGCGCCCGACACCTCCCGCCGCCAGCGCCTCCGCCAGCTCGACGCCGTGGGCGCCCGGGTGACGGCGCTGCAAGAGGCCGCCTTGTGGCTCAAGGAGACGAAGGCGGATCCCGAGGTGGCCCGCCGGGTGGCCGATGTGTTCGTGCGCTGCGGCTTAGAGGCCGAGGCGCTCGTCGCCTTAGAGGACAGCGTGCGCCTGCACCCGACGAGCCCCCAGGCCCTCGCCGAGCTGAGCCGGGGCCTGCGCCGGGTCGGCCGCTTCGACGACTCCTTACGCGCCTTACGCCAGGTCTTTGAGCTGCCCGACGGCCGCCCCCACGGCGAGCGCCAGCTCCACAAGCTGCTCTTGGCCCTGTGGGAGGACAACCGCTCTCAGGCCGTGCTCTCCACGTTCGACGCCTTGGCGCCGCACAGCCACCGCGACGCCGACGCCTGCGCGCTCTACGCCCAGGCCTTGGAGCAGCAAGGCCAGACGGCCACCGCCCGCCGCTGGGTGCAGCGCGCCCTGAGCCTGCGCCCGAACGACCCTGAGCTCCTGCGCCGCCTCGCGATCTTGGAGGAGCGCCTCGGCGTCGCCAGCACCGTGGCGGCGGCGCTCCCCCCCGTCCGCAACGAGCCGGAGTAGGCCCGTGGGCATGTTGGGCAACATCGTGCGGGACGTCGCCGCGATGTTCGGCGTGCAGATGACGCCGACGGTGATGGCCGTCCTCGTCTTTGGCCTGCTGATCTTGGCCTTCCCCTCGCTCAAGACCAACCACAGCACCCGCCTCGCGCGTAAACGGGTGAACGAGGCCGCCCGGGAGCGCGGCGAGGCCCGCCAGCGCCTCGCCCAAGAGGCCCTCAGCCTCGTCGCCAAGAACCCTGTGGGCCAGATCGTCGTCGCTGAAGAGGCCCACAAGCTCGGCCTCAAGGACACCGCCGCCGCCGCGCTCAAGCTGCTCACGGCCACGGGCAAGGAGCGCGATGAGGTGCGGCGTTTGCGGATGCTCATCCACCCTGAGCCGCCACGCTTCGCCGAGGCTGAAGCCGCCGCCATCCTGCGGCGCTGGGAGTCGGGGCTGCACGAGGCGGCCCGGGCCCAGCTCAGCGAGGCGCTCATTCGTTGGCCGGATCACCCGGCGTTTGAGGACCTGCGGGGGCTTCTGGCGGCGCCGGCGGAGGGCGCGGCTGGGGAGGGCGCCTAGCGGGGCGTGGTGGCGTGGTGGCGTCGTGGCGATTCTAGGCGTCACGGCCGGTGGCACGGGGCGGCGTTGGTGGCGCTCTGGGTTGGGCTCCCGGTGGCGGTGTGGCGTCGTGGCGATTGTAGGCGTCACGGCCGGTGGCTGTGGGCGGCGTCGGTGGCGCTCTGGATTTGGGCTCCCGGTGGGGGCTCGCGGCGTTGAGCGTTGTGGCGCGAACAACGCGCCTGGGTCGGCCCCTGATCACGCGTGGCTCGGGGTCGCCCTCGTGGGACCGCTCGCCCCGCCCCGTCCAGGGGCGGGGGTCGCTGCGCATCCGGCGACCTCTCGCGCGTCACGCGCTACGGCCGCCTCCTGAGCTCCCACGAGGACGACCCGAACTCCCTCCATATAGGTACATCCTGCACTTTCACCGCTTGTGCCCGGAGCTGTGCCCCATATCCGCAGGGCTCGCGGGCACAACGAGCGCCTCCCCCAGCCCGGCCTTGGTGACGCCCGCAGCGCGGTCCTCCTGGGTGACGCGGCGGTAGTGGCTCAGCATGACCTTGGGGGAGTGGCCCATCAGCTCGGCGGCGGTCTTGATGTCCATACCGGAGCGAAGCACGCGGTTGACCATCATTCGGCGGAGGCCATGGGGCGAGAAGATGGGCTGGCCCAAGCCGGCGCAGGTTCCGACGAGCCGGTTGTAGATTCGGCTGGGGGTGGCGCGCCCTCGGCCAGCGAAGAGTCGGCCGTTGGTCCCGTCGGCGTATGGGCTCAGGAGCGCACGCAGCTCTGGGGAGAGGGGAAACCTGCGCGGCCCCGTCTTGCCGTCGAGGTGCAGCCAGCCGTCTCGCAGGTCGATGGCGCTCCGGCGAAGCTCTGTCACCTCAGCGAGCCGTGCGCCGGTGGCGGCGAGGATCGACACAGCGAGGCGATCCTCGCCGGTCAGGGCGGCGATCACCGAGGCGGCCTCGGCCTCGGTGGGTGTGTATGGGAGGACCGCCTGGGCGTGCGCACGGTGACGCGGCACAGACAACGCTCGGGGTGCGAGGAGCTTCTCTTCGATCGCCCACCGCGTCGCGCAGACGAGCGCGCGCTGGTGAAGGTAGACGCCCTTTGGAGAGAGCCCACGCATCAACAACGCCGTGTGAACGCGGTCTAACGTCTCATTGCTGAGGGACTCCGAAGGGTCGTCACCGACCGCTTCGCTAAGGTTCTGGACGCGAAAGGTGTAGCTCCTGTGGGAGCTCGCGCTCAACTGTGGGTCGTTGGCGCGCGCGACGAGCCAGGAGGTGAGGAGATCCTTGACAGTCTCCAGCCGTGGTTTGGGGGCAGGCTC
>JAKLKE010000444.1 GCA_023150775.1 Myxococcota bacterium
CTCCCCCTTCGGCCTCATCCCCTTGGCGGTGGCCGAGACCAAACGCATCGAGATCGAGCGCTGAGAGATCGAGCGCTGGGGCGGCTCAGCGGGCGACGGGCCGCACCAGCGTCGGCCCGTCCTCGGGGCCCACCTTGGTCACCTTCACCGGCGCCTGCTCGCCGAGGCGAACCACGGCGTGTTTCGCCGGGTCTACGGTGACCTTGCCGTTGAGCACGAGCGTCGCCGCGCCCATCTGGACCGAGGTCGCGTCGGCGACGACCTCCTCCCGGGGCACCTCCGCCAAGGCCTGGGCGAGCGCCTGGTAGGCGTAGCCCGCGGGCTTCATCGTCAGGGGGTCGTTGGGGGTGGCGCCCGCCCTGTACAACGAGTTGGACCAGAAGCTGTTGGGACCTGGGGGGCGAACCGGCGCGTCGTTCAGGCTGTGCCAGAAGACGTGGGCCACGCCGCGCTGCAGGGCCAAGGCGATCACCCGGGCCAAGGTCTGGGCCTGGTAGGTCTCGTTGACGTGGGGGACCTTGTCGTCCACGGCGGGCACGCTCGTCTCGGTGATCCACACCGGCTTGCCCGGGGCGACCTCCTCCGCCAAGCTCACGGCGCGCTCTAAGGCCCCGACATCTTTGGACGAGAAATAGGCGTGCATTGACACGGCGTCGATGGCGTTGAGCACCCCGGGCGTCTTGAACAAGGAGCGTACATACGCCGCGCCTTGCGGCGTGTGCGGCCGATAGAATCCGCCGTTGAGCACCGTCGCGCCAGCGTCCGCGGCCTTGATGGCCTTTGACGTGAGGAGCAGCACCCGGGCGTACTGATCGGGCAGGCAGAAGGTCTTCGGGTCGTAACGGGCGGCCCCACCTTTGGGCGCGAGGCTGTTCTTGAGGTCGGGCTCGTTGTCGACCTCCCAGTGGCGGATCGGCCCGAGCAGCCCGGGCATGTCATCGACGCCGTCGCCGTCGTAACGCTCCACCGCCGCCGTCACCCAAGCGGAGTACGCGGCCTCATCCGGGACGACATAGGCGGAGGTCTGCGCCCCGGTGGCGTTGCCCGCCCACGGGGAGAGCATGATGAGCGGCTTGAGCCCGGCCTCTTGCACGACCTGCACCCAGCCGTCCATGGCCGCGAACCCTTTGCCCTTGTTCTCGTGGTAGCTGAAGTTTGGGTAAACCGCGGTGTGAGACCGCACCCAGCGCGCGCCGACCGCCCGGGCCGCCTTGGCGTCTTCACGAAGCCAGGTCTGGATCTGCTCCTGGCTCGGGCGTTGCCGGGCGAGGATCTGGGCGGGCACGCTGATGGCCTCGTTGATCCCCAGGATGTCATCGGCCATGACCCGCTCGGCGGGCGCGGCGACGGGGGCCTTGGCGGCCGGCGCCACGTCGGGGACGGCGCTCGGCGCGGGGCCCTCGACGCCGCCGGCGCAGGCGAGCAGGCCCAACAAGAGCGCGCTCGTCGCGGCCATCGCCCTCTGCGCGCCCGGGCTCACTTCACCAGCCGCAGCGCAGGGCGGCCCGCCGGGGGCTCGTCGGGGGTCGGGTCCTCGGGGCTCACCGGCTCCGGGGCGTCTACGGCCAAGATGAGCTGGCGGATCGACGACCAAGGGAAAAAGCAGCTCCGAACGGTGTCGAAGCTCAGCATCAGGCTCACGCCCTGCTCGTGATACTCGGGCTTGTTGTACCGGTGGTACGCCGCGTCGAGCTGAATGGGCATCGCCTCGGGGAAACGCCGCAGCACCTCCGGGGGCACGCCGCTGTTCTTGAGCTGGGCGGTGTCGGCGACGAAGCGGAAGTTGACGCCCATGCCGAACGCGAGGCGGATGATCTGCTCGGCCTGCACCCCAAAGGGATCGATGACGTAGCGGGGGTCGTCGGGCTCCCGGGGCGGAGGCGGCGCCGGGGCCACGGCGCGGGCGGCGGCGCCGGGGAAGCTCAACAGCCCTGGGGACGACTCGTCGTCGGCGTCGGCGTCGTCAACGTCGTCAGACTCCGTCGTCTCGGCGGCGTCTTCTTCGGCCTGGGCGGCCTCGGTGAGGGCCGGAGGGATCCGCGCGCCGAGGGCGCCGAAGTCCTCAATCTTGACCTCCATCACCCGGCACCAATGCATGAGCTGGTCAACGGTGAGCGGCGCCCGCTCGGCGAGCACCTGGCGCACGTCCGCGCGCTTCTCGCCGCTGGCCTCGGCCAAGGCGGCCACGTTCAAGCCCTTGGCCTTGAGCGTCTGGCGTAGCCACGCGAGTATCGGCTCTGAGGGTCGTTGAGACACAGCATTCCTCCGAGAACAGACGTATACGATAACCTGACCAAGGGCGCGGGAACACCACCCGCGCGTGACGGTCCAAGGGCCACCATGACGACCATGCTCACCAGCGCGCTCATCACCTTCGGCATCTTCTCAACCTTTGGCGGCGGTTTGTCGTTTTACCGACGCCTCCGCCGCCAGTCCGGCGCGAGGCTCCCCGACGGTGAGCCCCTCCTGCGGCAGGTGCGCGGCGTGTCCGCCCGGGTGTTCGTCGAGCGCGACGTGCTCGGCGGCCCCAAGTCGATGAGCGTGAACTCCACCCGCGCCGACCTCTCCTTGAGCGACGCGCGCCTGCTCATCGCCACCCACCACGGCCGGGTGCTGGAGCTGACCCGTGAGCAGCCCGGCGCCGTGCGCTGCACCGGCCCCCGCCGCCTGGTGATCGAGGGCGCCCGCCAGCGCGCCGATGGCCCGATGAGCGTTCGCGCCGAGCTGATCGTCGATGACGCCGAGCGCTGGGCTGAAGAGGCCGCCGCCCGCATCGGCGCCCGGCAGATCGCCCTGGCCCTCTGAGCGCCCCACCTCTGGTAGCCTGAGCCCGGCACAAGACGGCGAGGCGACACGAAGATGGGCAGACGGACGCTTCTCACAGGGGCCGCGGGCCTGCTCGGCGGGGCCTGCGCGCGTCGGCTTTTGGAGCGCGGCGACGAGGTGATCGCCTTGGTGCGGGATCGGGACCCTCGCGCGTCGCTCTACGCCGATGGCCTCGTGGAGCGCTGCGTCGAGGTGCGCGCCGAGCTGAGCGACGCCCCGCGCCTGCTCGCTGAGTACGCCCCCGACGCCGTCGTGCACCTCGCCGCCCAGACCCAGGTGCCCGTCGCCGCCCGGGCCCCGCTCTCGACCTTTGAGTCGAACCTGCGCGGCACCTGGCTCTTGTTGGAGGCCTGCCGTGTGGCCCCGCGCCCGCCCCAGGCCCTCGTCGTGGCCTCCACAGACAAGGTCTACGGCCCGGCGCCGGTGCCGTATGTGGAGGACGGGCCGCTCCTGGCGAGCGCGCCCTATGACGTCTCGAAGCTCTGCGCGGAGCTGATCACCCGCTCCTACGCCGAGAGCCTGGGTTTACCGGCGGTGATCACCCGCTGCGGCAACCTCTACGGCCCCGGCGACCTCAACTTTGAGCGCCTCGTGCCCGGGGTGTGCCGGGCGCTCCTGGAGGGTCGCGCGCCGGAGCTGCGCTCTCGTGGGGCCATGACCCGGGAGTGGCTCTTTGTGGATGACGCCGCCGAGGCCACGCTCTTGCTCTTGGACCACGCCCCGGCCCTGCGTGGGCAGGTGTTCAACGTCGGCGGAGAAGAGCGCGCCACGGCCGGAGAGCTCGCCGAGCGCCTGCGCGCCATCGCCGCCGCCGCCGGGCTCAGGCCGGAGCCGATCCGCACCGCCGAGGCCGATCCCCCCGGCGAGATCGCCCACCAAGCCCTCGACAGCGGCCGACTGCGCGCCTTGGGCTGGGCCCCGAAGCGCCGCCTCGACGACGCGCTCCCCGAGACCTTCGCCTGGTTCCGTGGCATCTTGCAGAGACCATGAAGGTCCTGCTCATCAACCCCACGATGGGGGACTACTACCGCGACGCCAAGGTCCGCGCGGCGATCACCCTGAGCCCGCCGCTCAACCTCGCCTTGCTCGCCGGGGCCTTACGCCGGGCCGGGCACACGGTGGTCGTCTGGGATGAGGAGGCCGGGGCGATCCCCGAGCTGGAGCGCCGCATCGCCGAGGCCCGCCCGGACCTCGTCGGCGTCACCTTCCGCACGCCGCTCTTCCCCCGGGCCAAAGCCATCGCCCAGGCCGCCCGCCGGGCCTGCCCCAGCGCCCTGCTCGTCGCCGGGGGCGTTCACCCCTCCACACGGCCCCTGGACTGCGTGACGCTGGCGCCCTTTGACGTCGCCGTGCGCGGCGAGGGCGATCAAACCCTCGTTGAGCTGGCCGACGGCAAACCCTTCGCCGAGATCGGCGGGCTCACCTGGGCGGGCGGCGAGACGCCCTCCCGGGCGCTCATCACCGACGTCAACTCCTTGGCCATGGGCGCCTGGGACCAGTTTGACCTCAGCCGCTACCGCCAGACGAGCCTCGTCGCCCACACCGCCCCGGTCGCCGATCTGGAGTTCTCCCGGGGCTGCCGGGCGCGCTGCGTGTACTGCACCAAAGGGGTGTTCGGCGACGCCTGGCGCGCGAAGGCCCCCGAACGGTTTGTGGACGAGGTGGAGCACGCTCGCGCCGCGGGTTTCCGGGCGTTTAACCTCGTGGATGATAGCTTCACGACGATCACCTCCCAGGCCATCGCCACCTGTGAGGAGCTCATTCGCCGTGATGTGCGGATGCCCTGGACGCTGACCAACGGCATCCGCGTGGCCAACGTGAACGAGGAGTTCTTCCGCGTCGCCCGGCGCGCGGGCTGCTACCTGCTCGCC
>JAKLKE010000445.1 GCA_023150775.1 Myxococcota bacterium
GACCCTCATTGAGCAGGTTCACGCGCGCCTTCACGCCGCCCCGGTGCCCGATGACGCGACCATCGTGATCTGCCGCGTCGACAACCCCTACGGCTTCCCGATGGCCGCGGCGCGGCGTGGCTGAGGGCGACGAGGCGCCGCCTTGGCGGGCGGCGGAGGCGGCCGCGCGGGCGTTGGGGCTCCCTCCGGGGGGCCCGCTCACCGGCTACGCCGTCGCTGAGGGGCTGTGGATCCCCGGTCCTCCGGGGCGGGTGGCCGCGGAGCGTGAGGGCTGGGCGCGGCTCGGTGAGCACCCCGCCCGCCCCAAGATCATCGGCGTTCACGCTGAGGGCCTGCTGATCGAGCCCGTGGGGGAGGCCCCCGCGGACGCCGTGGCGCCGGTCTTGGACTGGCCTGAAGGGCCGCCGCAGCGGATCGAGGGCCGGGTCGGCGCGCTGCTCAGCGCTCTGCCGGGGCAGGTGGATTCTGCGCGGGCGCTCTCGCGGCTCGGCCTCAAGCGCGGCGCCATCGACCGCCTGCTGGCGACGCCGCTGGTGGGGATGACCCGCCTCGGCCCCAGCCTCGGCGGCGCCGTCGGGCCCTGGCTGAGAGAGGCCGAAGGGGGCCGGGTGGTGGGCTTACGCGGCGCCCGGGCGATGGCCTCGGGCTGGCGCGCCGTGGACCTGGTCGCCGCGTCGTGGTTTGGCGCTGAAGAGCTCGCCGAGGCCCACGCCCAGGGCCTCGACCCCGACCTCGCCGAGCGCGTCTGGCAGCTCACGCGCCTGCGGCTGGCTTTGGAGGAGCTCGTGCTCGGGGCGGATCCTCGGGCCGAGCCCTGGGCGAGAGAGGCCGTCGAGGCCCTCACCCGGGCCGTGACTCAGGTCTGCGTCACGCTCGAAGGGGGCCCGCCTTGGCTCTCACCGCGCCTCTGGCTGCCGCCGGACGGCCTCGTGAGCCCGGCGCGGGCCCGGGCGGTGAGCCACCTCATCCACGGTGTGTCCGTTGGGGGCGCCGTCGTGCAGGTGAAGATGAGCCCGCCGCTTCGGGTCGGCCGCCGCCCGCCGCAGCGGGAGCCGCTCTCTACACGTCGCCGCCGCCTGTTCTCGCGCTGGGACGAGGGGGTCTTGGTCGATGAGGAGGGGCTCTACTCCGCCACGCCCGAGGCCCTCGCGGATCGCCTCGTGCGCGGGCTCTCCGGCGTCGTCATCGACGGGACCTGCGGCGTCGGCGCCATCACCCTGGCCCTAGCAAGGCGCGCGGAGGTGACGCAGATCATCGCCGTGGATCTCCACCCGGGGCGCCTTGAGCTCGCGCGGCACAACCTGCGCCTCTATGGGCTCGCCGCGAAGGTGCGTTGGGTCTGCGCCGACGCGCGAGAGGTGATCGCCAACACCCCCGCGGACGGCCTCGTGCTCGACCCGCCCTGGGGAGGCCCGGGGTATGACCGAGACGCCCCGCGCGCCGAGTCCTTGGGCATGGATCTCCTCAGCGCTCTGCGCGCCGCGCCGCGGGACGTGGTGCTCAAGCTCCCGCGTAGTTTTGTTGTGGAGAGCCTGCCGGGCGTCTGGGCGCCTGAGCCGATGGTGGACGATCGCGGCGTGCTGAAGCTCCTCGCCGCCCGTTCGGCGAGTCTCGCGGCCCGGCTGGCCTGAGCGGGTGTTGAGGAGAGCACGATGAACCCCTGCGTGTCCGCGTCGCGCACGCTAAGATGCAGGCAATCATGTGGCTACCCCTGCTCATCTTCGCCTGCGCTTGGGTCTCGGACGACGAGGCCGCCGCGCGTTTTGACGTCGACAACGACGGCACCCCTTGGCCCGCTGACTGCGATGACGCCAACCCCCTCGTGGCCCCCACCGGCGCCGAGGGCTGTGATGGCCTCGACAATGACTGCGATGGCGCGGTGGACGAGGGCGCGCCCGCGGGCTCGGATCTCGCCTGGCTCGACGCCGACGGCGACGGCTTCGGCGACCCCTTCACCTCCGTCGAGAGCTGCCTCGCGCCCGAGGGCTACGTCAAGAACGCTGAAGACTGCGACGACAGCGACTCGGCGATCTCCCCCGACGGCCAAGAGCTCTGTGACGAACAAGACAACGACTGCGACGGCGACGTAGACGAGCCCGACGCCCAAGGCACCTCCACCTGGTACGCCGATCGGGACGACGACGGCTTCGGTGATGTGGCCGTGCCCACCCAGGCCTGCGCCCAGCCCTCGGGCTACGTCGCCGACAGCAGCGACTGCGACGACACCGCCGCCGCCGTGCGCCCCGACGCCGACGAGGTGTGCAACGACGGCCTCGACAACAACTGCGACGGCGGCGCGCCGGAGTGTGTCTACCCCGGCCCCACGCTCAACGTGAGCACCCTCGACGTCATGATCGGCGGTGAGCTGGGCTCGTCCAGCGTCAACTTTGGCCTCACCGCCCGCGCCGCAGATCTCAACGGCGACGGCGTGAACGAGCTGATCCTCGGCGCCGACAGCTCCAAGGTCGGCGGCACCAAGTCCGGCGCGGTCTACATCTTTGAGGGCCCCATCGAGGCCTCCACCGAGGCTGAAGACGCCTGGATCACCCTCTACGGCGCCGCCAACGAGTACCTCGGCTATGGCCTCGCGGTGCTGCCCAACGCCCGGACACGCACGCAGTCCGACGAGCCCGGTCACGAGGTCGCGCTGGTCATGGGCGCGCCCCTGGCGGATGACGGCGCCACCAAAGACATGGGCAAAGCCTGGATGCTCTACGCCACGACCCTCGTGGCGGGCGAGAGCGCCGTGGCCGGCGACAGCAGCTACCGGGGCGAAGACGCCTCCGACCGCTTCGGCCTGAGCATCGTCGCTGGCGGCGACCTCGACCGGGACGATCTCGACGACTTCATCGTCGCCTCGCCGCTCTGGGACAACGACGTCACGACCTCAACCACGGCCGCGAACGCCGGCCAGATCTGCATGTACTCCGGGGCCGAGCTGGGCGTGAACGTCACCCCCCGGGACGCCTTGGCCTGCGTGCGCGGCACCACGGCGAACGACCAGCTCGGCAACACCCTCGCCGCCTTGGGCGACATCAACGGCGAGGGCTCCCCGGACTACGCCTTCGGCTCGACGATCAGCGGCACGACCGGCGCGGCCTGGGTGGCCTTCGACCTGCCGACGACCTGGCTCGACATCGACGAGTTCCACCGCCTCGACGGCGAGTCCAAGAACGACTTCGCCAGCGAGGGCCTCGCCGGGGCGGGCGACATCGACGGCGACGGCTACGACGACATCCTCGTCGGCGCGCCGGGCTACGACGTCGAGGATCGTGGCGCGGTGTATGTCGTGCTCGGCGGCGCGGACGTCTTCGACTACTTCTTGCAGGACGACCTCATCCTCATCCAGCACACCCGCCTCGTCGGCGAGAACCCCGACGACGAGCTCGGCGTGGTGAGCGGCGCGGGCGACTTCAACCTCGACGGCGTAGACGACCTCATCGTCGGCGCCCCGGGCTATGACGGCAAGAAGGGCGAGAACTCGGGCCGGGCCTACCTCTTCTTCGGCCCGGTAGACGGCGGCCCTCGCGGCGTGAGCGAGGCCGACCTCATCATCGACGGCGGCGCGGCCAACGTCGGTCTCGGCGGCAGCCTCGCGCCGCTCGGGGACGTCACCGGCGACGGTTACCCCGACCTTTGGCTCGGCGCCCCGGACGCGGCGGACACGAGCGCGGGCACGGTTGGGCTCGGGTACATTCTGCCGGGGCTCGGGCTATGAGCGGACGCGGAGCCTGTGGGAGGGCGTGATGATGCTGGGGATGTGGATGCTGTCGGCGGCGGCTTGGTCTGCGGAGTGCTCAACGCGCTACAGCGCTGAGCAGCTCGTCCAGTCCCTCGCCGTCGCGGAGTCGAGCTACGCCGAGATGGACGACATCGGCTTTCAGCTCTCCTGGACCGAGGCCCAGAACCGTCTCCCCTGCGTGATGGAGCCGCTGACGCCCATCGACGCCGCCCAGGTGCACCGGGTGGCGGCCTACGCCGCGTTCTTGGGCCAAGACCTCCCTCTGGCGACGGACTACCTCGCGGCGATGGCCCGGGTGCAGCCCAAGGCCACCTTGCCCAGCGGCGTCGCCCCCGAAGGCCACCCCCTGCGCGCCGCCTTTGATGACGCCCGCAGCCGCCCCGAGGCGCCGCCCTTGACGCTGCAGCCCCCCGAGGCCGGTGAGCTGCGGGTGGACGGCGCCCGCGCCACGAGCCGACCCGGAGATCGCCCGGCCGTCGTGCAGTACATCGGCGCCGACGGCGCGGTGTGGTGGACGCTCCAGGCCGACGCCGCGGATCCGCTCCCGGCTTACCCTGAGCTGCAGCCCGGCGAGGAGTGGAAGCTCAAGTTCAACCCCGCCTGGGGCGTGGCCGCTGGCGCTGGCGCCGCGGCGATCACCTCCCTGGTGCTCTACCAAGGCGCGCTGCGGGCTGAAGAGCGCTTCTTCGATGACAGCGGCTGCGCGTCGGGCGGTGACGCCTGCTACAACCAAGCGGAGGCTGAGCTTCGGAAGAACCACGGCCTCGTGCTCGGCTCCGCCGCGACGGCGCTGACCGCTGCGGGGCTCGGCGTCGCGGCGGTGCTGACGTTCGCGCATCTCGGCCCGCTCGCGGCCAACACGCTGGCGGGCAAGGCGCCGACGGACGCATTCAAGAAGCCGGACGGCGCCTCGATCCTGCTCGCGAACACCTTCCACCTGCACGAGCGGCC
>JAKLKE010000446.1 GCA_023150775.1 Myxococcota bacterium
CGAGCTGTCGGTCCGTTTTGAGGCTGGGGGCTGGCGACGCTCCGCCGCGCACACCCGCGCCCTGCGTGAGCGGGGCGAGGCTCTGGGAGACTGGTATGACCTCTTCCACACCTGAGCCCGGCGCGGCGCTGAGCTTAGAGGTCTATGTTCGGGGTCGCCCGGTGCCGAGCGGCGCCGAGATCCCCGGCGTGGGGGCCCTGCGTGTGGTGAGCCGGGGCCACCATCCTGGCGTTGAGGTGCTGCTCCACATCGGCAACCAGCAGCTCACGCTCATCGCCGATGAAGACGGCGAGGCCGAGCACCGCGACAGCCAGCTCTTGGGCCTCACCGCCGGGCGGGTGCGGCTGCGGGTGGGGGAGCTGGAGCGTGAGCTCGTCGTGCGCCCCCGAAAGCTCGTCGCCGAGGAGCTCCACGCGCTCATCCGCGCGCTGGAGGCGATCTCTGCGACCTTGAGCCAAGACCTCGGCGGCGTCGCCACGATGCGGCGTGACCGCCCGAGCTTAGATGACGCGCTGACGGCCTTGGAGCGCGCTGTCGGCCTGGCCGCGAGCGCCGCGCCGAGCATCCGCCGCCGCCCCATCCACCGCGCCCGGGAGGAGCGCCGGGCCACCCCCGACGTACAAGGCGCCCGACGCCCGGCGGACGTGCGCTGGCTGGCCACCCACCCCGCCCAGGTCGCCCGCGCCGCCGCCCAAGGCCGCGCGGTCGGGGTCTCCCGCGAGCGCAAGGCCGACCTCGACACCCTGGAGAACCGCGGCGTGCTCTCGGCCTACGATCGGGTTGACGCCGGGGTCGAGACCTTGCTCGGCGTCGTCGAGCGCCAGGTGCGCGCCTTAGACGCCGTCCGCCCCGCCCGCCAGGCCCTGCTCACCGAGATGAGCGACGTGTGGTCGGAGCATGACGCCCCGCGCCTAGCGCTCCTCCGCCAACGTGAGGCGCGAATTCTCGCCTTAGGCGCCGAGAGCCGGGCGGTGCGGAACCGCTCGGGCCTGCCCGACCTGCGGCCTCGGGGCGCGGTCATGGTGCGCACCCCTCGGGCCGACGCCGAGCCCGCCTACTGGACGACCGCCCGGGCCTACGCCTTGGCCGAGGCCGCCACCAAGGCCTTAGACACCCCCGCCGAGGCGCCCCTGGCCTCCTTGGATGAGCTCTGGGAGCGGTACTGCGCCGTCGTCACGCTCCAGGCCCTCACCGCCGCCCTCGGCCCGCCCCAAGGCGGCGACGTGCTAGAGCCCGGCTGGTTCACGAGCCTACGCCGGGGTGAGGTCGCGCGCTGGACCCAGCCCCGGCGGGTGCTGCGCCTCCATTTAGAGCCCGAGTACCACTTCCGACCGGGCTCCTCGATGCGAAAGCTGCACCCCGGGCGCCCCTGGCGGCCCGATCTGGTCCTCGACATCCGCCACGAGGACGGCCAGGTCGAGCTGCACGTCCTCGACGCCAAGTTCCGCCGCGACCCCGAGGGCGGCCCCCCGATGGAGGCCCTCCAAGACCTCTGGTGGCGCTACGGCGAGAGCATCGGCGACCACAAAGGCCTCCCCCTGGTGCGCTCCATCTGGGCGTTGTGGCCCGGCGACGGCCTGCGCCTCGTCGGCCCGTCCATGCTCGACCCCGCCTGGCCCCGGGCGCGTGTGCGCGGCGGCCTCATCGGCCTGCGCCCCGGGCACAGACACCCCCAGCTTGAGGGCGTGCTGGGGGTGATGTTGGGGGGCTAACCTGGGAGGCTGAGGTGAGCACCGACACGTTAGGTTACCTTTGGTCGAGACTCGGAGCCCGCATGTCAACACCCGCCGCCCCTCAGCCCTCCAAGACGCCGGTGAACGCGCCGCGCCCGCGCCTTGTGCGGTTCTGCGTCGAGGGCCTCTTTGGGAGGTACGACCACAACATCCCGCTGCGCCAAGAGGAGCGCGTGACCGTGATTCATGGGCCGAACGGGGTCGGCAAGACAGCGGTGTTGCGGTTGATGGAGGCCGCTTGCCAAGGGAATCTTGAGGAGATCCTGCCGGTCATCCCGTTTCGGCGGCTGACGATGGAGCTGGCCGATGGCGCACAGATCATCTGGCGCCGAGCAGATACGCAGGAGGAGCAAAGTGATCTGAACCGCGCTAGCAGAACGTTGATCTGGGACGTCATGATGCCCGATGGAGCCAAGGACACCTGGAGCCGGGTGATCGGTAGCTGGGCGAAATACCTCGACGATAAGGGCTCCGACCAATCCGACACAGATATCGCATCGGCGCTTGCGGCCATTATTAATGCGCAGCCGATGATGGTCGCCGACCCGCGCCAGCGATTGGACGCCTATCGTAAGGCCGCCGCGCTCGTTCAAGGCATTCGTTTTGAGACCTTGCTCGTGCGTATCGATCGCCTTCAACGCACGAGCATCGACACCCAGAGCGAAGATCCTCGCGAATCCGCTTACAACCGTTCACGCAAAGCCCGCCATCCAACAATCGAGATCTACTCCGAGGCGCTGCAAGACTACTTTGACCGCACCCTGCAGGAGTACCACGAGCTCGCCCAGACCCTCGACCAGAGCTTCTTTAAGCGGCTCATGCGCGCACGTGACACTCTGAGCATTCAGGAGTTGCAGGCCCGACTCAACGACGTCGAGGCCAGGCGCGTGCGCCTTCGCCGTTGGGGGTTGCTCCCTGATCTCGACGACGGCGCGCCGATCGTCCCCGACGAGGTAGACCCGCGCGACGTCCGGGCGCTGAGCCTCAACGTCGAAGACAACGAGGCGAAGCTCCCCCACTTAGAGCGTTTCGCTGCCAAGCTGGAGCGATTCGAGCAGAGCATGAACTCCCGCCTGCTCCACAAACAGCTCCACTTGTCCCGAGCGAGGGGCCTTGAGATTCAGGACGCCGACGGCGCAGACCTCACCTTAGACAAGCTGTCTTCGGGGGAACAACACCAGCTCATTCTGCTGTTTGACATGCTCTTCCACACGAGCCCCGGCTCCCTCGTGCTCATTGATGAGCCGGAGCTGTCGCTTCACCTGACCTGGCAAGAGCTTTTTTTGCCGGAGCTGATCGAGATCGCCGACCTTAGCGACCTTGACTTCGTCGTGGCCACACACTCCCCCGACATCATCGGTCGATATGTACAGCTTGAGGTGCCGCTCACCGGAGAGCTTCGGGCATGAGCTTAGGTCAGCAACGAGCGTCCGTCGCGGCAAAGGTGGTGATGCGCCGACCGGTGTTTGCTGGGGCCATCATGCTCGTTGAGGGCCAAAGCGACGCGGACTTCTGGACCGGCTTCGCGCGCCGGGGCGCCATCCACTGTGAGCCTTGTAGTGGACGTCACACCCTCATTCAAGAACATGCCACGCTTCACAAGACAGATCGTCTCACAGGCGTCGTCTCCGTGATGGACGCTGATTGGGACCACATCGACCAGACTCAGCATGAGCTCCCCGATCTGTTCGTCACCGACACCCGCGACCTGGAGTCGATGCTCCTCCGCACGCCCGCCTTAGACAAGCTGCTCGACAACCGGGCCGACGCGACGAAGCTCGCCGCGCTTGAAGCGGAGGAGGGCGCGGAGTTCCGGCAGCTGCTCTTGGCGCGCGCCGTGGAGTTTGGGCGGCTTCGGTTGCTTCACCACAGACGATACCTCCCCTTTGAGTTTCGCGAGCGGTTTGTGCGCCTTAACGTCGATAAAGAGCGTTGGCGTGTGAACACCGACGATCTCCACCAGGAGCTCGTGCGCCAGGGCCTCGCCCCGGACGTCACGACGCTTCAGGCAGACCTCTCCGCGCTCCCGACGAACCTGGACCCGTGGGACCTCGCGCGGGGCCACGACCTGATGTTTTTGCTCAACGTCGCGTTAGACGGCCGACTCAAACGCGAGAGAACAAAAAACGTCGGAGAAGACGTGCTCTTGTGGGAGCTGTGCCTCGCCTTGCCCGAGGGCGCGCTGCATCCGACGCGGCTTCACCAGTCGCTCCGCGCCTGGGAGGCCCGTCAGCCACAGTTCTCTTTTCTGCGCTAAACCCTCACCGCCCCGGCGGCGGCCCCGGCGGCCCGTTCTGCCCGGCTGGGCCTCCAGGGGCGTCAGGCCCTTTGGGCAGATACCCAAGCGCCTCTAGCCGCGCGCGCTCCTCGGGGGACTGCACGATGGCGTTCTTGGGGGGAGGGCCTTGGTGGGCGAGCAGCGGCGTCACGGCGGCCTCATAGGCCGCGCGCTCGGCGGCCAAGGCCTCGTCTCGCCCGGTCAGGGGGCGCAGCTCAGCGGGGTCGGCGCTCAGATCGTAGACCTGGACCGCGCCGCCGCGCTCCAGGCGCTTGAGCGTCGGGGTGCGGGCGCTCTCTTGGGGGTCGGGCATCAACGGATCGGTGTTGGAGACGATGAGCGCCCGGCCCTCCCCTTCGCCCCGGGTGAGCGGCGTGAGGTCTTGGCCCATCATGCGGGCGTCTCGGGGCAGGCCCGCCAGCGCCAGCGCCGTCGGGGTGACGTCGATGAGGCCCACCTGGGCGGAGACCGACGACGCGGCGGGCACACCCGGGCCACGGATGAGCAATGGCACACGGATGACCGGCTCCCACAGGCCGCCGCGGTGGTTGAACCAGTAGTCGTGCTCAAAGGACTCGCCGTGATCGGCGGTGATGATCACCACGGCGTCTTGGGGGGTGGCCGCCAAGAGCGGCGCGAGGGCCGCGTCGAGCTCGGAGAGCTCCCCGTCGTAGA
>JAKLKE010000447.1 GCA_023150775.1 Myxococcota bacterium
CGAGTCGCCGATCTTCCATCGCTTCAAGGGGGAGAACCTCTACGCCACCCACCCCGACGACGCGCGGTTCATCGTCTTCTTGAGGCCGCCGACGCCCCTCGGTCGCCAAGAGGGGCCCTTTGAGGCCGCCTGGGCGTCCATGGCCAAGGCCATTGACGGCATGAGCGCCTTCGCTGTGGGCGGCGCGGTCTTGCCCCTGAGCCGCCGCGCCGAGGTCGAGGCGCTCTTGAACCCGCCGGGCGCCCGCCCCGTGGCGCCGAGCGCCGTCTCGCCCGCGGCGGCGCCGGAGCCCGAGCAGGCCCCGCGCCCCGACCGACCCAGGCCACCTCGCCGCTAAACAAACGGCCTACTTGCGGGTGCCGTTGACGATCCAGGTGTGGGGGCTGCCTTTGGAGCAGTCCTCCGTGCCAAAACCGCAGGCGCCTGATGAGCCCGAGTAGGCCGCCGAGAAGGTCGCCGTGAAGGTGGTGTCGGAGGTGAACACCCCGGTGACGGTGTAGACCTCGGTGCAGCCGCCCTTGTAGGTGACCGTGGCCGAGAAGTTCCCGTCGGCGTCGACGCTGCCGGCCATGGTGCCCGGCGGCGTGGTGTAGGGGTAGGTGAACGCGCTCAGCGAGGTGCCCGCCGAGGAGATCTCCAGCACACCGAAGGAGAAGTTGATGAGCCCGTAGGCGCAGTACTTGGAGACCGCCCGGTCTAAGGTGTACTGACCGGACCAATCAATCGCGCAGTCTTCGTTGGCCTGGCCGTCGCAGTTGTCGTCTTCGGGGGTGTCGCAGTCTTCAGCGATCAAGGGCGAGATCGTGGCGTCGCCGTCGTTGCAGTCGTCGCAGGAGCCCGAGCCGTCGCCGTCGCGATCCTCAAAGTCGAAGGTGCTGGGGTTGCAGTCATCGTCGAGGCTGTTGCAGTAGACCTCGGAGGCGTCGGGGCTGATGTA
Organism: Myxococcota bacterium; assembly: GCA_023150775.1. Lineage (GTDB taxonomy): Bacteria > Myxococcota_A > UBA796 > UBA796 > CAJQPC01 > JADKFE01. Next base: position 938 of record JAKLKE010000447.1, read on the forward strand.
GGGGCGGGTGTCGTCGCAGTCGGTGCAGGCGTCGAAGCCGTCCCCGTCGGCGTCGTAGCCGTCGGCGGTGTTGTCGTCGCAGTCATCGTTGATGAAGTTGCACTCGGTCTCGGCGGCCTGGGGGTTCACCAGCGGCTCGTTGTCGTCGCAGTCTTCGCAGGCGGCGAAGCCGTCGCCGTCGTTGTCCTCAGCGTCGAGGGTGGCCGGGTCACAGTCGTCGTCGAGCTCGTTGCAGGCGATCTCCGTGGCCGTGGGGTTCACCGCGGCGATGGTGTCTTCGCAGTCGAGCTTGTCCGCGGGGTACGCGTTGATGCAGTCGGCGTTGCTGCCGTCGTAGAAGCCGTCACCGTCGCGATCAAAGGCCTGATCGACCCAGTCCTCACCCGGCTGCTGGATGCCGTCACAGCGCGCGCTCTGAGCGAGCCCGATGTCTTGGCGGCAGCCGAGGAGCGCCAAGGCCGGCAGCAGCGGGAGCAGCGCACGAAGGGAGAGTGGGGCAGCGGAAGCGGACATGGGCAGGCTCCTGGGCTCGCGCGGGGGTCGGTCGCAGAGTATAGGACAAAACCCCCAAAGATGTGAAACGCGTCGTTCGCGTGGTCGCAGATTCCATGAGGAGCCCCCGTGACCGAAGCGCTGACGCGGCTCACTCAGCTCACCCGGATCTACGGGGATCATCCCCCCCTCGGCGACGGCGCCGCGCTCATCGCCTGGGATGAGACCGGCGTTGACCACCGAGAGCAGGTACGGACGACCTTCGACACTTGGGCGAAGGGCCTACTGGGCCGGGCGGATGAGCCGCTGCCTGTGCGCCTCGCGCGGCTCAACCTGCGGCTGTTTCAAGAGCTCGGCCTTCGCGGCGACGAAGACGGCTACGACGATCCGGTCAACAGCCTCATCGACGAGGTGATTCAGCGGCGCCGGGGCCTGCCGATCTTGCTGAGCATCGTCACCATCGAGGTCGCCGCCCGGGTCGGCCTGCAGCTCGACCCCATCGGCTTCCCCGGGCACTTTTTGGTGAGCCCCCGCGAAGGTGAGCCCCGGTTTTATGTGGACCCCTTCCACGCCGGGGCGATCCTACGCCAAGACGACCTCCGCGCGCGGCTGACCATCGGCATGGCCGGGCGCGGCGTGAGCCCCGAGGTGGTGGAGCAGCTCTTGGGGCCGCTCTCCCCTCGCCTCACGCTCACCCGCATGAACCACAACCTCAAGGGGAGCTGGGCCCGGCGCGGCGACACCGCCCGCACCTTGGCCGCCGTCGACCGCATCCTCGCCTTGGCCCCGGAGCAGGTCGACGAGCACCGCGATCGTGGCGTGCTGCTCGTGCAGTTGGAGCGCCCCGAGGAGGCCCTGGACGCCTTCGAGCGCTACCTGCACCTGGTGCCTGGCGCCTCGGACGCGGCCACGGTGCGCGGCTGGATGCGCAGCCTACGCCGCTGAGCCCGCAGCGCTCAGGAGCCGGGGCGCAAGAGCACGAGGGTCGAGAGCACGGGGATGCCCTCGCCGTCGCTCTCTAAGGTGAGGCCGTCGCTGGAGACGGTCACCGTGCCCGCGCTGTCCCAGGCGGCCAAGGAGTAGTCCGCGGCCCAGACCTCCAAGGTCTCCCCGGCGCTGAGGCCCCAGAGGTTCTCCAAACGGAACGGCAGGTGGGACTCGGCGTGGCCGTCGAAGGGCCCGAGGTACCACATCTCAATCACCTCGCCGGGGAGCTCCACCGGCACCCGGGCCGAGGCGGCGACCCGCGCGCCGGAGACCATCGAGCCGTCCGCGCCGAAGGGCAGCTTGAGCTGGTCGGCGCCGACGGTGATGAACAGGCCCTCGACCACCTCGACCTCTTTGGGCGTGGCGGGCATGGCCTGGGATGCGCTGAACTTGACGCCGACCGCGTCGAGCACGTTCTCTTGGGCGCCGACGAGGGTGATCGGCGCCAGGGGCGTGGCCCAGCCGCCGCCGCTGATGACGATCTCGAAGCTGTGGGTGAAGCCCTCCAGCGCCGGGAAGGTGTAGGCCCCGCTGGCGTCGGTGAAGGACGTGCGGCACAGCGTCTTACACATCGACACCCGGGCGCCCTCGATGGCTTTGCCCGACTCATCGACGACCTTGCCGACCATCGTGGCGTCGGCGGGGATGCCCTCGTCTTCGGTGTCGGTGTCGGCGTCGCTGTCGCTGTCGGTGTCGGCGTCCCCTTCAGTGGAGCCGCTGTCCTCGGTGGGCGTGGGCTCGTCCTTGTCACCGCAGGCGGCGAGGGTGAGCAGAGCGAGGGTGAGGGCGTGTCGCGTCATGGGGCCTCCAGAGGGGTCGAGGCCCACAGCATACTCTCAGCGCGGGGGCCTCGCTACGCCGCCCTGTCAGGGGGTCGTGAAGGCCCGGGGCCTCAGCGCATCCCACGCAGGGCGCGCACGACGTCGGGATCCAGGGCGGACTCGACCTCATCGCCGAGATCAACGACGCCGTCCCCGACCTCACGCCTCATGCTGTCGCCGGGGGTGTAGCCCAAGGTCTCCCAAGGCGTGCGGTCGAGATCGTCCCAGCGAGGGTCAAAATCGACGTGGCGGCTCTCGTGCAGCTCATAGAGCCCACGGCGGATGGACCAGCCCGCGGGCGCCTTAAACACCAGGGGCCCGGTGAACGGGTTCGCGCCTTTGACGTCCCGGGCCCGGGCGCCCATGTGCCCATCACAGGACCAGGTGGGCAGGCCATAGCCGAGATCACCGCAGCGGTGGACGTAGCTCGTCGCGCCTTCTGTGAAGTCTTCGATCAGGCCGCGCTGCTGCACGACCCAGGCGAGCACGGCGAGGTCTGTGGCCTGCACGAGCAGGGCCTCGTTGTAGCGAACGCTGGGGTTGAGCGCGCGCCAGGTGTCCATGCCGAGGTACTGCTGGGCGTTGGCGCAGGACGCGAAGCCGCCGCCGGGGCCGCAGCCGGGGTAGAGCGGGGCGTTGGCGCGATCTTCAGGGTTGTAGGCCAAGGGATCGAGGCGGTTGTCGACGGTGTACAGGATGCCGATGGCCTCCAGCACACCGAAGCGGTTCACCAGGAGCCGGTCGGCGCCGACCTCGCTCAAGATGAGGCGCACGGCCAAAGACAGCTCGCCCTCCTCCAGAAGCTCCGCCTTGGTGAGCGCCCGGGTGACCTCGGCATAGTCATAGGTGATGAGCTCGGCGCCGCCACCCCAAGGAATATCGAAGGAGCGGAGGTCCAAGAGCACCGTGCGGGCGTCCTCACAGGGGCCCACGCCGAGGCAGTCATCGACGCTGAGGCCGTCGTCCACCAGCTCAAACGAAGCCAACGAGTGGCGTTCGGGAGGCGGCCCCGGCGGGAGGGCCGGAGGCGCGGTGGGCGCGAGGTCGAAGGAGAGCAGCCCTGGCGCGAGCGCCAGCGCCAACGCTGCTTGACCAAGGAGGTGCTTCCTGGGGAGCAGAGGCATCCTCGGAGACTAACAGACCCGCGCCTCATTCCTATTGTAAAAACGACGTGGGGTAGAGGATCGGGCCCAAAGTTGGAGGGCTCAGCTCTTGACAGAACAACAGAGAGATGCGAGCCTACGCGGTCAACCGGGCGTCTTTGGAGGCTCATGCTCCTCGTCATCGGCGCCACAGGAAATGTTGGGCGACCCACCGCCGAGACTCTGCTGCGCCGAGGCGCGACGGTGCGAGTGACCGCCCGCGACCCGGCGCGCCTCAGGTCGATGGCGCGGGCGGGGGCCGAGGTGATGCGCCTTGATCTGGGCGACCCGAGCACCTACGCC
>JAKLKE010000448.1 GCA_023150775.1 Myxococcota bacterium
GTTTATTCAATCCTGAATGACCTGAACGTAGATGGTGCGAGTGCGCGCGTGCACCTTCTGCACCTCGTCGGGGAGCTGCGTGTTCGCCGCGGTGAAGCCGACGTAGAGGTTGATGTACTGCACGGGCAGGGCCTCGTTGAGCTCGCCCCAGACGCTGGCGTCGAGGGTGAAGCTCTCTAAGCCGGTGGTGTTGCAGGTGACCGTGCCCCAGGCCTCGCCGTCGCGCTCTTGGCGGATCTGCACCCAGGTCTCGTTCCAGCCCGACGCCTCCCAGCTCACCTCGGTGACCTCGCCGAAGTCTAAGGTGCCGTCTCCGTCGGCGTCCGCGACGGTGACCGCGCCCAGCTCGCCCGGGTCGGGGGTGCGCGCGCCGGTGATCGCCCCGGCGTTCGTGAGCGCCACGCCGCCGCCGACGACGTCATCGGTGGTCTGGCAGGAGCGCTGGTTCTCCAAGACGTTCGAGAAGTAGAAGCCGGGGGAGCCATGGGCGAGCACGCCGACGTCTACGACGCTCTCCCACTCGGGATCTCCGCTGAGATCGGGGATGTCTACGCCGCTGGCCCCGGCGTCGATGGGGAACACCGAGAGCGAGGCTTGGCAGGTGCCCGGCGCGGGCAAGGTCTGGCTCGCCAAGGCGTCGGGGGCGTACTCCAGGGCGAGGTCGAAGGCGTAAACACCGTTGTAGAGGGTGTCCTCGCTGCCGGTGTCCTCAGCCTTCTCGATGCAGGGCCACACATAGACGTCCGCGGTGAACCGAGAGTCGGGCTCCTCCCCCTTGCCGAGGTTGAGGCTGCCCTTGCAGCCAAGACTCAAGAGCGCGGGGAAGAGGAGGAGGTGCAGGGCGGCGCGCATAGGATCTCCGGTTCTTGTCAACACAAGCATACGGCTTTGGCTGGGATCGCGCGTGTCAACAAGGTTTCAAGACCGACGCTTTGGTCATCGGGCGATCTGCGCGCTACGCTGTTCTCCAGGCGAGGGGCCCCTCTCACCCCCCCGCGTCGTGGCGACCGTCCATGCCCCGTCTCCTGTGTGCGCTGCCCCTGCTCAGCCTGATGGCCTGCGCGGACCAGGACGGTCCCCTCCCCATGAACGATCTCGCGGGCGCCTTTTTTGACGCCCCGTGGCCGTCGGATCTCCGGCGTGGCGCGTCGGGCGGCCCCGACCTCCTGCGTTTCCCCAACGCCGACGCCTTGCCCCTGCTCGCGGACTACGCCGCCCTCGCTGAAGAGGTGCTCAGCGGCGCGAGCCCCGTGGCGCCGATCTTCTTCCGTTTTGACGGCGCCCTCGATCTGGAGCGCCTGCCCGACCCGGCGGGATCCTTGGCCGAGGACAGCGCCCTGTTCCTCATCAACTGCGATCCCGACTCCCCGGGCTGGGGTGAGCGGGTGCCGGTCTCTTGGGACTTTCAGGCCGAGGAGACCCACTTTCAGCCCCAGAACCTGCTCGCCGTGGCGCCTGTGCCCGGCGCGGTGCTGCGCCCGAACACCCGCTACGCCGTCGTGATCACCACCGCCGCCGCCGCCGCCGACCCCGATTTCGGGGAGGTGTGGACGGTGGACCACCCCGAGCACGAGTACTGGCGCGACCTCCGCCTGGCCCTGTTTGAGTCCGGGGTGCCCGTCGAGGACGTGGCCATCGCCACCCGCTTCACGACCGGCGAGCCGACGGAGGAGCTCTCAAGCCTCGCCTGGGACGTGCGCACCCGCCTGGGCGTGCAAGACCTGCAGCAGACGCTCACCGAGGTGGGCACCTACTTCGGCTACAAAGCCTACGAGGGGCTGATCTGGGTGCCGGTGTGGCAGCGCGGCGAGCGCCCCTACGCCAGCGAAGGCGGCGGCTTCACCCGCGAAGACGACGGCGAGTGGGCCATCGCCTCGTGGGAGCGTGTGCACTTCTCGCTGACGATCCCCCGGGGCGAGCCGATGCCCCAGACGGGCTGGCCCGTCGTGATCTACGCCCACGGCACCGGCGGCGACTGGCGCTCATGCTGCTCGGGCAACACCGGCTGGGTCGAGGCTGAGGTGGCCGGCGCCGCAGGCCTCGCGATGTTGAGCATCTCCCAGCCGCTTCACGGCGACCGCGCGACGAGCTCCACCAACGTCGAGCTGCACACCTTCAACTACTTCAACCCCGAGGCCGGGCGCAGCAACCTGCGCCAAGGGGCCCTGGACCTCGTCTACCTCGCCCACGTGCTCTCGGGCCAAGCCCAGGTGTTGACGACGGAGGCCGGTGAGGAGCTCCACTTAGATCCCGAGCGCCTCACCTTCTTCGGGCACTCCCAAGGCGGCATCACCGGGGCGATGGCCCTGCCTTACATCGGCGATCTCATCCGGGGCGCCGTGCTCTCCGGCGCGGGCGGCGGGCTCTCCCTCACCCTCGTCTACCGCCAACAAGGCGGCCTCGACATCGCGGGCCTGGTCACCGGCGCCTTACAGTTTGACTCCGACGAGGTGCTCGACCCGCTCCACCCCGTCGCCGCCGTGGTGCAGAGCCTCACCGACGCCACGGATCCACTGAACTACAGCGCCTTGTGGCTGAGCCGCCGCAGCCCCATCGGCACGCCGCCGGTGCCGGTCTTGATGACCGAGGGCCTGCTCGACGAGCACACCCCGCCGATCACCACCGAGGCCCTCGCCGCCGCCGCCGGGCTGCCCCTGATCGAGCCTTACGCCCGGGTGCCCGAGGTCTACAGCCTCTTGGAGCTGGGCTCGACGCCGACGCCGAGCGCCCTCGATCAGCGCGCCTGGGACGACGCGCCGATCACCGCCGGGCTCGCGCAGTTCCCCGACCACGACCACTTCGCCGTGTTCAACGACCGCGAGGCGGCCCTGCTCTACCAGAACTTCTTGCGCACGGCGACCGACGGCGAGCCGAGCTTGGTCTGGCCCGACTAGACCGCGCTGTCTAGACAGGCCAGTCTAGTCGCTCAGACGAAGTTCGCGGTGCCAGGCCGGGGGTGACCGTCCTCGACGCCCTCGGGCAGGGTCATCCCGAAGGCCCGGGCGGCGTAGATCGCCACAGAGAGCGGACGATCTTCGATGGCCTGATACCCGGTGTTGGGGATCTGCATCAGGCGCACACACTCCACCTCGGCCTCCAGCGTCTTGGGGAGGTCGATGAGGTTCACGCGGTCGCTGTAGCCCCAGATCATCGTCGTGGGCACACGCAAGCGCAGGAGCTCAGCGCCGAGGCCAGGGTCCATGTCGAGCACGAGCAGCTCCCAGGCGGCCTCTTTGGCGCCGGGGCGATCGAGGGGCGCCATGATCTTGTCCATGAGCGCGTCGTTCATCCGCAGGGGCTCGTGGTAGTGGCGGTCGAGCAGGAGCCGCCGCACCCGGTCGCGGGTGAGCACGAGGCGCGCGCCGAGCTTGCCGAGCGCCTCGTTCGACGAGATGAGCCGCCCACGGGCCCCACGCAGGGGGTTCGGGAAGGTGGAGGCGCTCACCGAGACGTGGTGCTCAAACCGATCGGGATCGTCGAGGCACAGGCGCAGGCCCACGGCGCCGCCGAGGCCGTGGGTGAACAGGCGCACGCGGCTGAGCTTGAGCTGGTCGAGCACCCCGGTCACCATCCGGGCGAGCCAAGGGAGATCCCAAGGCGCGTCTTTGGGCACGTCGGAGCCGCCGCAGCCAGGCAGATCGATGCTCACGCAGCGCGCGTTCTGCGCGAAGCACGGCGCGAGGAAACGCCACTCTTCACTAGAGCGGAGCCAGCCATGCAGAAACACGATGGGGGGGGTGTCTCCTTGGCCTTCCAGCTCCACACGAAGTCCGAGGCCCTCAACCTCGATCCTTCGGATCTCTGCCGTCATGCAGACCTCCGGTCGTCGGCAGTATCTCCCCGACCCGCGCCGCGCGCAAGCCACCGCCGCGCGCAACCTACAGGACCCCTTCGCATCACCAGACTCCGGGCGTCGCCTTGACCCCGGCCCGGCGGTGCAAATCTTCACCGCTCGCTAGGCAACCTCTGGAGCCTCCGTATGGACGCGGCGCGTCGGCTCGATCTCCTCTCGACCAAACCCGGGCCCTCAGACGAGTGGCTCGCGGGCTGCGCCGGGCTCATCTGCCGCATCGGCGACACGCCGCTGGTGCGCCTCAAACGTATCGCGGAGGGGGTCTTGCCCCCTGAGGTCGAGATCTGGGCCAAGCTGGAGTGGTTCAACCCCGGGGGCTCGGTGAAAGACCGCGCCGCGGCGGGCATCATCCTCGACGCCGAGCGCCGGGGCCTGCTTCGCCCGGGGATGATCATCCTCGACTCGTCCTCAGGCAACACCGGCATCGCCTACGCCATGGTCGGCGCGGCGCGCGGCTACAAGGTCAAGCTGTGCCTGCCGGCGAACGCGAACACCGAGCGTAAACGGATGCTCAACGCCTATGGCGTCGACATCGTCTACACCGACCCTCTGGAGGGCAGCGACGGCGCCATCTTGAAGGCCCGGGAGATCGCCGCCTCCAACCCCGAGCTCTTCTTCTACTGCGACCAATACTCGAACGAGGCCAACTGGAAGGCGCACCTTCACTCCACGGGCCCGGAGATCTGGCGGGACACCGGCGGGCGAATCACCCACTTCGTCGCCACCTTAGGCACCTCGGGCACGTTTATGGGCACGAGCCGCTACCTCAAGTCGCGGAACCGCGACGTTCACTGCACCACCGTCGAGCCCGACTCGCCGTTTCATG
>JAKLKE010000449.1 GCA_023150775.1 Myxococcota bacterium
ACCGATGACGGACTAGGCTTCGGCGCGCGGGGTGAGCTTCAGCGCAGATCCGACACCTTGGCCCCCTATGAGGCGGCCTGGGTGCTCCACGGCTACGCGAGCCTGCGGGGCTATCACCACCACCGCTTTCGGTACGACCGCCTGGGCCTGGGGCGGGATGGGGATCTGCGGCTCACCGCACACGTCGTCTTCCGCCAATGGACGAACGACGGCTACTGGGGCATGGGGCCGGGCACCACGAGAGAGCCGGAGTTTGTTGGGGACTTTGAGCGCGACGACCTCCGCCGCAAACGCTACCGCTACACCCTCGTGCAGCCCTTCGCCCAGCTCACCCTGCGCTACACCCTCGTCGGGCCTTGGGAGCTCACCGGCGCGGTGAACCTGCGCCACTCGACGGTGCGGCTCTACGAAGGCTCATTGCTCGCCGAGGACGCGCCGTATGGCCTCGACGGCGGGCTCACCGCACAATTGAGCGGCGGTGTGCTCTACGACAGCCGCCAGCCGGAGATCGGCGCCACGCGCGGGGCGCTCTTGGAGCTCTCGGGGCGCCTCGCCCCGCCTCTGCCCGGCGGCGCCGGGACCTTCGGCGGCGTGTACGCCAGCGCCCGAGGGTTTTACGGCCTAACCCCTCGGCTGACCTTGGCCGGGCGTATGATGGCCGAGCGCCTGTGGGGGGAGCTGCCGTTCTACGAGCTCGTGCACTGGGGCGGCTTCGCGCCCATCGCCGGGTTTGGCGGCGCCGAGGCCCTGCGCGGCGTGCAGTTTGGCCGGTACCACGCCCCGGGCAAAGCCGTGGGCAACGTCGAGCTGCGGTTCACCGCGCTCTCCCACAGCCTGCGCGACGCCCCGATGGACTGGATGCTCGTGCCCTTCGTCGACGCCGGGGCGGTGTGGGGCCTGCCCGCGGGCGGCCCCGGCTGGCCCGTCGTGCCCTCGCTGGGCCTCGGCCTGCGCGCGGTCTATGACGAGACCTTCGTAGGCCGCATCGACGCCGCCGTGGCCTATGACCCCGAGCTCAGCGCGGACAACACCGCCTTGCCCAAGCTCAACACCGGCTTCTACGTCGTCTTTGACCACACCTTCTGAGCCCACACCTTCTGAGCCCACCCCATCCGCCCGAGACCCCCGATGCCTGACCTCCAGCCGACCTGCCCTACCTGCCGCCGCCCCTCCGGGATGCCCAGCGAGAACCCCACCTTCCCCTTCTGCACCGACCGCTGCCGCCTCGTGGATCTCGGCGCCTGGTTCAACGAGGAGTACCGCGTGCCGGGCAAGCCCGCGCCGATGACGCAGGAGGAGGAGCCCGGCTAGCTCAGCCGCCGCAGACCGTCGCGACGTCGGAGACCGAGGCCACGCCGACGCTCGACCCCGCGCGGATGACGAGCTCGGTGAGGCCGACCTCGTCGCCGCCGCCCGCCCAGTCGTAGGTGTAGCCGAGCTGGGTCCAGGGGTAGCCGCCCTCGCCGTAGGAGCTGCCCCGGAGGTTCTCGACCCAGGCGCGGTGCTCGGCGCTGGCTTCGGGGGCGAAGTCCAGGCCGCAGGCCGAGGCGCTGATCTCCCCCGACGCGCAGGGGCGGAAGAGGTCTTCCGGCCGGGCGAAGACGGCCACGAAGCGGGTCTTGCCGTTGTCGGGGGGCAGGCCGAGGAGCTGCTCTAGGCGTAAGGTCGTCGCCCCGCCGTCGAGGCCCCAGGCGCGGCAGGCCGTCTCTAGCTCGGGCACCACCGTCGCCCAGACCTCTCGGGAGAGCGTCGTGTCTTGGCCGACGAGGCCGTCGTAGCCGTCCCAGCCCGTCCAGGTGAGCAGCTTCACCCGCCCGCCCGCGGCCCCCTCCCACACCAAGGCGGGGTTCTCGGCGCTGATCACCGTGAGCGTGGTGACGATCTCTTCAGGCGTCGGGGTGGCGGCGTCGGCGACGGCCGCTTTGTAGGCGGCCTGCAGGTCCGTGGCCCCGGCGGGCTCAACGACGGGCTCAACGACGGGCTGAGTGGTCTTGCAAGCGACGAGGATCAAGAGAGAGAGGATCATCTTGGACTCCAGGAGGGCTCGGGGAGGACGGGCTTCAGAGCAGGCCCTCGACGCTCTGGGCCTCGGCGTCCCCGGCGGCCAGAAATGGCGCTTGGCCCCAGGCGTCGGTGAGCAGGGTTGGGTTCTTGGTGAACAAGGTGATGAGGCCGTCGAGGGCGGTCTTGTACGCGGCGCGGGCGTGGCAGCGGGTGGACTCATGCTCACGGAGCACACGGAAGGGGTCGCCGTTGATCTCGTTGGGCGGCGTGAGCGCGCCGTCGTCCTGCAGGCACAGCAAGGAGCGAAGGTGCCAGAAGCCGCGCTTGTCGGATCCGTGGGGCGGCAGGCGGGGCACGGGGTCGCGGTTGAGCACGACCCGCAGGGCGGCGCCGCCCAAGGCCGCGAGGGCCTGATCGGCGTAGACCTGGTTGCCGACCCTCGGCGTGCCGGAGCAGATGAGCGTCACCGGCCGCCCTTGGGCCAAGGCGAGATCGACGGCGCAGTGGGTGGCGATGCTGGAGCCCAAGGAGTGCCCGGTGACAAAGACCTGCGCCTCGGGTGCGGTCGCCGCCGCCTCGCGCACGGCGCGCTGAAAGTCCAGATACTCCCGATAGAAGCCCTCGTGGGCCGAGGCGCCGTGGACGTCGGGCATCACGCCGACGGGCTCAACGCGGCGGGCGTCGATGTCGGCGAGCACGTTGAGCAGCGTCTCAACGTCGTCGTCGCCTTTGCTGCCCCGAAACGCGACCACGAGCTGATCCCCACGCCGGGCGACGTAGCCTTGCCCGCCGCTGCCGCTGGGCGCCATCACCGCGCCGACGAGGGTGAAGCCCGCGCTCTGGAGCAGCCCCGGGATGGCCGCGGCGGCTTGGCTCACCCACTCGGTGTGCGCCTGCAGCGCCTGGGCGGTGAGCAGGGTGTTGAGATCGTTCCGAACGCCGGGGTGAGGCGGCCCGTGGTGACCATACAAGCTCCCAGGGGCGGGAGCGCCCTCTCTGGGCTACCCTACCCCAATCCGCACCGGAGGAGCCCCATGTCTGTCCCTGATCTCGCGAAGCCCGCCTACCAACGCCTCGTCTCGGCCCCGCTGAGCGACACGAAGGCCCTCAAGCGTGAGATCGTCGCCGCCCGCCCGGCCTTGCTCGACGGCGCGAACGTTCACCGCCCCGTCGCCGAGCAGGCCATCGGCGTCGCCGCCGCGCTGATCGACGCCGTGGAGCGCAAGACCTCGCCGCTCTATGTGCGCCACATCCACGCCGCCGCCCGCTACGTCATGACGGAGGGCCCCAACGACTGGCCCCTGGCCCTGGAGGTGGTGAACGCCACGGCCTATGGCGTGCAGCGCCGCGAGCTGGCGACGGCCCCGCCCAAGGCCTGAGTGACGGGCGATCTGCGGTGTGGTAGAAGGGCGCCCCACCTCAGGAGCTGATCATGCGTCCCCTGCGTTTCTCGATCAACGTCTCGCTGGACGGCTGTGTGGATCATCGGTTCGGCATCCCCGATGAGCAGCTTCACCACCACGCCACCGAGAACATCGCCCGGGCCGACGCCCTGATCTTCGGTCGGGTGATCTACACGATGATGGAGTCGGCCTGGCGCTCCCCCGCCGCCCGGGCCACGATGCCGGAGTGGACCCAGCCCTTCGCCCAGACCCTCGACGCGGCGAAGAAGTACGTCGTCTCCAGCACGCTCACCGAGGTCGATTGGAACGCCGAGCTGCTGCAGGGTGACCTGGGCGCCGCCGTCACCGCGCTCAAGCAGCTTCCCGGGGACGGCCTGTTTGTGGGCGGCGTGACCTTGGCGCGGGCGCTGACGGAGCTGGGGTTGATCGACGAGTATGAGTTTGTGGTGCATCCCGTCCTCGTGGGCCACGGGCCGACGCTCTTCGCCGGGCTCACACGCCAGGTGACCCTGGAGGCTGTGAGCCGGGTGGAGTTTCGCTCGGGGGTCGTGGCGACGCGGTATCGGCGGAGGTAGGGGGGCGGGATGGGGGCGAGGGGCTCACCCCTTCCCGATCAGCTTCTTGGGGCTCCCCAGGCCCATGCCCTTCACCATGCCGTCTACGGCGAAGCGGTTGCCCCACTCTGGCGCGATTCGCCGGGCGAGGTCGAACAGCACGGACTCGCGGGTGATGAGCAGGCGGTGCTGATCTCGCCGCACGGCCTGGAGGATGAGCGCCGCCGCTTTGCCGGGGCGCATGGTCTTCTTGGCGAAGAAGTCGCGGATGTTCGCGGCGGTGGCCTCGGCGCCAGCGCCCCCGGTCTTCGCCTGGTTCATGATGTTGGTGCGGATGCCGCCGGGGTGAACCACCGTCACGCCGACGGTCGTGCCGCGCAGCTCCTCGTGCAGGGCCTCGGAGAAGCCGCGCACGGCGTATTTGCTCGCGCAGTAGGCCGTCTGGCCGGGCACGCCGACGAGGCCGTACAGGCTGGAGATGTTCACGATGCGCGCCGCCGGGGCCTCGCGGAGCTGGGGCAGGTAGGCGCGGCAGCCCTCGACCACGCCGCCGAGGTTCACCGCCAGCACGCGGTCGAAGTCCTCGACGGGGGTGGCCTCGAAGGAGCCTAAGAAGGTGATGCCCGCGTTGTTGATCAGCACCCGGGCGCCGCCGAGCTCGGCCAGGGTCGTCTGGGCGAGGGCCTGCCACGCGGCACGGGAGGAGACGTCCAGG
>JAKLKE010000044.1 GCA_023150775.1 Myxococcota bacterium
CGTGCAGGCCCGAGACATCCTCGACGCTGAAGACGAGCTGCAGCAGTCCGCCCGGGTGGCCTTGCAGCGCATCACACGCAGCCTGCAGCTCGCATACCTCACGAGCAACCAGCAGACGATCAACACCTACCGCACGGTGTTCATCACCCGAGACGAGACCCCGGTCGACGTCCTGTGGTTTAACAGCCTCGCCCACCAACGACTGTATCGGAACACCCGCGAGTCCGACCAGACGGAGCTGACGATCTGGGGGGAGCCCGACCCCAACCGGCGCGGCGCCCAGGTGCTCCTGATGCGTGAGGCCGAACGAATCGACCAGCTCCCCGACAAAGGTGGGCCGATTCAGCCCCTCGCCTATGGCGTGAAGTCGTTCCAGGTGCGCGCGCTCAACTCCACGACCTGCGAGTGGCAAGACGACTGGGACACCCTCTCCGTTGAGTCGGGACAAACAAACGCCCTGCCGCGGGCGGTGCAGCTCGTGCTCATCATGCTCATGGACGACCCCATCGAGGAGGACGTCACCATCGAGCGCGCCTTCGCCACGACGGTGATCCTGGAGTACGGCAAACGCGCCGAGTGTGTGCCGGGGACGGCCCAATGAACCCACTCCGCACGATCTGGCGCTTCCTGACCCTGCCGCGGGGCCTCAAGGGGCACCCGTTTTATGGCGCCGCGCGCCGCCGGGGCAGCCGCCGGGGCGTCGCGTTGTTGATGGCGATCACGACCATCGCGTTCATGACGATCCTCGTCACGGAGATCAACTACACCGCCCGGGTGCGCCTCGTGATGAGCGCCCACGGCCGGGATGAGGCCGGGGCGTACTGGCTCGCCCGCAGCGGCGTCGGACTGTATCAGCTCATCCTCATCGCCGACCGCCAGATGGCGGATCAGGGCATCCCCTCGACCTTCGGGGCGCTCTGGCAGCTCATCCCGCCGATCAACACGCCCTTGATGCGGATGTTGTTGGTGGGCGGCGGCTCGGTGGACGAGGACGAGGTGAAGGCCATGGCCCAGGCCGGGCAGGTCTCCGATGAGCTCGCTGAAGAGAGCCGGGAGGAGAGCCGCTTCGCCGACAAGGGCTTCTTGGACTTCGAGGGCGACTTCTACGCCGAGATCACGGACGAAGAGCAGAAGATCAACATCTCGATGTTGGGCAAGAGCTGCGACGGCGGGGTGTGCAGCTTCGCGACGCTCCAGCAAGACCCCATGGCCCAGGCGCTCTTCGGCCTGATGTCGGGCCAAGAGAACGACCAGTGGTTCTACGAGCGAAACCTCGACCGCTGGGAGCTCATCGCGAACCTCACGGACTGGATCGACCTCGACACGACCCGCTGCACGCCGCAGGGCGGCTACGAAGACAGCCTCTACCAGCGCTTTGACCCGCCGTATCTCTCGAAGAACGGCCCGTTTGACACGATGGAGGAGATTCGGCTCGTCGAGGGCTGGCAAGACGACGTGATGGACCGTTTCGGGGCGAACCTCACGCTCTATGGCGACGGCAAGATCAACCTGCTCACGGCGAGTCCCGAGATGCTGGAGGCCTTGATCAAGACCCACGTCACGCCGCCGCCGTCGGACTTTGAGCTGGAGCGCCTCATCCAGCAGTGGGAGCTCGACAGCTCCGTCCTCATCCCGAGCAAACCCAAAGACTTCGCCGACTGGATCAAGAACCAGGGCCTCACGCTCCTCGACGAGCAGAAGCTCTTGAACGCGATCAAGTTTAAGAGCAGCGTGTTCACCGTTCAGTCTACGGGGCAGGTGGGCGACACCAGCGCGTCGATCACCGCCGTCTTCGACTTCTCCTCGTCCGCCCAGGGCCGTATTCGTTACTGGCGGGTAGAGTAGACCTGAAGGATTCAAGCCTATGGCCTCCGTGATCTCCATCGACCTCGGCTCCTCCAGCGTCAAGCTGGTGCTCAGCGGCGCGCGCTCGGCGCGTGGCGAGAGCCTGGAGCAGAGAAGCCGCCCCGTCGCCGTCTCCGGCGCGACGGCCTCCCCTCTGGGGGCGCGCCTCGCCGCCTTAGACGCGCTCCTGCAAGACCTCGGGCCCCAAGAGGGCGCGGTGTGGGCGACGACGCTCGGCGCGGAGAGCGTCTCCGTGCGGCTGGTGGACATGCCCTTCGCCGACCGCGAGCAGATCGGCCGGGCCCTGCCCTTCGAGCTAGAGGGCCTGGTCCCCTTTGACCTCGCCGACTTCTTGCTCGACTGGCGCATCTCCGAGCTTCGTGGCGGCGGCGCCCGGGTGTTCGCGGCGCTGGCGCCCAAGGCTGAAGTCGGCGCCCTGCTCGGCGGCTTAGACGCCATCGACGTCGATCCCCGCCTCGTGATGCTCGACACCGACGCCTTGGGGGCCTTGGCCCGGGGGCCCGGCGTCACCGCCGTCGTCGATGTTGGCCACTCCCGCACGCTCCTCGCCGTCGCCCGCGACGGGCAGACCCTCGGCGCCCGGGCGCTCTCGTTCGGCGGCGGCGCGCTCACCGTCGCCATCGCCCAGGCCCTCACCTTGCCCGACGAGGAGGCCGAGGCGCTCAAGCTCGGCCTGCACCTCGCCGGAGCGATGCGCCCCGAGGCGATCTCCATCAACCCCCAGGCGCCCGACGAGCAGGTCACCCCCTCGGGCCAGGCCGCGCCGCCCGATCTAGAGAAGGCCCTCGTCGCCCTGCGGGAGGGGCTCACCCCTTGGCTCGCCGAGCTGCGGGGCTCGCTCATCGGCTTAGAGGATGAGCTGGGCGTCGGCATCGACGAGCTGGTCCTCTGCGGCGGCGGCGCGCTCTTGGGCGGCCTGCCAGAGCTGCTCGGCGAAGAGCTGGGCGTGCCCGTTCGCCGGGTTGAGCTGAGCGGCGGCTTGGCCTTGGCCACGGACGCGCCGCGCCTCGCCTTGGCCCAGGCCGTCGCCCAGCGCGCCGCGGCGGGCGGCACGAGCCTGTCGTTCCGCCAAGGAGAGTTCGCGTTTCGGGGCGACGTCGCGATCTTACGCTCGGCGCTGGGCTACGCGCTGGTCGCCGTGGGCTTCTTCGCCGTGGCGGCCTTGGCGATGTTCGCCATACGCGCCGTGGGCCTCGCCCAAGACACCGGCGCGGTGCAAGAGGAGATCGCCGGGCTCGTCACCGGGGCCTTCCCCGAGGTCACCGCCGATCGCGCCAAACAGCCAGGCATGGCCCGCACGATCCTGCTGGAGAAGAACGACGCGCTCCGGGCCCGGGTAGACGCGCTCTCCGCCGTGGTCGGCCAAGATCCACCGGTCTTGAGCCTGCTCAAGGAGATCTCCGAGCAGATGCCCGCCCACCCCGAGGTGGTCATCGACGTCAAAGAGATGAGCCTCTCGGCGAAGGCCGTGAGCTTTAAGGCCGAGACGAACGGCTTTGAGTCGGCGGCGAAGATCGAGGAGGCGCTGCAGCGGTTTGACCGCTTTAAGCAGGCGAGAAAAGGCGACGAGAAGAAGGCTGGCGACAACGTCTCTTTCTCGATGACCATCCCCTTGGGCGAGGCCCCGGTTGAGGGCGCTGACGGGGAGGAGGGCTGATGAACAAGCTCCAGACGCTCATCGCGCGGGTAAACGCCGGGTTGGTGCCCTTGACCGCCCGCGTAGACGCTGTGCTAGAGAGCATGTCCGCCCGGGACCGAAAGCTCGCCGCCGGGCTCTTCGTGTTTGTGCTGCTGCTCTTCGTAGGCGGCGGCGCGTACATGCTCAAGCGCGACATGGAGGGCCGCGAGAAGCTCCTGGCCACGGCCCGGGGGGATCTCGCCTTCGTCCGGGACGAAGAGGCCACACACCGCGCGCTCACCGAGCAGCTCAGCGCCATCGAGGCGCAGATGCGCGAGAGCCAAGGTCAAAACTTCTCCGCCTTTGTTGACAAGGCGGCGAACGAGGCCCAGATCCGCGAGAACATTCAGGGAATCCGCGAGATCGGCGCCGATGAGACTGACGGTTTAGAGACCAAGACGCACACCGTCGAGGTGCAGCGCATCACCCAGCAGCAGCTCGGCGACTTCCTCTACGCCTTGGAGGGCGGCGGGTATCCGCTGCAGATTCGCAACACGGCGATCAAGGTCGTCGTGGCCAGCGGCGAGAAGCGGCTGAACGTGAAGTTAGAGGTGGCGACGTACCGGCTCGTGGAGGCGGAGGCGCCCGCTGAGGTCACCCCAGACGGCGACGCCGCCGCGCCCGCGGCAGAGGAAGGCTGAGATGGACTGGAAGCTACGGGTGATCCTCGCGGTCATGGCCTCGGCGTGGGGCCTGCTCTTCTTCACCTTGGGCCTGCGCCTCACCTTCCCCAGCGAGGCCGCGAAGACCTTCTTGGTGACCCAGGTGGATGACCTGAGCGGCGGCCAGTACGCCTTACGCATGGAGGACGTCTCGCCGTGGTGGGGCACCGGGCTCACCTTAGAGAACGCCCAGGTCTTGATGCGCGACGCGCCAAAACCCCGCCGTCGCCCCCGCAAAGGCCAAGATCAAGAGCCCGAGGCCGAGCCCGAGGCCGACCCGTACCGCCTGCTCGTCGAGCTCACCGAGGTGTCCGCCCGGATCAAGCCCTTCACGACGCTCTTCACCCGGGCGCCGACCTTCTCTTTGGCGGCGAACCTCTACGACGGCGACGTTGAGGGCGTCGTCTCCCAGTCGGGCGCGGTGACCCTCGTCGATGTCTTGGGCACCGACATCAACTTAGAGCGCGTGCCGGTGGACGGCGAGACGCTCAAGGCGAAGCTCGCCGGGGCCCTACGCGCCAGAATCGACCTCGTGGTGGACGCTGAAGACGCCAAAAACACCACGGGCAAGGTGCGTTTTGAGGTAGACGGCCTGCGCATGAGCGAGGCGTCGCTGATGGGCTTCACCTTGGGGGAGGCGAACTTCTCCGAGGCCGTGCTGGCCCTAAACGTCGAGCAGGGCCGCGCCAAGGTCAAGAAGGGCAGCTTCGTCTCCGATCTTGTGCAGGTGCAGATCGACGGCGAGGTGCAGCTTCAGAGCCCCCTCGGCCGCAGCCGCCTGCGCCTCGACTTCAACGTGAAGCTCGCTGAAGAGCTCGACAAGCTCGCGCGCCTCGCGCCGGGCGTCAAAGAGGCCCGGGACGCCGAGGGTGTGCTGCACTTCACCTGCTCCGGCACCTTGGACTCCCCGGAGTGTGGCCCCGAGGGCGCGCGGCGAGGCCGGGCGGCGGGGCCCTTGGGCGGGCTCGGCGACGGCGGCCCGGGCGTCATCGGTCAGGAGGGCGGCGAGAACGAGCCCATGGACGCTGAAGAGCGGAAGCGCCGCCGCGAGGAGCGCCTCGCCGAGCGCCGCGAGCGGATTCGTCAGCTCCGTGAGCAGCGTGAGGCGGGCGGCAGCGAGAACGACAACGGCGAGGAGCCCGACGTCGTGGGCCCCGGGGATCCGCGCCGCCCCGGCCCGATCAACGGCCCGCTCAACCTGCCCGACGAAGAGGACATGCCGCCAGGGGATGGCGAGCCGCCGCCGCGCCCCGACGACATCAACATGCGTGACGAGCCCTTCCCCCCGGACGAGCAGGACCGCCCGCCCGTGGATGAGCTGGGCTACGAAGACTGAGCGGGGCCCGGCGGGGCTAGGCGGCCCAGGCCCGGCTCTGTCCGGCCGGGCGCCTCATCAAGCCCGCGGATCTTCGGGGCTTGCGGTCTTGGGGCCTAGACAGGTACACTAGGCTCGGTTCGGAGCAAAGCAGCAGGAGGCCGCTTCCGCGATGCCAGTATTCGCCTATGAAGGCCGCGCCGCGAACGGCGAAGCGAAGAAGGGCAGCATCGAGGCTGCCGACCTGGAGGCCGCCAAGACGCGCCTCCGCCTGATGAAGATCAACCCCACCGAGGTCAAACCGAAGGGGGGGATTGAGATCAACCTCGGGCCGCTCACCGCGATGTTTAAGCCCAAGGTCACCATCAAGGACCTGGTCGTGTTCACGCGCCAGTTCGCCACGATGATCGACTCCGGTCTGCCCCTCATTCAGTGTTTGACGATCCTCTCGGAGCAGTCTGAGAACCCGACGTTGCGGGAGCAGCTCGCCTCGATCAAAGAGCAGGTCGAGAGCGGCACGACCTTCGCGGACGCGCTCAAGAAGTTCCCCCAGACCTTCGACGAGCTGTTCCGGAACCTCGTCGCGGCCGGTGAGATCGGCGGTATCCTCGACACGATCTTAAACCGACTCGCGCAGTTCATGGAGAAGAACCAGGCGCTCCAGCGGAAGGTCAAGGGCGCGATGACCTACCCCATCATCGTCTTCGCCGTCGGTGGTCTCGTCACCCTCGTGCTCTTGCTCAAGGTCGTGCCCACCTTCGAGAAGATGTTCGCCGACATGGGCAGCGCGCTCCCGGCGCCGACGCAGTTCGTCGTGAACCTCTCGTACTTCGTGCAGGGCAACTGGTACATCATCCTCGGTATCTTGGGGGGCATCTGGTACGGCCTCAAGGCGTTCTACGCCACGCCCAAGGGCAACCTGGTGATGGACGCCTTCTTCCTCAAGATCCCCATGCTCGGCGACACCATCAAGAAGGTCGCCGTGGCGCGCTTCTGCCGCACCTTGGGCACGATGATCTCCTCCGGTGTGCCCATCCTCGACGGCCTGGAGATCTGCGCGAAGACCGCGGGCAACGTCGTCATCGAGAACGCCGTCATGGGCGCCCGCACCGCGATCTCTGAAGGCCGCACCATCGCCGAGCCGATCACTGAAGCCGGGGTGTTCCCGCCCATGGTCTGCCAGATGATCGCCGTCGGCGAGAGCACCGGCGCGCTGGACGTCATGCTCAACAAGATCGCCGACTTCTACGATGAAGAGGTCGATCAGGCCATCGAGGCGCTGACCGGCATGATGGAGCCGCTGATTATGCTCTTCCTCGGCATCGTCGTCGGCGGCTTCGTCATCGCGATGTATATGCCTATCTTCTCGATGGCCAACGCGGTCGGTTGAGCGCGGGACGGCCCTTTCGTCCCGGAGGTCCACACGTCGCCCGCCCTGAACATTGGCCAGGACCGTTGGCTCACCCCAGCGCGACTGCGCCAACACGTCGAGGTCTACATCTCGGTGCGGCTCGGCCTCACCGTGGTGCTGCTCGGCAGCCTCGTGCTGCGCTGGCTCACCGTGGGGCAGGCCCAGGTGGCCGAGCGGGAGCGCTTCACGCTCATCGCCATCTTGGTCTGCGCGGCGATGGCGCTCTCGGCCATCGGCCTGAACCGCCGGGTGGACGTCCACCGCGTCGCCTGGCTGCAGCTCGCCATGGACTGCGCGGCGATCACCGCGGTGACGCTCCTCACCAAAGGCGCGTCCAGCGTGTTTGGTGGGCTCTATGTGCTCAGCGTCGTGGGCTCGGCGTACCTGGTGGACGGACGCGGCTCCTTGCTCGTCGCCGCCGTCTACGCCACGATCTTGGGCATGATGGGGGCGTGGCAAGGCTGGGAGTTTGTGAACCTCGGCACCCCCGAGCGCCTGCCGGGCCTCATCTCCGACGTGTCGCTGCGGGTCATGGGCTTCTTTTTGGCGGCGTTATTGGCGGGTAAGCTCACTGAGCGCCTGCGCGCCGCCGAGGAGCAGCTCGATCGACAGGCCTCGCGCACCTACGCGCTTGAGCAAGATCTCAGCCAGGTCGTCGGGGCGCTGCGCTCGGGCATCGTGCTCATCGACAACACCGGGCGCCTGCGCTCGGCGAACCCCATGGCCTTGGACCTCTTCCCGGCCTTGGCCGATCGCCCCGCCGCCGAGGTCATCGCCGGCTGGGAGGACCAGCTTGAGGGCGCCTGGGAGACCGTGCAGCGCGGCGAAGACGACCGGGCGCGGCATCTGCTGCTCTCGCGCTCGCCGATGGAGGACGGCGGCTCGGTGCTCACCATCGAGGACGTGAGCCGCCTGCGCCGCATGGAGCAGGAGGTGCGCCAACAAGAGCGCCTCTCGGCGGTGGGGCGCTTCGCGGCGAGCATCGCCCACGAGGTGAGGAACCCGCTCACGGCGCTCTCCGGGGCGGTGCAGATGATGGAGGTGGCGCCGGAGGATCAGCCGCTTCGGGAGATCGTGCTGGATGAGGTCGCGCGCATCGAGCGCCTCATCACGGATCTGCTGGAGAGCGCGCGGCCCCAGGCGCCGCAGCTCCAGCCGACGGATCTGGGCGCCATCATCGTCGCTGTCGTCACCGCCATGGGCGCCGACCCGCGCGTCGCCGGGCGGGTGAGCTTGGAGACCCAGCTCAAGGCCGTGCCGCCGCTTCTGGCCGACCCCGACCAGCTCCGGCAGGTCATCTGGAACCTCCTGAGCAACGCCGCGCAGTCGATGACCGAGGGCGGCGTGGTGCAGGTGCGTCTGGGCGTTGAGGGGGAGGGGGTGACCATCATGGTGCGCGACGAGGGCGTAGGCATCGCCGAGGCCGATCTGGCGCGCATCTTCGACCCCTTCTTCACCAAACGAACCGGCGGAACAGGCCTGGGCCTCGCCGTCGTGGACCGCATCGTGCGCGCCCACGGCGGACAGATCCGCGTGCGGTCCAGGCTTCAGCAAGGCACCACCTTCGCGATATGGTTGCCTCTGCACCCCAACCCCCCCACCGCGCCGACCGAGGATCAAGATGCCCCCCGCTGAGCCGCGCGTGCTGGTCATCGACGATGAGCTCAACGTCCGCAAGACGCTGGCGATGCTCCTGGAGCGCAACAAGTACCAAGCCTCCACCGCCGCGAGCGCGGAGGAGGGCCTGCGCCTGCTCAAGACCCTGAGCGTCGATCTCATCATCACCGACCTGAACCTGCCGGGGCTCTCGGGCCTCGACCTCATCCGTCGCCTGCGTGAGGGCGGCGCGCCCCACGCCGACGTGCCCATCGTGATGATCTCCGGCTTCGGGGACACTGAAGAGGCCATCGAGGCCGTGCGCGCCGGGGCCGCGGACTTCGTGAAGAAGCCGTACAACAACAAGGAGCTGCTCGTCGTCATCGAGCGGGCCTTGGGCACCCGCAGCCTCATTCAAGAGAACCAGGCCCTACGCGCCGAGCTCAAGCAGAAGTTCTGGTTTGGTCAGCTCATCGGGGCGTCTGAGCGCATGATGCCCGTCTACGACGTGATCCGCCGGGTGAAAGACCAGAAGGTGAGCTGCCTTTTGTTGGGTGAGAGCGGCACGGGCAAAGAGATGGTCGCCCGGGCGATTCATTACAGCGGCGCTCGGGCGGATCAGCCCTTCGTGGCGGTGAACTGCGCGGCGATCCCCGAGGGGCTCTTTGAGTCGGAGCTCTTCGGCCACAAACGTGGCGCCTTCACCGGGGCGGTGAGCGACCGCGTCGGCTTCTTGCAGGCCGCGCATGGCGGCACGCTCTTTCTGGACGAGGTGGGCGACATGCCCCCCAGCGCCCAGGTGAAGCTCCTACGCGCCTTGGCCGAACGAAAGGTCACCCCCGTCGGCGACGTGAAGGAGGTCGAGGTGGACGTGCGCCTCGTCACCGCCACGAACCGTAACCTCGGCGAGGACGTGCGCGCCGGTCGTTTTCGGGAGGACCTATACTACCGCCTCAAGGTGGTGAGCGTGGAGCTTCCGCCTCTGCGAGAGCGCGGAGAGGACGTGCGCCTGCTCGCCGAGCACTTCTTGCGGGAGTACGCCCGGGAGTACCAAAAGCGGGTGCGGGCCCTGCACCCCGACGCCTTGGAGCGCCTGCACGCCCACCCCTGGCCGGGCAACGTGCGTGAGCTGCGCAACGTCATGGAGGCCGCCGTCGCGATGTGTGAGGGCGACATCGTGCGCCCGGAAGACCTGCCCTTGGAGGCGCGGGCCGCGCGCCCGGGCGGGGTCGGCGCCAGCCCCGCGCCGTTGGCTGCGCTCAGCGTTGAGGAGCTGCCCGCCGAAGGAATCGACCTCGACGCCCTGCTCAGCGCCTATGAGGAGCGCCTCTTACGCGCGGCCTTGGCCGCCGCCGGGGGCAACAAGACCCGCGCCGCCGACCTCTGCCACATCACCTTCCGGTCGTTTCGCCACCGCTGGGCGAAGTACGCCCACGGCGAGGAGGACTGAGGCGCCGGTCAGGGGGCGGACTCCAAGACCAGCCAGTCCAAGAGCGCCCGCACCCGGCGCGGCGGCCGACGCCCGCCCGGGAGCACCGCGAAGATCTGCGCGGGCGGGATCGGGCTCTGAATGGGCAGGCGGACGAGCCCAGGCAGCTCCTCGGCCAGCCACACCGGCAGGAGCCCGACGCCGAGCCCCGCGCACACGGCCCGGGCCACGGTCTCGACGTCGTCACAGGTGAGCGGCGCGGCGGCGAGGCCCGGCGGGGCGAGCACCTGGCCCCCCTCTCGGCGCAGGATGAGCCGGTGCTGGGCGAGGGCCTCCATGGTGTCCGGCGGCGCGGCGCCGCAGAACATCTGCTCCGAAGCAAAGAAGGCTTGGGGCGAGGTGCCGAGCAGGCGCCGGGTAAAATTTGGCTCTCGGGGGACGCCGACCCGCAGCGCGAGGTCGATGCCTTCAGCGAGCAGGTCCAAGCGGGCGTCGGAGACGCGCAGGTCGAGGCTCACCTCGGGGTTGCGCTCCAAGAAGCGGAACAGGAGCGGCGCGATGCGTCGGCGGCCGAAGGCGCCGGGGACCGAGAGCCGGATGAGCCCGCGCAGCGCGGCGTCGGCGGCGCGGATCTCTTCAGCGGCCTCGCGGAGCCGCTGGAGGGCGGGGCCACCTTGGTCCAGCAGCTCACGCCCGGCCTCGGTGAGCCGCACCTGGCGGGTGGTTCGGTACAAGAGCGCCACGCCGAGATCGGCCTCTAACTTCGCCACGCGGCGCGAGGTGGCGCTGGGCTCAACCCCCAGAGACCGCGCGGCGGCGGTGAAGCTGCCGTGCTGGACGACGGCGAAGAAGGCGTCGAGGCCGTCAAGGTCCATGACACACCTTGTCAGGGTTTTGGGAGCCAGGGCGGAGCCGCAAACTGTCGCGAGCATCGCATGAACCGGGTGTATCGTTGGCCCGAAACATGCGGGGATCGCCCAGGAAGGGCGTTTTGACTCAGGAGGTTCGATGTCCCGATCGTTCGTCTCTCTGCTCATCCTGGCGGTCTTCGCCCCCAACGCCCAGGCCGATCCCGTCGAGGCTGGCCTCGCTCTGGGGCTCAGCGGC
Organism: Myxococcota bacterium; assembly: GCA_023150775.1. Classification (GTDB taxonomy): domain Bacteria; phylum Myxococcota_A; class UBA796; order UBA796; family CAJQPC01; genus JADKFE01. The sequence continues at coordinate 11,065 of JAKLKE010000044.1, forward strand.
GCGGTCTCCCCAGCGGAGCCCCGGATCGTGGCCCAGGCGCGTCTTCGTGCGCCGTCCTCCGCCTGGCTGGGCGCGGAGGTCCGTCTGGGCGACGCGCGGGCGCTCTATCTCGACGGTTGGCCGGTCTCCGAGGGCCGCAGCCTCAGCGGGTTGGTGGGCGGGAGCGCGCCCCTGGCGAGCTCCGGCGGCGCGTCCATCGACCTGCAGGTTCACGGCGGTCTGCGCGCCCTCTCCGCGGAGGTGCCGAGCCCTGAAGACGCCGCCGGGGCCGTGATCCCCGGGCAGAGCTGGGGCTGGCTCGTGGAGGTCACGCCCATCGGCACCTTGCCCTTGGGGGCGCGCGGCGCGGCGCAGCTAGGGTGGACGGCGATTGTTGCGCAGCAGCGCTCGCCGAGCGTGGCGACGGAGACGCTCGGGCAGCTGCTCGTCGGCGGGGTCACCCTCGCCGTCACCGACGACGTTCAGGTTCACCTGCGCTTGGAGACCGGCGGTCTGTACGGCTTCGACGGGGACGGCGCCAAGGTGCTCACCCGCGCCACGGTCGGGGTGCGCCTCGTCCCGGGCCAGGCCGCGAGCTGGCTCAACCACTGATTCATGTCCTCAACCCTTGGAGATTCTCTGATGACCCACCTCCGACGCGCCGCCCTCATCGCCTCGCTCATCCCCCTCATCGCCGCCTGGAGCGGCCCCGCCCACGCCGGCGCCTTCGTCTCCTTGGAGTGGCGCGGCTACGCCATGGCCGAGCACCTCTCCCACGGCCCGGCCTTCGCCGCCGGGGCGAGCCTCTGGGACGACCACCTGCGGATCGGCCTCGCCGGGACGGCCCGCCCGGGCCCGATGAACCCCCACACCTTCAACTTTGACGTGCCGAGCGGCGACTACAAGGGCCAAGAGACCCTCCAGCTCCGCAGCGACGGCGCGGTGACCGGGCTCACCGTCTCTCCGGGTCTCGACGTGGCGGACGGGCGCCTGCACCTGGAGCTGCCGATGATGCTCGGCTACGGCGGCTACGGGTTCTACCTGCACGGCGAGGACCGCGTCACCCCCGACGGTCGTAAGCCCTCGGCCTGGGAGAACGAGCTGCTGGCGGAGGCGGACTCGGCCTTCGGCGTGGCGGCGAACGTGGGCCTGCGCGCCTCCTGGGCGGGGACCGCGCTGGTGAGGCCGACGGCGGGGCTGCAAACCCAGACCGTGCTTGGCTACGAGGCGACGATGGCGCCGCGCTACGCGGGGCTCGCGCTCAGCCTGGGGGTGGACGTGGTGCTGCCGGGGTCATGATCGGCTCGACCGCGTAGATCACCCAGCCTTTGTCGTGGCGCACACGGCGTAGGCCCTCGACAGACACGCCGGAGAGCAAGGGGCGCAGGCCGGGGTTGGACGCCGTCACCCGGCCTGGCTCCAAGACGATGTGTTTGAGGCCCCGCTCCCGGGCGCGTTTGACGAGGCGCTCGGGGCTGAGCTGGCGGGGATCACGCTCCAAGGCGCGCAGAGGCAGGCTCTCGACGAGCCAGCCGTCGCGGCGGGCGGTGAACCAGGGCGTCGAGGAGGCGAAGGGGCCGTCGAGGCCCTCGACCAAGGCCGGCAAGGGGGCGAGCTGGGCCTCTTGGGGGCTCTGCTCGGCGAGGCGAGGGGCGCTCCAGGCGAAGAGCCCGGCCGCGGCGAGCCACAGCGCCGGGCCCCGCAGCACAAAGCTCAGGCCCAAGGCGGCGCAGAGGCTCGCGGGCAAGGCGAGGCGAGGGGTCGAGAACGCCAAGGAGAGCCCGACGACGTGGGCGAGGCCCCACAGCGTCAACGCCAAGGCGCGGCGGTCGTGGCGCCACAGCCCGACGAGCAGGCCCAAGGCGCCGAGCTTGGCGGTCCAGGGCTCCAAGGCGCCGCGGAGGGCGCGCAGCAGGGCCTCAGCGAGGGACGGCGCCTCGCCTGGACCCCCGGCGCCGATGGCCATGTTCATCGACTGATCGGGCAGCGGAGACCGGCCTTGCCACAAGGCGACCCCCCAGTGCGGCGCCGTGGTGAGGGTCAGGGTGAGGAGCAGGCGGCCGCGGGCGGGGCTGAGCCAGAGCGCCACAGGGAGCGCCGCCAAGGCGGTGTAGCGGCACAGGAGCGCGCCGCCGAGGAGCGCCCCGGAGAGCGCCGGGCGGCGGGCGGCGGTGGCCAGGGCTCCGAAGGAGAGGGCGGCGGCGGGCATGTCGGTGCCCTCGACGGCGCCGAACTCCAGGACCATCGGCGTCGCCAAGGCCCAGAGCGCCGCGCCGACGCCCAGCCAGCGCGCCGTCACGCCGACGAGCCCGGCCCCGGCCAAGACCGCCAGCGCTTTTCCCGCCCAGAGCACGTCGCCGCAGAGCCGCTGCCCCAGGCCGAGGAGCGCGGGATACCCCACGGGGTAGAGCGTGTTCAGCAGGTCGGAGTCCAAGGCGCCGCCGTCCCAGAGGCGCTCGGCGCGCACCGAGAAGCCGATGAAGTCCACCTGGCGTAGGGTTGGATGTTGGTTGGTCATCCAACCAAGAACGCCGAGGGCCAAGAACGCGCAGAGCAGGGCCGCGCGCGGGCTTCCGGCGGGCTCGTCGAGGATCGGCGCGGCGGCGGGGGAGGGGGGCGTCACCCAGACGCTCTATTCCGGCGGGAGCGCGACGGTTAGGGCCCCGCGCGCCCGCCTGAGCCGTGGCATACTCTCCGCAGCCCCCGACCCCACTCGGCCATGCCCCAGACGCCGCTCTCCGCCCTCATCATCACCCACCGCGGCGGCGCGCTCTTGGCGCGGGGCCTCGCCGCGCTGCGCCCCCAGCTCGGGCCCCAAGACACCCTTCACGTCGCCGTGAGCAACGTCCCCGGCGCCGCCGATCTCACGTCCTGCGCGGCCTACGGCGCCGAGGTGCTGAACCTGGGCGCGAACGTCGGCTTCGCCCGAGCGGCGAATCTTGGCCTCGCGGCCTGCGCGAACACGCTGATCCTCCTGCTCAACGACGACACGGCGCCGCTGCCGGGCTTCGTAGACGCCCTCCGCGCCGCCGCCGCCGCGCGCCCGGGGCTCTACCAGCCGCGCATCTTGCTCAGCGACGGCAGCGGGCGCCTGGACAACACCGGCCACGGCCTCTTCCCCGACGGCTTCAACTGGGCCCGGGGCCGCGAAGACCACGACAGCGCGGCCTACGACCTCCCCGGCGAGGTCGGCGCCTGCTCCGGGGCGGCGCTCTTGGTTCATCGCGACGTGCTCGACGCCATCGGGCCCTTTGATGAGGATCTGGAGGCCTTTGGCGAAGACGTAGACCTCAGCCTGCGCGCCCGCCGCCGGGGCTTCCCCCTGGTCTATGTGCCCGAGGCCCGCATCGTTCACGACCTCGGCGCCACCTACGGGCGCTACACCCCACGAAAGGTCTTCCTCGTCGAACGAAACCGGGTGCGGGCGGCGATCCGGTCCTTGCCGATGAGCGCGGTGCTCACGATGCCCGCGTGGACAGCCCTACGTCTGGGCGGCCTGGCGGCGGCCTCGGCCTCGGGGCGCGGCTGGAGCGCGCGGGTGGAGTCCGGGGCGAAACGGGCGGCCTTACGGGGGCTCTTCGCCGGGGTCGCCGCGGCGCCAGACGCCTTGGCAAAACGAAGGGCCGACGCCGATCATTGGGCGCTCGGCGAGTGGGCGATGTGGGGCCACCTGCTCAAGCACCGGGTTCGGCTGCGGGACGTGCTGCGATGAGGGTGGCCGTCGTCGTCGGGCTCAACGTACACGCCACCCTGCCCGCCGTGCTCGCGGCGCTGCCGCCGGGCCTGCCCACCTTCGTCGTGGACGACGGCAGCGCGCCGCCGCTCACCGCGCCCGCCGGGGTGACCTTGCTGCGCCACAACAAGAACCGCGGTTACGGCGCGGCCCAGCGCACGGGCTATCAGGCGGCCTTGGCGGCGGGGGCCACGCGGATCGCCTTGGTGCACGGCGACGGCCAGTACGACGTGGGCGACGTGTTGGCGCTCTTGGACGCCTTGGATGAGGCGGACGTGGCCTTGGGCTCACGGTTTCTGGCGGCGGACGGCGGCGCGGTGATCCCGTCTTGGCGGCGCCTGGGCAACCGCGCGCTCACGGCGTACGCGCGGCGGCGCCTGGGCATCGAGGCGACGGAGCTGCACACCGGGGCGCGGGCGTTTCGGGCGGAGGCGCTGCGTGCTCTGCCATTGGAGCAGCTCTCGGATGACTACGTCTTTGACCAGCAGGTCTTGGTGCGGCTCGCCGTGGCGGGCTTTCGGTTCACGGAGCGCCCGGCGCGGGCGCGGTATGACGAGAGCGTGCAGTCGATCTCGCTGTGGCGGTCGATTCGCTATGGGCTGGGGTGTGTGAGGACGATTCGGCGGGGGTACTGACGGGGCTTATCCGCGAGTTAGCCAACAACCCTCCGCCTCCTCTCCTCCCACCCCGCCACCTTCGCCGGGTCGCTCGGATACACCCGATGCAGCGCCTCCACCGCGCCCATCCGCGCCAGCGCCGGCACCAGCCGCGCCGCGAGGCCTGGCGCCCGGGCGAGGCCGGGCATCCCGGCGAGCAGCGCGAAGGGCGCCTGCCACGGCGGACGTTGGGTCAACACGAGCGTCGCCACGGCGGGGCGCACCACGGCGGCGGCGAACAGCGTCTTGGTCTCTTCAGGGGTCAAGGACATCGAGAAGCGGCGGAAGATGACCTGGGCGGCCAAGGCCCCGGCGGACCCACGCTGAAAACGTAGGTTGTAGGCCTCAACGCCGCCGCCTGAGGCCAGGCACTCGGCGAGCAGGTGCGCCGCGAGCAGGCCCTGGGCGATGCCGGAGCCGTGGCTTGAGAAGACCTGCCCGGCGGCGTCGCCGAGGCGGGCGCGTTTGCCTTCGCCCACGACGGCGGCGGGCAAGTCTAGGGGCACGGCCCGGGCGCCGCCGTAGAGGCGCTCGCCGATCCAGGGCTGGCTCGCCACAAACTCGTTCAGCAGCACCACGCCGGGCTTGTGGCCTTGGGCGGGGATCGAGCCGGTGAGCAGGGTGACGTGGCCGTCGGCGGCCCGCACGTTCACGATGGAGTAGCCCCCGGCGACCCCGGTGAACGACAAGGTGTCGCCCAGCTCGGCGCCTCGGGACTCAAAGAAGTGTTTTGCGGCCTGCTCGTCCAAGAGGGCGCGCTCTTCGGCGGCGGCGGCGCAGAGCGTCTCCCGGGGGGCGTCGAGGGGCCAGATCGTGCCGCCTAAGCCGCTGGCGTCGATGATGAACTTGGGCGTGAGGTCTCCGGCGGGGGTCTTCGCCGTCTCACCGTCCCAGGACTCCACCGGGGTCTCGCCTTGGAGGGTCGCCCCGGCGGCCTGGGCCTCGGACTGGAGCCGAGACACCAGGGCCCGCATGTCGACCTCCAGCAGATCGTGCTCGGCGAGCACCACCTGGGGGCCGTCCCACCCGGCGACCATCCGGAAGGGCACACCTCGGCTGCGCTCCTCGGGCGGCAGGGGCGGGGCGAGGCCCACAGCGCCGAACACCCAGCGGGGCACGCCGTTCACCCAGCGCGCGCCGGCCTCGTGTAAGGGGCGGCGATCGAGGCACACGACGGAGAGCCCGCGCCGCGCGCAGAACAAGGCCGCCGCCGCCCCGGCCGTCCCGGCGCCGACGATGAGCACGTCGGGGCGGCGTGGGTCAGCGGCCACGGCTGGGCCGAAAGCTGTGGGACTCCCCGCCGACGGTCAGCTCAAAGCCGATGCCCCCCACGGCGGGCAGGGCGCGCACCTCGAAGGGGCCGACCTGCACCGTCGCGCCAGGAAGCTCCCCCTCCAGCTCGACGGGGAAGCCGTCTCGTTCGGCCTGGAGCCAGGCGGCGACGAGCGCCGGGGCCACCTCGTCCTCCATCGCGCTCACCACCCGCATCGGCGCCTTTCGCCCGGCGCGGTGGGCCTGGGCGAGCACGGCGAAGAGCCCGGCGACCAGAAGCGGGCTGGTGTCGGGGAAGAGCACCAGATCGGGGCCCCGGCGGGGCAGGCCCCGGGAGAGCCACTCGGTCATCAGGCCGTCGCCGCAGCCGATGAGCGCCGTGGCGTCGGCGTGGAGCACGGCGACGCCGCTCTGGAGCTTGAGCACGCGGGGCGGGCTGTTCATCGGCGTAACCACTCGGCGATCAGGGGGAAGATCTCGGTCGCCGCGTGGTCGCCCAGCGTGAGGTCGAGGTGGCCATAATCGACCGCGAAGCCCGTCGCCCGCCCGGCGATCACCAGGCGGCGCTGGGGGGCCCCGACCGAGGTGTAAAACGCCATCACCCGGTCTACGGGGGCGATCTGGTCGGCTCGCCCGGCGATCACCATCGTCGGCACGGTCACCTTCGAGAGCGGGCCGCGATAATCGACGAGGCCCTGGGCGTCGACGAAGCCGCCCTCTTGGGCCGCCGCGCCGAGCTGGCGAAGCTCGCCGCCGGTCATGGGGCTTGAGATCGCCCGGTACATCATCGGGCGCAGCTCGGGCGCGACGTCGTTGAGCAAGGCGGCGTCGACGAGGGCGTTGATGGGGTTGGAGCGGGGGCCCATCGCCGCCTGAATCTTGGCGAGCTGGTCTGTGGGCACGACCGGCAGCGACCAGCGGGCGAGGCCCAAGGCGCCGCTCACGAGGGGATCGGGGTCGGAGAAGTCCAGCGGGCTGCCCACGGCGATCAGGGCGTAGAGCTTCTCTTGGGCGCCGGGCACCGTGCTCGCGTAGACCGCGCCGATCATGCCGCCGAGGCTGTGCCCGACGTAGCCGATCTGATCTTCACCAGTCTGGGCGAGCACATAGGCGACGGCGGCGGGCACGTCGTGCTGGCCGTAGTCGTCCATCGTCCAGCCGCCCCACTGGCGACGGCCTTGGGCGTCGGTGAGCGCGTCGCCGTGGCCCCGCAGGTCGAGCAGCCAGGGGTCGAAGCCCGCGGCGACGAGGGCCGTGGCCACGCTACGCTCGGGGCTGAGATCCCAGCAGCGGTGGTTGGAGGAGATGCCGTGCACGATGAGCACCGGCCGGCCCTCGCCGGGGTGGTGGTGCAGGGCGATGGTGGCGCCGTCGTCGGTCTGCACGAGGTGGCGCTCGGCGCCGGGGCAGGACTCTGCGCCGGGCTCGGCCTCGGACATCGCCGAGCCACCACCGTAGGCCAAGATAGCGAGCGCGGCCCAGCGCCGGGGGCTCACGGGGCCCTCAAGAACGCGGCGACTTCAGCGGCGAGGTTCGTGTCGGACAGGAGCTCGCCGTGGGTCAGCTCCTTGGGATCGAGGCCGAGCATCCCGACCCGCATCCAGCGCCGGTCGGGCCAGGCCTGAGACGGCAGACGCACCACCTCGGGCGGCGCGATGGGGTCGATCCCCGAGGCGACGACCAGAGTTCGGCAGCGCGGAGGCGCATAGTCGGGCATCCCGACCGCCCAACCGGCGTAGGCCCGGCCCAGGTCGCCTGAGGTGGTCTCGACGGCCAAGGGCCCGAGGAGCTCCGGCGCCCAGGGGAGGCCCCGCGCGGCGCCTCCGAGAGGTGGGCGGGTGAGCACGGTGATGGGCTGGGGGCCCAAAGGGACGCCGACGAGGGCCAAGGCGGCGGGCTCAAGGGCCGCGAGCAGCACGAGCACCCCGGCGTAGCCATGGGCGGCGATGACGGGGGCCTCGCGGCCCTTGGCGAGGGTGGCGAAGGCCTCCCCAACCCCAGCGACGGCGGTGTCGACCGTCCAGTTCACCCCGGGAAAGACCACGAGCCAGGCGTCGAGGCCGACGTCCTCGACGGCGTCGATCCACACGTCATAGGCGGCGGGGCTCACCCCCGGCGTGACGACGATGAGCGCGGGCCGAGCGTCTGGGCGCGCCCGACCGGCGTCGGTGAGCGTCGGCGACGGCGCGGCGAGGGCCGCGGCGCAGAGAGCGGCGAGGAGCATACCCATGTCCGCTCCCTAACTCACGCCGCGCCAGGATCCGAGCGGGAAGGGGTCTTCTGGGTTACAAACGCGGCCATGTCGATTCAAGGCGTGCTGTGTAAGCCCCTGACCTGGCACAACGACCAGCGCGGCTCGTTGGCGGAGCTCGTGCGGGCCGATGACCCGGCGTTGATGGCCGCGCCCATCGGACAGGTCTACGTCACGACGCTCTACCCCGGCGTCGTGAAGGCCTGGCACCGCCACAGCCACCAATGGGACCGCATGTCTTGCCTCAAAGGCCGGGTGATGCTGGGCCTCATCGACGACCGCGTGGACTCGCCCACCTACGGCGCGCAGATGTCCTTCATCTTGGGAGACCGAAGCTTCAACCTTGTGATGTTCCCGCCGGGCATCTGGCACGGCCTCAAGAACATCGGCGACGAAGAGGCGCTCGTGGTCAACGTCGTCTCCGCCCCCTACGATCGGGAGCGTCCTGACGAGGAGCGTGCGCCAGCCCACGGCGTGTTGTCCTTCGACTGGTCGCGGCGGGACAGTTGAGCGTGGCGAGGCCGGGGCGCATCCTGCTCACCGGGGGCGCGGGCTTTATCGGCTCGGCCTTGGCCCGGGCGCTGGTCGCTGAGGGCTGGACGGTCACCGTCCTCGACCTGCTCACCTACGCCGGTCGTCGCGCCCATCTTGACGGTGTTGACGTGGAGCTGGTCGTCGGCGACGTCTGCGACGAGGCCCTCGTGCAGCGGCTGATGGTGGGCCAAGACGCCGTGGTGCACGCCGCCGCCGAGTCCCACGTCGCCCGCTCCTTGGTGAACCCGGCGCCGTTTCTGCGCACCAACATCGAGGGCGCCCGGGTGGTGTTGGAGGCCGCCGCCGCCGAGGGTGTGGCCCACGCCGTTCACCTCAGCACCGATGAGGTCTTCGGTGAGGCCTCGGCCCTGGGCCGCTTCGGGCCTGACGCGCCCTTACGCCCAGGGAACCTCTACGCCGCCACGAAGGCCGCCGCCGAGGCGATCGTCCACGCGATCCGCCACACCCGGGGTTTCCCCGTCTCCGTGGTGCGCTGCACGAACAACTACGGGCCCCGGCAGCACGGTGAGAAGGCCGTTCCGACCTGGATTCGCCAAGGCCTCGCCGGTGATCCGCTGACGATTCATGGCGACGGCCTCGCCCGGCGCGACTGGCTGCAGGTCGATGACTTCGCTGGGGGGATCGTCGCGCTCTTGCGCCGGGGTCAGCCCGGGGAGGTTCACCACTTCGCCGGGGGCAACGAGCGCACGAACGCCCAGCTCGCCGCCGAGCTCGCGGCGCTCTGCGGCGGCGGGGCCTTGGCTTATGTGCCCGAGCGCCCCGGCCAAGATCGCCGCTACGCCTTAGACGACGACGGCACCCGCGCCGCCTTGGGCTGGGCGCCGAAGATCAGCCTCCACGACGGCCTCGCCGCCACGATCTCTTGGGCCAAAGAAGACCCTCGCCGCGTCGCCCTCGAATGAACTTCACCGGCTTAGGCCCCCGCGAGCGCCGCGAGATCGAGGGGGCCTTACGCCGTGGGGAGCCCCTGGCCTTACAGCTCGACGGCGAGCTGCCCCGGGAGCTGCGGGCGGAGCAGGTCGCCCCCTGGTTTGACGCGGCCTCGGCGCGCTCGCCTTCGCTCCAAGACGCGCTGCGCAGCTTCTTGCCCGCCCCCGCGCGCCCCGGCGCCCCGCCGCTCAAGGTGAGCGTGGTGATCCCCACCAACCGCGGCACGCCCCTAGGCCTCGCCGCCCTGCGCGCCCAAGACGTACAGATGGAGGTGGTCGTGCTCCAGAACGGCCGCTGCAGCGGCATCGTAGACGGGGATCGGGTCTACGCCTTGGACTGGCGCGGCCACGGCGCCACCCGCCAGCGCGGCGTTGAGCTGGCGAAGGGGGACTACATCCTGTTCACCGTTGACGACGCCTTGCCCCGGGGGCCGGGCGTGGTGCGGCGGCTGGTGGAGGCCTTAGAGACCGGCGGCTACGACGCGGTCTATGGCCGCCAGGTGCCCTGGCCGACGAGCGACGCCATCACCCGTGACCGCCTCGCCGCCTGGACGCCGAGCGGCCGCGAGCCCCAGCCGAGCGAGCGCCTCGACCACGTCTTCGCCTTGGCCCGCCGAGACACCTTGCTCCGACACCCGCTCCCCGAGGTGCCCACGGCGGAAGATCTGCTTTGGCGCCAAGGCAAACGTATCGGCTATGTGCCCGGCGCCGTGGTCATTCACGCCCACCCCCGGCGCCCGGGTGAGCTGTACCGCCGCACCCGCGACATCCACACCCAGCACATCCTGCTCGGCGAGGCCCCTCGGGTGCCCGACGCCGCGGCTTTGTTCGCCGCCTTGCCCGGTGTGGTCGCTCCGGCCCTGCGCGGCGGCCCCGGCGAGGGGGTCAACCAGCTCGCCGAGCTGCTCGGTCAGTGGCGGGCCGCAAAAATTAGCGGTTCAACAGGTCGGGATCGAGGTCCGGGTCGAGGTCGCTCACGGTGAGCGGGGTCTCCGGGGCCAAACCTTTGGGCCAGCGCCAGGCGATCAAGGCGAAGGAGATCGTGAGCACGATGAGGCCCGTGAGCTGGGAGGTCGAGAACATGCCCAAGAGGTTGGTGCCGCGCAGCTCGTCGCCGCGGAAGGTCTCGATGGTGTAGCGCATCGGGGGGTAGAGGATCATCGTCGCGGCGAGGATCTGCCCGTCAAAACGCCGGGCGTAGCGCCACATGAGGCTCAGCACCCCAAAGAGCGTGATCGCGCCCAGAGACTCCCAGAGCTGGGTGGGGTAGACCGGCGCGTCGATGATGCTGCCCACGCCGACGCCGCGGTTGAACACCATCGCCACCCAAGGGAACCCTTCGACGTTGACGAGCTGGCCGCCGGGGAAGAGGTCGCCGGTGATCATGCCCTCGACGGGGGCTGGGCAGGCCGTGCCGTGGCAGCAGCCCGCGGCGAAGCAGCCCAGGCGCCCGATGGCGAGGCCGAGCATGATCGACGGCGCGCCGACGTCGGCCATCTTCCACACGTTGAGCCCCGCGCGCCGGGCGTAGAGGCTCCCCGAGATCACCCCGCCGATGGCCCCGCCCAGAAAGGCCATGCCGCCTTGGGTGAGGTCGAACAGGATCCACGGGGCGGCCAAGAAGTCGGCACGATCCGTAGAGCCCAAGAAGTGCAGGAGCCGGGCGCCCAAGATCGACGAGGGGATGGCGATGAGCATCAGGGGCACGAGGCGGTCGCTGTTCATGCCGACCTGCCTCATGCGCGCGCCGGTCACCAAAGTGGCGGCGAAGAAGCCCAAGATGAGGAGCAGCCCATAGGTGTGCAGGGCTTGCTCACCGAAGGGGGTCTGGAGCGTCAGCAGGTCGGGGAACATGCCCTTGGGGATAACCCGCCGCGGCGCTACTCGTCGCTGTCGCCCCGCAGTCGCGCGTCCTCCTCCATCTTCTTGCGGAGGCTCGCCGGGCGCATGTCCGTCCACACCTTCTGGATGTAGTCGAGACACTCTTGTTTGCTGCCGGACATCCCGACCTCCCTCCAGCCCCCGGGCGCCTCTTTGTACGAGGGCCAGATGGAGTACTGCTCTTCGTGGTTCTGCACGACCTTGTACTCGGTGCCGTCGTCGTCGTCGTAACTGCTCATCTTCGCCTCCACATCTCTTTGGGAGTCTCTCTCTCGCGGAGACCACCCCCGCGCCCGTATGCTACCTTGCCTCTCTCGGAGAAGAAACATGCCCCGCGCGCTCTCGTTCGCCCTCGTCCTCTCGTTGACCGCCGCCTGCGGAGATGACCACCAGCACCACCACAGCGCCATCGACAGCCTCGCGGAGATCGATCAGTCCCGCGAGGCCTCCAGCGCCAGCTACACCGTCACCATCACCCCGAGCCCCGACCCGATCCCGCTCAACGACTACTTCGACCTGAGCACGGCGGTGGTGGACGGCGCCGGGGCCCCGGTGACCGACGCGACCGTCAGCGTCGACGCGGCGATGCCCGGCCACGGCCACGGCATGACCGTCACCCCGGTGACGAGCTCGAACAACGACGGCAGCTACAGCACGCCGGGGATGCTCTTCCCCATGAGCGGACTGTGGGTGATCACCATCAGCGTCACCCGCGAAGGCGCCACAGAGACGGTAGACCTCAACGTGGTCATGTAGTCGTCGGCGCGGCGGGCTCGTCGCGCGAGCCGAGCTTCCGCCAAAAATACAGCGCCGAGCTCACGAACGCCGCGGAGCACACCACGGCGCAGAGGTACGAGAAGCGCGCAAAAAACTCAAGCCAAGACAGCTCGCCTTGGCCGAAGTTTTTGTACAGAAGCAGCGCCACCGAGCCCAGATAGCCGAAGCTGTCCGCGAGGTAGATCATGAAGCCCGCGTTGCCCGGGTAACCCACCGCGGCGATGAGCCGGTCAAACAGCACGCAGCCATAGGGCACATAGCCGATGTAGAGCCCGAGCCCGACGAGGATCATCCACGGCGCCGGGGCCAAGATCCCCGCCTCCCACAGAAGCGTCGAGACCCCGATCAGCACGGTGCCCGAGAGCATGAGGCCGTGTACGATCAGGAGCGCCCGGCGGTTGTCCTTCACCGTCATCAAGGCGCCCAAGGCCACGAGCACGGCGACGGTGATCGGCAGCTCGCTCGTGGTGAGGATCTCCGGCGAGCCGTCGTAGCCCAAGGCCCCCCACAGCTCCCGGGCGAAGTTGTCGCGGAAGTCGCGGTAGGCCGTGAGCAGCACATAGAGCCCAGCGAGCAGGACCACCCCCGGCCCAAACCGCCGCAGAAAGTCGGCCCGGGCCTCGGCGTCCATGGGTTTACGTTCGGTGCGCAGGGCGATGTCGGCCTCGTTCGGCGGCGGCAAGACCGCGAGCATCCACACCGAGACCAAGGTGAGCGGCAGAAACAGCGCGCCGGTGACAAACGGCATCGACTGTTCGCTCACGCCCCAGCCGAGCGTCATCAGCCCGGCGCTCTTCACGAAGCCGCTGGCGACGATGTACGAGCCCGAGAGCCCGGCGCCCAGAAGCTCAGAGCTGCGCCGCCCCTCCAGAAACCCGAAGACGAGGCCCCACACCATGCCCAGGGGCACGCCGTTCACGAACAAGAACACGGCACCCCAGGGCGCGGGGGTGATGGCGAAGAGCCCCAGGGCCGCCCAGGCCGTGCCGATGGTCAACAAGATCGCCGCGGCGCGTTTGGGCGCGGTCATCTCGGAGATGATCTTGATGCCCATAAACTTTGAGAGCGCGTAGCCCATCACCTGGCTCAAGATGAGCAGGATCTTGTAGTCCAGCTCACCCAACCACGGCAGCTCGACGACCCCCTCAAAGCTGCCCGCGGCGAAAGGTTTGCGGTAGGCGTACATCGCGAAGTAGCAGGAGAACGCCGCGACGATGGCCCAGGCCGAGAACACGGCGTCGGGGGCGCGAGCGAGCCAGCGGGTGACGGCGGCGTTCATGGCGTGAGCCTCGGGCGGAGCGGGATGCTCGCACAGCGCGGCGCCGTGGGCAAGGGCGACCTAAGCCGTCGTCGCCGAGTAGTCGTTGAGCCGCCCGTCGCGTAAGAAGCCGATGAGCTGCATCCCGCCTGCCCGGGCGAGATCGACGGCCAAGGAGCTCGGCGCGCCGATGGCCGCCATCACCGGCACCCGGGCGACGAGCGCCTTCTGCACCAGCTCAAACCCGGCGCGTCCGCTCACGAGCAGCACCCGGTCGTCTACGGGCACCTCATCCCGCAAAAGCCGCCAGCCGAGCACCTTGTCGACGGCGTTGTGCCGCCCGATGTCCTCACGCAAGACCTCTAAGCCCCCATCAAAATCAAACAGCGCCGCGGCGTGTAGGCCCCCGGTCTTGGCGAAGCTGGCCTGGGCCTCACGCATTCGGGCGGGCAAGGAGAGGAGCAGCGTGGGGCTCGCCCGGCGTGGCGTTTGCAGGGGGCCCACCCGGCGGAGCACCTGATCGACGGTGGCCCCGCCGCAGATCCCGCAGGCGGAGGAGGCGAACATCGCGCGCTGGGAGGAGAGGAGGTTGGTCTGCCCACGCCGCACACCCCCGGCGAGGCGGGTGTCAATCGTGTTGCCCCGGGCGTCAGCGGGGTCGTCGATGTGGGCGACGGCGACCAGATCATCGGCGCCGTCGATCAGACCCTCGGTGTACAGAAGCCCAGCGGCGAGCTCAACATCGTGCCCCGGCGTGCGCATGGTGACGAGTAAACTCTCGCCGTCGATGCGCAGCTCCAGAGGCTCCTCGACGGCCACCTCGTCGTCGTCCACATGGCACACAGAGGATGGACCCTCGCTGTGGACACGGGTGACGCTGAGGCGGCGCGTCGGGGGCATTCGGCTCAGCGGCCGTAGCGGGCGATGAGGGCGTTGGCCGCCTCGGGGTTCCGTTTACACTCCAAGAGCGCCTGGAGCATGAGCGGCACGACGATGGTGGCGTCGGACTCGATCACGAACATCGGCGTG